>JBCNPL010000005.1:0-35725 GCA_039593375.1 Paraburkholderia sp. | reverse complement strand
CCCGCGAGCCCCGCGATCAGCGAGCCGGCAAGTGGTGCGAGCGGGACGCCCAGCAGGAGATTTTCATTGAGTGTCGTCATGGCCGCAGTGCCTAAATTAGCCTTTGAGCTGATCGAGATCCTCGACATTGATCGTGTCGAGGGTCCGGAAAAGGGTCACCAGAATCGCGAGGCCGATCGCCGCCTCGGCTGCCGCCACGGTCAGCACGAAGAACACGAAGATCTGCCCGTGCACGTCGCCGAGATAGTGCGAGAACGCGATGAAGTTCGTGTTCACCGCGAGCAGCATCAGTTCGATCGCCATCAGGATGATGATGACGTTGCGACGATTCAGGAAAATGCCGACGATGCTGATCGCGAAAAGGACCGCGCCGAGCACGAGGTAATGAGCCAGGGTCAACATGTTTATCTCCTCGTTGCTCAACCGTTGTGGCCGACAGCGCCGGCGCCGACGTTCGCGCCCGTCTCGCCCGGCGCGTCCGGGCCCTTGCCCGTTTCGAGCGTCGCCGTTTCGGCCGGCATCTTCACGATTCGCACGCGGTCTTTCGCGCGCACTTTCACCTGGTCCGAAACGCGCTGGCGCTTGCTGTCCTTGCCCTTGCGAGCCGTCAACGCGATCGCGGCGATGATCGCCACGAGCAGCACGAGACCCGCGACTTCGAATGCGAAGACGTAATCCGTGTAGATCGCCTTGCCGATCAGGAAAGTGTTCGGAAGCGCGGCCGCCGCGCCGCCGCCCGTCGTCGCGTCGCGCACGGGTGTCGTGGTCGCGCCGTATCCATGCCAGAGGATCAGCGCCGTTTCCACGACGATGATCGCGCCGACGATGCTCGCCATCGGCACGAAGCGCCTGAAGTCGCGCCGCAGCACGTCGAGGTTGATGTCGAGCATCATCACGACGAACAAAAACAGCACCATCACCGCGCCGACATAGAGCAGCACGAGCAGGATCGCGAGGAACTCGGCCTCGAGCAGCATCCAGATGGCCGCCGCGTTGAAGAACGCGAGCACGAGAAAGAGCGCGGACCCGACGGGGTTGCGCGACGTGATCACCTTCAGCCCTGACACCGTCAGGAGCAGCGCGAAGATGTAGAACAGTACGGTCGTGAATTCCATGGTCACCGTTTCATCGTTAGCCCATCGTGAGGCTCAAGCGGTCGCGGACACACAGCCCTGCCCTGCCGCGACGGCCTCACGCCGCCGCGCCAACCGCTCACTACTGACTACGTTGGTCAATCCTCGTTACCGATACGGAGCATCGGCGCCCTTCGACGCGGCGATCTCGGCTTCGTAGCGATCGCCGACCGCGAGCAGCATGTCCTTCGTGAAGTAGAGGTCGCCCCGCTTCTCGCCGTGGTACTCGAGGATGTGCGTCTCGACGATCGAATCGACAGGGCAGCTCTCCTCGCAAAAACCGCAGAAGATGCACTTGGTCAGGTCGATGTCGTAACGCGTCGTCCGGCGCGTATTGTCGGCGCGCGTTTCCGATTCGATCGTGATCGCGAGCGCCGGACAAATCGCTTCGCAAAGCTTGCAGGCGATGCAGCGCTCTTCGCCATTCTCGTAGCGGCGCAGCGCGTGCAGGCCGCGAAAGCGCGGCGAGATCGGCGTCTTCTCCTCGGGGAACTGCACCGTGAACTTGCGCTTGAAGGCATAACGCCCCGTCAGCGCGAGCCCCTTGATGAGCTCGGTCAGGAAAAACGTCTTGAAGAAGTTTTGAATTGCGGTCATTTCGTTCCGCCCTCTATTTCCAGATGTTCAGCGGCGACATGATCCAGAACCCGATCACCACGACCCAGAGGATCGTCACGGGCAGGAACACCTTCCAGCCGAGACGCATGATCTGGTCATAGCGATAGCGCGGGAACGTCGCACGCGCCCAGATGAACACCGACAGCAGCGCGAACACCTTCAGGACGAGCCAGAAGATGCCCGGGATGAACGACAGGAAGCCGAACGGCGCGCTCCAGCCGCCGAGGAACAGCGTCGCCGCCAGCGCCGAGATCACGATCATGTTGATGTACTCGGCGAGGAAGAAGAGCGCGAACGCCATGCCCGAGTAATCGATCATGTGGCCGGCAACGATCTCCGACTCCCCTTCCACGACGTCGAACGGGTGGCGGTTCGTTTCGGCGATGCCCGAGATGAAATAGACGACGAAAACGGGCAGCAGCGGCAGCCAGTTCCATGAAAGGAACGTGAGGCCGTGGCTCGCGAAGAAGCCGCGCTCCTGCGAGCCGACGATGTCGGACAGATTGAGGCTGCCCGAGGTCATCAGCACGACGACGAGCGCAAAGCCCATCGACACCTCGTACGACACCATCTGCGCAGCCGCGCGCATCGCGCCGAGGAACGCATACTTCGAGTTCGACGCCCAGCCCGCGAGGATCACGCCATAGACGCCGACCGACGAGATCGCGATGACGTAGAGCAAGCCGGCGTTGATGTTGCCGAGCACCGCGCCCGCCTGGAACGGGATGACGGCCCAGACGGCGAACGCCGGCACGACGACCATGATCGGCGCGATCAGATAGAGCCAGCGCGCCGCGGCGGTCGGCTGAATCACTTCCTTCAACAGCAGCTTCAGCACGTCGGCGATCGGCTGCAGCAAGCCGGCGGGGCCGACGCGGTTCGGCCCGAGGCGCACGTGCATCCAGCCGATCAGCTTGCGCTCCCAGAGAATCAGGTAGGCCACGCAAAGCAGGATGACGACGGACACCACGACGATGCGAACGAGCGCCCAGATCGTGGGCCATGCCGCGCCGAGCGCCTGGCTGCCGCCCGCATTGATCGTATCGAACAAGCTCATTTACGCCTTCTCCACCAGCAGTTCACCGAACAGGCCGCCGAGCGCCGCCGCCGCGGGCGTCGCCGCGGGCACCCGGACGACCGTCTCCGCCAGATCCGCGTCGCGGACCGCGCTCGCGACGACCGCACGGTCGCCCTGGCGCACGCGCACCGCGTCGCCCTCTTTCAAGCCGAGCTTGTCGAACAGTCCCGCCGGCAAGCCGATCGTGTGTGCCATGCGTGCCGCGGCCGTCAAGTGCAGCGACGGGGCACGGCGCACGATCGGATCGGCGTGATAGATCGGCACGTCGGCGATCCGCTCGAAGCCGGCCGGCTTCGCGAGACCGCCCTTCGACGCGGGCGCGACGGCTGCGCGGTTGGACAACCTGGCGCGGATCGCTCCCTCGCCATCGGCAATGGCCGCGCGGCGGACTTCCTCGACGGTGTCGTACTCGAAGCCGGCGAGGCCCAGCACGTTGCCGAGCACGCGCAGCACCTTCCAGGCGGGGCGCGATTCGCCGAGCGGCCGCACGACGCCGCTGAAACCTTGCAACGTACCCTCGGCATTGACGAACGAGCCGGCCGTTTCCGAGAACGGCGCGATCGGCAGCAGGACGTCGGCATAGTCGGTGCCGGTCTTGAAAGCCGTCAGCATGACGACCGATTCGGCCTGACGTAGCGCCGCTAGCGCTTGCGCCGGATTGGCCGTGTCGAACTCGGGCTCGACGTTGACGAGCATGTAGCCCTTGCGCGGGCTTTCGAACGCCTCGCGCGCATTGAGACCGCCCGCGTCGGGCAGCGCGCCGACCACATGAGCGCCGACCGTGTTCGCCGCTTCGGTCAAAAAGCCGAGCGTGGCCCCCGTGTTGTCGGCGATCCACTGCGCGAGCGCATGGATGCGCGCGAAATCCGGATGCTGGACCGCGCTGTTGCCGAGCAGGACGGCGCGGCGCTCGCCCGTCGTCAGCGCCGCGGCCACGTCTTGCGCGGCCGCTGAAACTTCGACGCCGCCGAACCCTTCGGGCAGCGCGACGCCGCGCGCCTGCGAAACGGCGCCGGCCACGCCGGCGAGCGCGGAGAGCCACTCGGACGGAGCCGCGACGATCGACGTCGCGCTCGGGATCAACGAATTGTCACGCGTCGCCTGCAGCAGATGCAGCTTCGCTCCCACCTTCGCGGCCTGCCGCAAGCGAGCGGCCATCAATGGATGGTCGCGGCGCAGGAACGAACCGACGACGAACGCGGCGTCGAGCGTCGACAGCTCGGCGAGCGGCATGCCGAGCCACGGCGCGCCCGACGGCGCGGCCGAGAAATCGGACTGGCGCAGGCGGAAGTCGATGTTCGGCGTGCCGATCGCCTTCGCGAGCGCCTTCAGCAGGAACAGCTCTTCGACGCTGCTGTGGGCGCTGCCGAGCAGCGCAAGCGCATTCGCGCCGTGCTCGTCCTTGATGCCCTTGAGCGATTTCGCCGCATACTCGAGCGCCGTTTGCCAGTCGGTTTCGATCCACTGGCCGCCTTGCTTGATCATCGGCTGCGTCAGGCGCTCTTCGCTATTGAGCCCCTCGTACGAAAACCGGTCCTTGTCCGAGATCCAGCACTCGTTGATCGCCTCGTTCTCGAGCGGCAGCACGCGCATCACGCGGTTGTTCTTGACCTGGACGACGAGATTGGCGCCGACCGAATCGTGCGGGCTCACCGACTTGCGCCGCGAGAGCTCCCAGGTGCGCGCGCTGTAGCGAAACGGCTTGCTCGTCAGCGCACCGACGGGGCACAGATCGATCATGTTCCCCGACAGCTCCGAGTCGACGGTCTTGCCGACGAACGTCGTGATTTCCGCATTCTCGCCGCGCCCGAGCATGCCGAGCTCCATGACCCCGGCGACCTCCTGGCCGAAGCGGACGCAACGCGTGCAGTGGATGCAGCGCGTCATCTCTTCCATCGAGATGAGCGGGCCGACGTTCTTGTGGAAAACGACGCGCTTTTCTTCGCTGTAGCGCGAAGCCGACTTGCCGTAGCCGACGGCGAGGTCCTGCAGCTGGCATTCGCCGCCCTGGTCGCAGATCGGGCAATCGAGCGGGTGATTGATGAGCAGGAATTCCATCACCGATTGCTGCGCCTTCACGGCCTTTTCGGAGGTCGTGCGCACGACCATGCCGGCCGAGACAGGCGTCGCGCAGGCCGGCACCGCCTTCGGCATCTTCTCGACTTCGACGAGACACATCCGACAGTTGGCCGCGATCGAAAGCTTCTTGTGATAGCAGAAGTGAGGGATGTACGTGTCGACCTTATGGGCAGCCTGGATCACCATGCTCCCTTCGGGCACCTCGACCTTCTTCCCGTCTATTTCAAGTTCAACCATGATGGTGAATGGTCCTTAACCTATTTACCGCTCCCAAGAAAACGCCGGGCCGCCCCAAGTTTTCTTGTCCCCCCCGGGGGCCTGACGCAACGCGGCAGGTCTGGGGGTCCTCAATCGATCCTTCGTTCGCTCGCACCCCGCTCGCCGCGCGAGAGACGCCGATCGTTCCGCGATGCGATGAATTGCTTGCCGCTGCGGGACTGGTGCCGCATGGCCCCGGGGGCTCGCCCCGACGCCTCCGTTATGCGGGCACCGCCTCGGCCGTCGCATGCGCCCCCGCATGCCCGCCGACAAGGCAGCGCTTGTGCTCGACGTGGTAGGCGAACTCGTCCCAATAGTGCTTGAGCATGCCGCGCACCGGCATCGCCGCCGCATCGCCGAGCGCGCAGATCGTGCGGCCCATGATGTTGTCGGCCACCGAGTTCAGGAGATCGAGATCTTCCTTGCGCCCCTGACCGTGCTCGATGCGGTTGACGACGCGCCAAAGCCAGCCCGTGCCTTCGCGGCAAGGCGTGCACTGGCCGCACGACTCCTCGAAATAAAAGTACGACAGGCGCAGCAGCGAGCGCACCATGCAGCGCGTCTCGTCCATGACGATGACGGCACCCGAACCGAGCATCGATCCGACCTTCGCGATCGAATCGTAGTCCATATCGGTTTGCATCATGATGTCACCGGGCACGACCGGCGCCGACGAGCCGCCGGGAATGACGGCCTTCAGCTTGTTTCCGCCACGCATGCCGCCCGCGAGCTCCATCAGCTTCGAGAACGGCGTCCCGAGCGGCACTTCATAGTTGCCCGGCCGCTCGACGTCGCCCGAGACCGAGAAGATCTTCGTGCCGCCGTTGTTCGGCTTGCCGAGCTCGAGATAATTCTGGGGGCCGACGGCCAGCAGGAACGGCACCGCGGCAAACGTCTCGGTGTTGTTGATCGTCGTCGGCTTGCCGTAGACGCCGAAGCTTGCCGGGAACGGCGGCTTGAAGCGCGGCTGCCCCTTCTTGCCCTCGAGCGATTCGAGCAGCGCCGTCTCCTCCCCGCAGATATAAGCGCCGTAGCCGTGATGCGCGTGAAGCTGGAACGAGAAACCCGAGCCGAGAATGTTCTCGCCGAGGAACCCCGCGCGGCGCGCCTCTTCGAGCGCCTCTTCGAAGCGCTCGTAGACTTCCCAGATTTCGCCGTGAATGTAGTTGTATCCGACCGTGATCCCCATCGCGTAGGCGCCGATCGCCATACCCTCGATCAGGGAATGCGGATTCCAGCGCAGGATGTCGCGATCCTTGAAGGTGCCCGGCTCGCCTTCGTCCGAATTGCAGACGAGGTACTTCTGCCCCGGAAACTGGCGCGGCATGAAGCTCCACTTGAGGCCTGTGGGAAAGCCCGCGCCGCCGCGCCCGCGCAAGCCCGACGCCTTCACGTCGGCAATGACCTGCTCAGGGGGGATCTTTTCTTCGAGAATGCGGCGCAGCTGCTGGTAGCCGCCGCGCGCGACGTAATCTTCGAGATGCCAGTTCTCGCCGGTCAGGCCCGCGAGAATCAACGGTTTGATGTGACGATCGTGCAAAGACGTCATTTCGAAAGCTCCTCGAGCAGCTGGTCGATCTTCTCTCGACTCATGAAGCTGCACATGCGCTTGTTGTTCACGAGCAGCACCGGCGCGTCGCCGCACGAGCCGAAGCATTCGCCTTCCTTCAGCGTGAACTTGCCGTCGGGCGTCGTCTCGCCGAAGTCGATGCCGAGCTTCTGCTTCAGATATTCAGCCGCGCTCTCGGCACCGCCGTGCGGGCCGAGCTGGCACGGAAGATTCGTGCAGAGCGTGATCTTGTGCTTGCCGACGGGCTCGGTCTCGTACATCGTGTAGAACGTCGCGACCTCTTGCACGGCGACAGCCGGCATGCCGAGGTAGTCGGCGACATACTGCATGAGCTCGGGCGAGAGCCAGCCATGCTCTTCCTGGGCGACGGCCAACGCCGACATGACGGCGGACTGTTTCTGATCGGCGGGATACTTCGCGACCGCACGATCGATTTCTTTCAGGCCTTCAGCTGAGATCATTTTCTGAACACGACTCTTTCAATACCTACCGAACGAAAACCCGCCGCCGATTCTGCGGCAGACCCAGCGCTCTTTCATTCATCGCGTTTCGCGCGGCGCACGCGGTCAACGATCGATCTCACCGAACACGATGTCCTGCGTGCCGATGATCGTCACTGCGTCCGCGATCATGTGGCCGCGCGCCATTTCGTCGAGCGCCGCGAGATGCGCGTACCCCGGCGCGCGAATCTTGAGCCGATACGGCTTGTTCGCGCCGTCCGAGATCAGATAGATGCCGAACTCGCCTTTCGGATGCTCGACGGCGGCATACGCCTCGCCTTCCGGCACGTGAAAACCTTCGGTGAAGAGCTTGAAGTGGTGAATCAGCTCTTCCATGTTCGACTTCATGGATACGCGCGAAGGCGGTGCAACCTTGTGATTGTCCGTCATCACAGGACCGGGATTCTTGCGCAGCCACTCAATGCATTGTTTCGCGATGCGGGTCGACTGGCGCATCTCTTCGACACGCACGAGGTAACGGTCGTAGCAATCGCCGTTCACGCCGACCGGGATGTCGAAGTCGAGCCGATCGTAGACTTCGTATGGCTGCTTCTTGCGCAGATCCCATTCGATGCCGGAGCCGCGCAGCATCGCCCCCGTCAAGCCGAGCTGCAGCGCGCGCTCGGGGCTCACGACGCCGATTCCGACGAGCCGCTGCTTCCAGATCCGGTTGTCGGTCAGGAGCGTTTCGTATTCGTCGACGCAGCCGGGAAAGCGTGTGAAGAAATCGTCGATGAAATCGAGGAGCGACCCTTGACGCGCCTCGTTCAATTTCTCGAGCGCCTTCGCGTTGCGAATCTTCGTCGGCTTGTATTGCGGCATCGCGTCGGGCAGATCGCGGTAGACGCCGCCCGGGCGGTAGTACGCCGCGTGCATCCGCGCGCCCGAGACCGCCTCGTAGACATCCATCAGGTCTTCGCGCTCGCGGAACGCGTAAAGGAACACGGCCATCGCGCCGACGTCGAGCGCGTGCGCACCGATCCACATCAGATGGTTCAAGCAGCGCGTGATTTCGTCGAACAGCACGCGAATGTACTTGGCGCGAATCGGCACGTCGATGCCGAGCAACTTTTCGATCGCGAGCACGTAGCCGTGCTCGTTCGACATCATCGAGACGTAATCGAGCCGGTCCATGTAAGGCACCGACTGGATGAACGTCTTGTTTTCGGCGAGCTTTTCCGTCGCGCGGTGCAGGAGGCCGATGTGCGGGTCGGCGCGCTGGATCACCTCGCCGTCGAGCTCGAGCACGAGGCGCAGCACGCCGTGCGCGGCCGGGTGTTGCGGACCGAAATTGAGCGTGTAGTTCTTGATCTCTGCCATGGCGCCCTCTTAGTGTTTCAGACCGCCGTAGCGATCCTCGCGGATCACGCGAGGCGTGATTTCGCGCGGCTCGATCGTCACCGGCTGGTAGACGACGCGCTTCTCGTCCGGGTCGTAACGCATTTCCACATAGCCCGAAATCGGGAAATCCTTGCGGAACGGGTGCCCGATGAACCCATAGTCGGTCAGGATGCGGCGCAGGTCCGGATGCCCTTCGAAGACGATGCCGTAGAGATCGAACGCCTCGCGCTCGTACCAGTTGGCCGAATTCCAGATCTCGACCACCGAGGGCACGATCGGCAGATCGTCGTCGGGTGCGAACACGCGCACGCGCAAACGCCAGTTGTTCGAGATCGAGAGCAAGTGGAGGACCGCGGCGAAGCGCGGACCGTCATAAGCGCCATCGCCGTATGTTTGATAGTCGACGCCGCACAAATCGATCAACTGCTCGAAACCGAGCGAGCGATCGTCGCGCAGACGCGTCGCCACTTCGAGGAAATCGCCCGCTTTCACGACGATCGTGAGCTCCCCGACCGATTCGGTGATGCTCGAGAGACGGCCGCCGAAGGCCGCCTCGAGGTTCGCTTTGAGAGTCTCGAGTTTGCTTGCCATGTTGTGGGGAAGCTAAGGCTATTGACGGGCGATCGTGTTCGTGCGGCGGATCTTCGCTTGCAGCTGGATCACGCCATACACGAGCGCCTCCGCGGTCGGCGGACAGCCGGGCACGTAGACGTCGACGGGCACGATCCGGTCACAACCGCGCACGACCGAGTACGAATAATGGTAGTAGCCGCCGCCGTTCGCGCACGAGCCCATCGAGATGACCCAGCGCGGCTCGGCCATCTGGTCGTAGACCTTGCGCAACGCGGGCGCCATCTTGTTGCAGAGCGTGCCGGCAACGATCATCACGTCCGACTGACGCGGACTCGGACGAAACACGACGCCGAACCGGTCGAGATCGTAGCGGGCCGCGCCCGCATGCATCATCTCCACCGCGCAACAGGCGAGACCGAACGTCATGGGCCAGAGCGACCCCGTGCGCGTCCAATTGATCAGCTTGTCAGCCGTCGTGGTGACAAACCCTTCCTTCAAGACCCCTTCGATACTCATTTGCTTTGCACTCCAAACGGAGCGGCGCGCGCTTAGCCGCCCGCGAGAAATCGGCAATTAACCCATCATTCCCACTCGAGCCCGCCCTTCCTCCAGATGTAGGCGAATCCGAGCAGCAGTTCGACGAGGAAGATCATCATCGACAGGAAGCCGAACCAGCCGATGTCGCGCAGGGCAACACCCCACGGAAACAGGAACGCGGTCTCGATATCGAAGATGATGAAAAGGATGGCGACGAGGTAATAGCGTACGTCGAATTTCATGCGAGCGTCTTCGAACGCCTCGAAGCCGCATTCGTAGGGGGAGTTCTTGTCGTTGTCCGGCTTGCTGGGACCGAGGATCTTGCCGACGCTGACGAGCGCGATGCCCAAACCCAGACCTACGAGGAGGAAGAGAAAAACGGGGAAGTAGGCTGCGAGGTTCAAGACTATCCTCTATCGGTTGGTTCTGAGTGCCACGGAGACCGACTGCTGATGCAATCCCCGATCGAAAAATCACTTCACACTGCCCACACATCCCGCGCAACGTGCCCCTGCACCGCAAGGATGCCGCAAGGAAACCCCAGAAGTGACAATGCCAGCCGAAGCGAAGCAAGCGGCTGGCATTTGGATAACGTTGGTGCCGACGGCGAGACTCGAACTCGCACAGCTTTCGCCACTACCCCCTCAAGATAGCGTGTCTACCAATTTCACCACGTCGGCACTGACTGCAATCCGGGACACAACTTTTTGAGACCCGCGAATCGCTTCAAGACTTAAATTCTAACCTGCCCGCTGGATTTGTTCAACGCACAAATGCAATGTTCAGTGAAAAAGATCATTTCGGGACGGCCGGCGAGGACGTGCCCTGGCCCGACGCGGGAGCCGGCGCGACCGTGGCCGACGCCGCGGGCGCCGAGGCGGGGCCAGCCGCCGAAGCGGTAACGGGTGCCGTCGGCACCGCGCCGAGCACACCGGCCGAAGGCTTCGACTTGTACGAGCCGATGTAGGTCAGCGCAAGCGTCGCGGCAAAGAACACCGCCGCCAGGATCGCCGTGGTACGCGAGAGAAAATTCGCCGATCCCGTCGCGCCGAAGAGGCTCCCCGACGCGCCACTGCCAAACGCCGCGCCCATGTCCGCGCCCTTGCCGTGCTGGAGCAGCACGAGGCCAATGATACCGAGCGCCGACAGCAGCTGTACGACGATGATCAACGTTTTGAAAAACAGCATCACACTCACCTGAATAGAGATTTGGGCGCAAAGCGCCTTTCGCTTGCGCGCCCGAACGAGGCCCCTGCCTGCCGCCGCCTGTCAGCGCGGCGCGGCCGCGGCCTGCGCCGCCGCGCAGATTGCAAGAAAATCCTGGCTCTTCAGCGACGCTCCACCGATGAGGCCGCCATCGATATCCGCCTGCGAGAAAAGCGCCTCGGCGTTTTCCGGCTTGACGCTGCCGCCGTAAAGCAGCGGCACGCTCGCGAGCGCCGCGCTCTTTTCGACGAGTCGCCCACGCAAAAACGCATGCAGCTCCTGCGCCTGCTCGGTCGTCGCGGTCTTGCCGGTGCCGATCGCCCACACGGGCTCGTACGCGATGATAATCCGCGCCATTTCCTCGACAGACAGCTTGGCGAGCAGCGCGCCGACCTGCGCGCCGACGACCGCCTGCGTCGCGCCGCTTTCGCGCTCATCGAGCGTTTCACCGACGCAGCAGATCGGCGTCAGACCCGCCTCCAATGCCCGCCGCGCCTTCGCCGCCACGAGTTCGGAGCACTCGCCGTGATAGGCGCGCCGCTCCGAGTGACCGACGATGACGAGCGTCGCGCCGAACTCGAGCGCCATTTCGGCCGCTACTTCACCCGTATACGCGCCATGCGTATGGGCCGAGACGTCCTGCACGCCCCAGGCAAGCGGCGCACCGCACAGCACCGCCTCGACTTGCGCGAGATACGGGGTCGGCACGCACACGCCCACGCGCACATCGGTGAAAGCGCCGACACCTTTCGCAAGCGCTCGCAAGAGCGCCTCGTTATCGGCGAGCCGCCCGTGCATCTTCCAATTGCCGACCACCCACTTGGCTCGCTGCCCTGGTTGTCTCGCCATCGTCTCCCCACTCCCCTCTGCCGCGATCGACCGCGTGAAGCGCACGCAAAACACGCAATTTTACTGCGCGCGGGCGCGGTGGGTCAAACTTGCGACCAATCGAGGACGATCTTGCCGACGTGCTCGCCGCTTTCCATGAGCGCGTGCGCGTCGGCTGCCCGCGCCGCGGGCAGCACGCGATAGACGATCGGCTTGACGCGCCCCGCCTCGACGAGCGGCCAGACGTGCTCCTTCAATTGCCTCGCGACCGCGGCCTTGAAGTCGACCGAGCGGGCGCGCAGCGTGGAGCCGGTGACGGTCAATCTTCTGCGAAGAATCTCGTTGAGGTTGACCTCGGCCTTCGCGCCGCCGAGCAGCGCGATGATCACGAGCCGACCGCCGTCGGCAAGCGCCGACAGCTCGCGCGGCACGTAACCGCCCGCCACCATGTCTAGAATCACGTCGACGCCGCGATCGTTCGTCAGCGACTTCACGACCTCGACGAAATCCTCCGATTTGTAATTGATCGCGCGCTCGGCGCCGAGCGCTTCGCAGGCCTGGCACTTTTCAGGCGTGCCCGCCGTCGCGAACACGCGAAAGCCTCTCGCGTGCGCGATCTGGATCGCGGCCACACCGATGCCGCTCGTGCCGCCCTGCACGAGCAACGTCTCGTTCGCGCCGCCTTCGCCCGCGCCGAGCCGGGCCCGCTCGAAGACGTTGCTCCAGACGGTGAAGAACGTCTCGGGCAACGAGGCCGCCTCGATATCGGACAGGCCCGCCGGCACCGGCAAGCACTGCGCGAGCGGCACGGCCGCGTATTCGGCATAGCCGCCGCCCGCGAGCAATGCGCAAACGCGATCGCCGATCTTGAGCCCGAACGGATTGTGCTTGCCCTCGAGCGCACCGCCGACGATCTCGCCGGCGATCTCGAGGCCCGGCAGATCCGACGCGCCCGGCGGCGGCGCGTACGCACCCTTGCGCTGGAACACGTCGGGGCGATTGACGCCCGAGGCGGCGACCTTCACCAGCACCTCGCCCGCCGCGGGCTCCGGCTTCGGCCGCTCGCCCAGCGCGAGCACCTCGGGACCGCCGAATTCGGTAATTTCGATTGCTCTCATCTACCTCACCTCTCTCGCTCAAGGGATTCGCGCGGCGCGTCGCGCGTGGCACCATTTTCATAAAAAAACGGCCGGTCCGCTCGAAAGCGCACCGGCCGTTCTCCGAACGCCGCGGCGTTACTGCTGCGGCGCCGATTCGCTCGCCACGGCGCCCGACGCACCCGAGGCCGCATCGTTGAGCAGCGCCTTGGCCGACAGGCGAACCCGGCCCTTCTCGTCCGTCTGGATGACCTTGACCTTCACCTGCTGGCCTTCGCTCAGGTAGTCCTTGATGTCCTTGATGCGCTCGTTGGCGATCTCGGAGATATGCAGCAGGCCGTCCTTGCCGGGCAGGATGTTCACGATCGCGCCGAACTCGAGCAGCTTCAGCACGGTGCCTTCGTACACCTGACCGACTTCGACCTCGGCCGTGATCGCTTCGATGCGGCGCTTCGCTTCGGCCATGCCTTCGCTGCTCGTGCTCGCGATCGTGACGACACCGTCGTCGGAGATGTCGATCGTCGTGCCCGTTTCCTCGGTCAGCGCGCGGATGACCGAGCCGCCCTTGCCGATCACGTCGCGGATCTTCTCCGGATTGATCTTGATCGTGATCATGCGCGGCGCGAATTCCGAGAGCTCGGCGCTCGCCCCGGCGACGGCATCCGTCATCTTGCCAAGGATGTGCATGCGGCCTTCCTTCGCCTGCGCGAGCGCGACCTGCATGATTTCCTTCGTGATCCCCTGGATCTTGATGTCCATCTGCAAGGCCGTGACGCCCTCGGCCGTGCCGGCCACCTTGAAGTCCATGTCGCCGAGATGGTCCTCGTCACCGAGGATGTCGGAGAGCACGGCGAACTTGTTGCCGTCGAGGATGAGCCCCATCGCGATGCCGGCCACGTGCGCCTTCATCGGAACGCCCGCATCCATCAGCGCGAGACAGCCGCCGCAGACGGAGGCCATCGACGACGAGCCGTTCGACTCGGTGATTTCCGACACGACGCGAATCGAATAGCCGAACTCGTCGGGGCCAGGCAGGCACGGCGAGAGCGCGCGCTTCGCGAGCCGGCCATGGCCGATCTCGCGGCGCTTCGGCGAGCCGACGCGACCCGTCTCGCCCGTGGCGAACGGCGGCATGTTGTAGTGGAGCATGAAACGCTCGCGGTACTCGCCTTCGAGCGCATCGATGATCTGCTCGTCACCCTTCGTGCCGAGCGTCGCGACGACGAGCGCCTGCGTCTCGCCGCGCGTGAAGAGCGCCGAGCCGTGCGTGCGCGGCAGCACGCCGGTGCGGATCTCGATCGGGCGCACGGTGCGCGTGTCGCGGCCGTCGATCCGCGGCTCGCCCGAAAGGATCTGGCTGCGGACGATCTTCGCCTCGAGGTCGAAGAGGATATTGCCGACCGTCGCCTTGTCGACGGGCAGCTTGCCTGCGGCGAGCGCCTCTTCATCGAGCTTGACGCCCGTCCCGGCGTAGATCTCCTTCAGCTTCGTCGAGCGTTCCTGCTTGTTGCGGATCTGATAGGCCGCCGCGAGCTGCGCCTGCGCGAGCTCGGTCACGCGCGCGATCAGCGCCTCGTCCTTCGGCGCCGGCTGCCAATCCCATTCGGGCTTGCCGCCCTCGCGCACGAGCTCGTGAATCGCATCGATGGCGGCCTGCATCTGCTCGTGGCCGAACACGACGGCGCCGAGCATGACGTCTTCGGGCAACTGGTCGGCTTCCGACTCGACCATCAGCACGGCACGCTCGGTACCGGCGACGACGAGTTCGAGACGCGAATCCTTCATCTGCGCGCGCGTCGGGTTCAGCACGTACTGGTTGTCGACGTAGGCCACGCGCGCGGCGCCGACCGGTCCGTTGAACGGGATACCCGAAACGGCCAGCGCGGCCGATGCGCCGATCATCGCGGGAATATCGGCAGGAACTTCAGGGTTCACCGACAGCACGTGGATGACGACCTGGACCTCGTTGTAGAAGCCCTCGGGAAAGAGCGGGCGCAACGGCCTGTCGATGAGGCGCGACGTCAGCGTCTCGTGTTCCGACGGGCGCCCTTCGCGGCGGAAGAAGCCGCCCGGGATCTTGCCGGCCGAATAGGTTTTCTCGATGTAATCGACGGTCAACGGGAAGAAGTCCTGGCCGGGCTTGGCCGCCTTCGCGCCGACGACGGTCGCGAGCACGACGGTGTCGTCGATATCGACGACGACGGCACCCGTGGACTGACGGGCGATCTCGCCCGTCTCGAGGCGAACGTTGTGCTGCCCCCACTTGAATTCTTTGACGACTTTATTGAACATTGACATGGTCACTCCTTACTTTCTCTCGCTTTCTCTTTGCTCGTCTTCGTGATCGATTCGCCGCCGCGCGGCATGACGAGACATGCCGGCAACGACGCCGCGGGCCCTTGCGGCAACGGGAAGAGGAGTGTTATGCCATTCCAGCGCGACGCTCGCCGACATCCGGCTCTCGCGTGCACCTCACTGGAATGACACAAAGCTCCGCCCGTTTCAATGCGACCCTACGCGGCCCCATGGGGCCTTGCGAGGCCCGCGTTGGCAGGGCCTGCAGGCGGTGCCGCGCGCCCTTCGTTCCTTGTCGCCGGCACGCGCACCGTCGAGTTCCGCATGGACCGCGGTGAGCGCTGCAGCGTCAACCGCGGTCGAAAAAAACAAAAAGCCTGCATCAGCGCGCTGACACAGGCATATTGCATGAAGCGACGACCGTCGCACCGATTACTTGCGCAGACCCAGCTTTTCGATCAGCGAGCGGTAACGGTCGGCATCCTTGCCCTTCAGGTAATCGAGCAGCTTGCGGCGACGGCTCACCATGCGCAGCAGACCGCGGCGGCTATGGTGATCCTTGACGTGCGACTTGAAGTGGGCGGTCAATTCGTTGATGCGCGAGGTCAGCAAGGCGACTTGAACCTCGGGCGAACCCGTATCGTTCGTGGCGCGCGCGAACTGGGCGACGATTTCGGACTTCTTGATATCAGCTACAGACATGTGATTTCCTTTAAAGCTAACAGGCGGTCACGGAAGAAAGGCCGTGCCGTGGGTTACGACGAAGCGCGTATTGTAGCACAGCGCCGCCGGCCGGCCACTCCATGGCCGCTTCCGCCCGGCGGGCGCCCAACCCGGCGTCGCCCGGGGCGCAAAGCCGCGGACGCCGCGAAAATCGCAGCGGATACCGTCGCCGTTGAATCGGACACGGGGGGCGTGGCATTCTCGATCACCCGACAGGCATGGATCGGCGGCGGGTCGTGCAAATCTTTTGGTGGACTCGCATGTCAAATGTTCAGGCGCGTGATAAAAAGCCGGGAATGAATGGAGGACTTTCTTATGTCGATGGGCAAGCGTCTTTCAGCAGTGGCGGCGGCGCTCGCCGTGCTCGTGACGGCCGGCTGCGCCCAGCCCTGGCAGCGCTTCACGCCGGGAGAGGCGGAATCGTCGCTTGTCGCGCGCCTCGGCCCGCCGCGCGAAGTCTATGACCTGCCGAACGGCGGCAAGCGGCTGATGTGGCCGACGCAGCCGATGGGCGAAGTGACGACGGCCGCCGATATCGATCCTTCCGGGAAAGTCGTGACCGTGCGTCAGGTGCTGGCGGCCAACGAGTTCTACAAGGCGCAGATCGGCACCTGGACGAAGCAGGACGTGCTCATCAACTTCGGGCGCCCCGTCGAAACGTCGTACTACCCGCTGATGAAGCGCGAGGTCTGGAGCTATCGGTACCAGGAAGACAACGTCTGGTACCTGCTCTACAACTTCTACTTCGACCCGCAAGGCGTGCTGCGCCTCACGCAAAAGACACCCGATCCGCTGCACGAGCCCGAACGCGACCACTTCGGGATGATGTAACGCCGGTTCCAGTGGGGCTTCCCCCCGGGGCGACCCGTGCCGCCCCGGGAATGTCGATGCGGGCCGGCGCGACTCGAGCGCCCCGCTCCCTCAGATCTGCGGATTCAGCTTCTCGCCGCCGGCGTAAAGCTTGTTGAGCGCGGAGATATACGCCTTCGCCGACGCCGCGACGATGTCGAGATCCGTGCCGACGCCGTTGACGATGCGCCCGTTCTTCGAGAGACGCACGGTCACTTCCCCTTGCGCCTGCGTGCCCGTCGTGATCGCGTTGACCGAGTAGAGGAGCATCTCGGAGCCGCTCTTGGCATGCGCCTCGATGGCATTGAGCACCGCATCGACAGGACCGTTGCCGTCGGATTCGGCCGTCACCTCGCGCCCCTCCGCCGACATGACGACACGCGCGTGCGGCCGCTCGCCCGTCTCCGAATGCTGCGAAAGCGAGACGAACTTGAAATGCTCGCGTTCGGCCGCCTCGGCCGACTCCTCGCCGACGATCGCAATAATGTCCTCGTCGAAGATATCGGCCTTGCGATCGGCGAGTTCCTTGAAGCGCGCGAACGCCGTGTTGAGTTCCGCTTCGCTCTCGAGCCTGACGTTGAGCTCTTGCAAGCGCTGCTTGAACGCGTTTCGGCCCGAGAGCTTGCCGAGCACGATCTTGTTCGCCGACCAGCCCACGTCCTCCGCGCGCATGATCTCGTACGTATCGCGCGCCTTCAGGACGCCGTCCTGGTGAATGCCCGACGCGTGCGCGAAAGCGTTCGCGCCGACGACGGCCTTGTTCGGCTGTACGACGAAACCCGTGATCTGCGAGACGAGCTTCGACGCCGGCACGATCTGCGTCGTGTCGATGCCGAGCTCGAGGCCGAAGTAGTCCTTGCGCGTCTTCACGGCCATGACGATTTCCTCGAGCGCCGTGTTGCCGGCACGCTCGCCCAGACCGTTGATCGTGCATTCGACCTGGCGCGCGCCGCCGAGCTGGACGCCCGCCAGCGAGTTCGCGACGGCCATCCCGAGATCGTTGTGGCAATGGACGGAGAAGACGGCCTTGTCCGAGTTCGGGATCCGCTCACGCAGCGTCTTCACGAGATTGCCGTAAAGCTCGGGGACGCCGTAGCCGACCGTGTCCGCAATATTGATCGTCGTCGCCCCTTCGGCGATGACGGCCTCGAGCACGCGGCAGAGGAAGTCCATGTCCGAGCGGCTGCCGTCCTCGGGAGAGAACTCGACGTCGTCCGTGAATTTGCGCGCGAAGCGCACGGCGAGCCGCGCCTGCTCGTAGACCTGATCGGGCGTCATCCGCAGCTTCTTTTCCATATGCAGCGGCGACGTCGCAATGAACGTATGAATGCGGAAGCGCTCGGCCGGCTTGAGCGCGTCGGCGGCGCGCTGGATGTCCTTGTCGTTCGCGCGCGCGAGCGAGCAGACCGTGCTTTCCTTCACGAGCGAGGCGATCGCGTTGATCGCATCGAAATCGCCGTTCGAGCTCGCCGCGAAACCGGCCTCGATCACGTCGACCTTCATCCGCTCGAGCTGCCGCGCGATGCGGATCTTCTCCTCTTTCGTCATCGAAGCACCCGGCGACTGCTCGCCGTCGCGCAACGTCGTGTCGAAAATTATCAGCTTGTCTGCCATCTCAGCCTCCCGCCGGGCCGCCCCAAGGGAGGCCGAAGCCCCCTTGGGGGGCAGTGAACGTAAGTGAACGTGGGGGTCGTTTCATCTTTTCTCCTGGGAGGATCTGCAATCGGAAAACGGAAGTCACAACGGAATTCGGGTGTCCGCGCCACCGCTGGCGACGCCGAACAACGAACGAAGGCAGACGGGGGGCGAGAACGGTCAGCGCGCGAGACGCGCCGACGCTAGTGCTAGACCGCGTAGTAGCGGCGCACCGGCGAGAAGGGATAGGAAGGGGAATGCAAATTTCGACATGTCGCCGACTATAGCGGCATTCGCGAAAACGTGCAATCGATCGGCCGGGGGCGTCTGGCTCGCGCGCCCAGCCCCGGATCGCCTGCTTCCGGGGCCGCGCGGCATCAGCGATCGTGCGGCACCGAGCGCGCCGGGTTGTCGCGCCGGCGCAGCGCCAGATAACCCCAGAACGCATAACCCGACAGACCGTAGAGCACGAAAAGGCCGAACAGCATCAACGGCGGATCGGACGACACGAGCACGAACGCGACGACGACGAGCAATATCGCCGCGAACGGCACGCGGTGCCTCACGTCGAGCGCCTTGCCGCTGTAAAACGGCGCGTTCGACACCATCGTGACGCCCGCGTAGACGGTCAGCGCGAACGCGACCCACGGCAGCCAGACGAGCTTGAGCGGCACCCGGTTGTCGGTGGCGAGCCAGACGAAGCCGGCGATCAGTGCGGCCGCGGCCGGGCTCGGCAGCCCCTGGAAGAAGCGCTTGTCGACGACGCCGATGTTCGTGTTGAAGCGCGCGAGCCGCAGCGCCGCGCCCGAACAGTAGACGAAGGCCGCGAGCCAGCCCCAGCGGCCGAGGTCTTTCAGGACCCATTCGTACATGACGAGTGCCGGCGCGACGCCGAACGACACCATGTCGGAAAGGCTGTCGAACTGCTCGCCGAACGCGCTTTGCGTATGCGTCATGCGCGCGACGCGCCCGTCCATGCCGTCGAGCACCATCGCGACGAAGATCGCGATGGCCGCGATCTCGAAGCGCACGTTCATCGCCTGCACGACGGCGAAGAAGCCGCAAAAGAGCGCGGCCGTCGTGAACGCGTTCGGCAGCAGGTAAATGCCGCGCCTGCGCAGGAACTGCTGACGCGCGAAGCGCCGGCTTTCAGCCGGCGCGCTCACCGACGACGGCGACGCCGCGTCCGCGAACATCTTGTTGCGCCTGAACGGCCGCGGCAGCGACGATTTGCCGGTACGCGGGCGGCGCGGTTTCAATGCGGCCATCGAACTCCTCCTCGCACCGCGTCAAAGCTCGGCGAGAATCGTCGACGAGGCATAGACCTTCTCGCCGATCGAGACTTTGGCGCGGCTGCCGAGAGGCAGATAGACATCGACGCGCGAACCGAAGCGAATGAAGCCGTAGCGCTGACCGCGCCCGAGAGGCTCCCCTTCCCTCACGTAGCAGAGAATGCGCCGCGCGATGAGCCCGGCGATTTGCACCGACGTCACCGTGTGTCCGCTTCCCGTCTGGATGACGATCGCGTTGCGCTCGTTTTCGAGCGAGGCTTTGTCGATAGCCGCGTTCAGATACGCGCCCGGAAAATATTCGACTTTCGTCACCGCGCCATCGACGGGCGAACGCTGCGAATGGACGTTGAAGACGTTCATGAACACGCTGATCTTGAGCGCCTCGCGGCCGACGTAGGGGTCGTGCGTCGTTTCGACGGCGACGATGCGGCCGTCAGCCGGACAAAGAACCGCGCTCGGCTCGGTCGGGATCGGGCGCGCCGGATCGCGGAAAAACTGCACGACGAAGATGAGCAGCAGCCAGAAAATCCAGGCCAGGCCGAACCCCACGACCGCATGGACCAACAACGCGACGACGGCGGCGATCGCAATGAAGGGCCACCCTTCGCGCGCGATGATCGGATGAGGGTAATTCATAAAAGCAGTTTAGGTCTTCTTGTAAAACCGTAGGATAACAAAAGCCGTCCGGCGCTCGACGCGCGGGACGGCTCTCTCGAAGACGCCGGCGAGGCTCGCGGCGTTTAGTTCTTCGACTGGTCGACGAGCTTGTTCTTCGCGATCCACGGCATCATCGCGCGCAGCTTCGCACCGACCGTTTCGATCTGATGCTCGGCCGTGATACGACGGCGCGACTGCAGCACCGGCGCGCCGGCGCGGTTCTCGAGAATGAAGCTCTTCGCGTACTCGCCCGTCTGGATGTCGCTCAGGACCGCCTTCATGACCTTCTTCGTCTCTTCATTGACGATGCGCGGACCCGTCACGTACTCGCCATACTCGGCGTTGTTCGAGATCGAGTAGTTCATGTTCGCGATGCCGCCCTCGTAGATCAGATCGACGATGAGCTTGAGCTCGTGCAGGCATTCGAAGTAAGCCATCTCAGGCGCGTAGCCTGCTTCGACGAGCGTCTCGAAGCCGGCCTTGATGAGCTCGACCGTACCGCCGCAGAGCACTGCCTGCTCGCCGAAAAGATCGGTTTCGGTTTCTTCGCGGAAGTTCGTCTCGATGACGCCGGCGCGGCCGCCGCCGTTCGCCGCCGCGTACGAGAGCGCGATGTCGCGCGCCGCGCCCGACTTGTCCTGCGCCACGGCGATCAGGTGCGGCACGCCGCCGCCATTTTGGTACGTGTTGCGCACGGTGTGGCCCGGCGCCTTCGGCGCGATCATGATCACGTCGAGATCGGCGCGGGGAATGACTTGGCCGTAGTGGACGTTGAAGCCGTGCGCGAACGCGAGCGCCGCGCCTTGCTTGATGTTCGCGTGCACTTCGCTCTTGTAGACCTCGGCGATCTGCTCGTCGGGCAGCAGCATCATGACGACGTCGGCGCCCTTGACGGCTTCGGCGACTTCCTTGACCGCGAGCCCCGCCTGCTCGGCCTTCTTCCACGATGCTCCATCGCGGCGCAGACCGACCGTCACGCGCACGCCGCTGTCCTTCAGGTTCAGCGCGTGGGCATGGCCTTGCGAGCCGTAGCCGATGATCGTGACGTCCTTGCCCTTGATGAGGGAGAGGTCCGCGTCTTTATCGTAGAAAACTTTCATGTTCATTCCTTCGCTTGTTCGATTCAGTGAAATTCCGGTAACGCGCCGCGCCCATACCCGCCGAGCGAGGCGCCAATCGCGTCGACGCGGCGTCAGACCTTCAAGATGCGCTCGCCGCGGCCGATCCCCGAGCTGCCCGTGCGGACCGTCTCGAGAATCACCGTGCTGTCGAGCGCTTCGATGAAGGCGTCGAGCTTGTCGCTCGCCCCCGTCAGCTCGATCGTATAGGTCTTCTCGGTCACGTCGATGATGCGGCCGCGGAAGATGTCCGCCATCCGCTTCATCTCTTCGCGTTCCTTGCCGACCGCCCTTACCTTGATCAGCATCAGCTCGCGCTCGATGTGGGCGCCTTCGGTCAAGTCGACCACTTTGACCACCTCGATCAGGCGGTTCAAGTGCTTCGTGATCTGTTCGATCACGTCGTCCGAGCCAATGGAGACGATGGTCAGGCGCGAAAGCGACTGGTCTTCGGTCGGCGCCACCGTCAAGGTTTCGATGTTGTAGCCGCGTGCCGAAAAAAGGCCGACCACGCGCGAAAGCGCACCCGGTTCGTTTTCCAGCAGGACGGAAATGATGTGTCTCATATTGTGTTTCCCGTCAGAGATCTTCCGCGCCAAGCAGCATCTCGGTGATGCCCTTGCCCGCTTGAACCATCGGCCAGACGTTCTCGGTCGGATCGGTCTGGAAATCGAGAAACACGGTACGATCCTTGAGCCGCAGCGCCTCCTTCAACGCGGGCTCGACGTCCGCCGTCTTGTCGACGCGGATGCCGACGTGGCCGTACGCCTCGGCGAGCTTCACGAAATCGGGCAGCGCATCCATGTACGAATGCGAGTAGCGCTTGCTGTACTCGATCTGCTGCCACTGGCGAACCATGCCGAGGTAGCGGTTGTTGAGCGAGATGATCTTGATCGGCGTGTCGTACTGCTTGCAGGTGGAAAGCTCCTGGATGCACATCTGAATGGAGCCTTCGCCCGTGATGCAGACGACATCGGACTCGGGATGCGCCATCTTCACGCCCATCGCCGCGGGCAAGCCGAAGCCCATCGTGCCGAGCCCGCCCGAGTTGACCCAGCGGCGCGGCTTGTCGAAGCGGTAGAACTGGGCGGCCCACATCTGGTGCTGGCCGACGTCGGAGCAGACGTAGGCGCTGCCGTCGGTGAGCTCCCAAAGCTTCTCGACGACGTACTGAGGCTTGATGATCGAGCTCGCCCGGTCGTATTTGAGGCACTGCTTCGCGCGCCAGCCTTCGATCTCTTTCCACCATTCGGCGAGCGCCGCGGTGTCGGGCCCGTGCTCGGCGTGCTGCAGCTGCTCGATGAGCTCCTTCAGCACCTCTTTCACGTCGCCGACGATCGGGATGTCGACCTTCACGCGCTTGCTGATCGACGACGGATCGATGTCGATATGGATGATCTTGCGCGGGCGCGACGAAAAATGCTGCGGATCGCCGATCACGCGATCGTCGAAGCGGGCGCCGATCGCGATCAGCACGTCGCAGTGCTGCATCGCCATGTTGGCTTCGTACGTGCCGTGCATGCCGAGCATGCCGAGGAACTTCTTGTCGCTCGCGCGGTAGCCGCCCAAGCCCATCAGCGTGTTCGTGACGGGATAGCCGAGCAGGTCGGCGAACTGGTTGAGCTCGCGCGCGGCGTCGGCAAGGACGATGCCGCCGCCCGTATAGATGTAGGGGCGCTTCGCTCCGAGCAGCAGCGAGACGGCCTTGCGGATCTGGCCCGAGTGGCCTTTCGTCACCGGGTTGTACGAGCGCAGCGACACGCTTTTCACGGGCTCGTACTCGCACGGCGTCCTCGAGACGTCCTTCGGGATGTCGATGAGCACCGGCCCCGGACGCCCCGTGCGCGCGATGTAGAACGCTTTCTTCACGGTCTCGGCGAGATCGCGCACGTCCTTCACGAGGAAGTTGTGCTTCACGCACGGACGCGTGATACCGACGGTATCGCACTCCTGGAACGCGTCCTGGCCGATCGCGGCCGTCGGCACCTGGCCGCTGATGATGACGAGCGGAATCGAATCCATGTACGCGGTGGCGATGCCCGTCACCGCGTTCGTCACGCCGGGGCCCGACGTGACGAGGCACACGCCGACCTTGCCCGTCGAGCGCGCATAGCCGTCCGCCGCATGCACCGCCGCCTGCTCGTGGCGCACGAGCACGTGCTGCACTTTGTCCTGCTTGTAGAGTTCGTCGTAGATGTAGAGCACTGCGCCGCCGGGATAGCCCCACAGCACCTCGACGCCTTCGTCGGCCAGCGCGCGCATGAGCACGGTCGCGCCGATCGAGGGGGCTTCATGAGGGGGGGTGGTATCCGACGTGGAGAATTCCGCGCTGGGCATATTCATCATTCACCTTTCGAATTTTCGGCAAAAAATTGATCGGGTGCTCTCTGCCGGGCTTATGGCTCGGGTTCAAGCGGCGCGTCCAGTTTGACAGGCGGGCTTCTTGGGCACGCCTCAAAGAAGACAGTCACTTATGTTGCGAACCGGAAACGTTAACGGGTGCGGCGCTCCCGGTCAAGCAAATTTTGCTGCAATGCCGGAAGACCGCCCGGCGCCCGCCGTCGGCGTTCCGCCCCAAGCGGGTGGCGTTTGCACCACGGGGAGTCGAAAAAACGCCGTGCCGAGCCGCCGGAGGCCCCTGTTCGCACCCCGTCATCCCAAAAAGTTTGTTAGCATCCGCCAGCTTTACGGATTTTTTTCAATCGATTACGGCGCGCGCCCAACCACGAGGCGCGCCCTCCCTCGGATGGCATCAGACAAGGAACTCGCCGACTTCCTGACGAGCGTCGAAAGGCGTGCGTTCAAGCAGACCGTCTACGCCGTGCGCGACGACGATGCCGCCCTCGACATCGTGCAGGATGCGATGATCCGGCTCGCCGAAAGGTACGGCGACCGGCCGCTGGCCGAGCTTCCTCTCCTGTTTCAGCGTATTCTTCAGAATGCGACGCATGATTTCTTTCGTCGGCAGAAAGTACGTAATACTTGGGTGAGCCTCTTCTCGTCGTTCGGCAGCGGCGACGACGACGAATTCGACCCGCTCGAGACGATCGAAGCACAAGAGGGCTCGGGCGGCTCGGAAAGCAGCGAGCAAACGCTCGAGCGCCACCAAGTGCTTGCGCTCATCGACGAAGAGATCCAAAAATTACCGGCGCGTCAACGGGAGGCGTTTCTCATGCGTTATTGGGAAGATATGGATGTCGCCGAGACTGCCGCCGCGATGGGCTGCTCCGAGGGCAGTGTCAAGACGCACTGTTCCCGAGCCACCCATACGCTCGCGGTTGCGCTCAAGGCCAAAGGAATCACGCTATGAGCTCCGCTCCCGAAATCAAAGAACGCGAGTTCGCGCACGGTATCTGTCGCGCGCTCGACGAAAACGCGGCCAGCTTGCCCGAGCCGACCGTCGAGAAGCTCGCGGCCGCCCGACGCCTCGCGCTCGCGCGAAAGAAACCAGAAACGCTCGCCGCGCGCTCGTTCGTGCCGGTGCTCGCGCCCGCCGGGGCGGCGCCGAGCATGGGCCGCCGCTCGGAGGCGCGCGATCGACACCTGTCGCCGTTCGGACGCATGTTGCGCGTGTGGCCGGTCATTGCGCTCGTCGTCGGCGTTGCCGCCATCGCCTACTGGGAAAACCTGCAGCGCGCCGCCGAGCTCGCCGACATCGACGCGGCCATGCTCAACGACGAGCTCCCGCTCAACGCGTATCTCGATCACGGGTTCAACGCGTATCTCTCGCGTGCGCGCTGAACGCATGCGGAGGAGCCCTGCGTGAGCTATAAGCGCGGCCTGGCCGTCGTGTTCGCCTGCGCGATCGCCTCGGCGGTCGTGTTCGCCGCGACCTACCACCGGTTCTTCGCTCCGCTGCCCGCACCCGCGCATGCCGCGGCCGGCGCAAGCGCGCCTGCTGTCGCGTCGGCGCCGGGCACCCCGCTCGCGATCGACTTTCCGCCGCTCGTCACCGACCACAATCCGCTTTCGTGGGCTCATCTGACGCCCGCTCAACACGCGGCGCTCTCGCCGTTCGCCGCGGTATGGGACAGGTTCAGCGACGAACGCAAGCGAAAATGGATCAAGATCGCGTCCGGTTTCGCGAAGATGTCGCCCGAAAGACAAAAAAGACTGCACGAACAAATGGCGCAGTGGGTGCGCATGACCCCGGAGCAGCGGCGCGTCGCGCGCGAGAATTACCAGCTTTCGAAAGCACTGCCGCCGCAGGCGCGCCAGAAGGCATGGACGGCCTATCAGCAGCTCTCGCCCGAGCAAAAAGCGCGCTTGGCGGCAAGCGAACGCAAGCGACGGCCGACCGTCGTGAGCGCCCCGCCTTCGGGCGCGAAGAGCGAGATCCGCGGGCTCAACCGCCTCGTCGAGCCGCCGCCGGGCGCGGGGAGCAACGTTGCCGCCGCGACCGGCGCATCGGCGCCCGTCGCCGTGCCGGCGCAGCCGGGCGCCACCGCCCCCGCGAGCGCGGCGCCGGCCAAGAACGCGCCGCTCTCGCCGTCCGAGGATGAATCGGGCATCTTCAAAGGCGCCTGAGGGCTCGCGCGATGCCCCTATCGAACGCACCGGAAGCGGACAAGGTCGGGAGCGCGAACGAAAAAGCGGCTCCTCGGCCGCTGCCGGCGCCGCCGAGCGTGCGCCGGCGCCTCGCCGCGCTCGTCTATGAGGCCGTCATTCTGTTCGGCATCGTCTTTTTCGCCGGCTATCTGTTCGGCACGCTGACGCAGCAGCGCAACGGGCTGGTCCATCGCGACCTGCTCGCGGCCTGGGTTGCGCTCGTCGTCGGCGTCTACTTCGTCTGGTGCTGGACCCACGGCGGCCAGACGTTGCCGATGAAGACGTGGCGGCTACGGCTCGTCGACCGCCAGGGCTTGCCGGTGCGGTCCGTGCGTGCCGTCGTCCGCTATCTGCTGGCTTGGCTCTGGTTCCTGCCGCCGCTCGCGCTTCACCCGCTGCTGCATCTTTCGCTGCCTTACACGCTCGGCGCGGCTGCCGTCTGGTTCGTGCTCTGGGCCGCCTCCGCACGGCTCGACGGCGCTCGACAGTTTCCTCACGACAGGCTCGCGGGCACACGTATCGTGGTCGCCGAACCATCTTCGCGGGCAGCCGCCGCCGGCACGCCCCAACCGTAACGCGCGACGCCACCGTTCCCGCGCGCGGCGTCGAATCCTCGCCTGGTAATAAGAACTTCTCGTGACTGTCATGTGGCAGTCACAGGCGCATGGCGCAATGTGCGCATGTACAACTCGACGCGAGAAGCCATGGACCGTACGACGTCCGCGACTTCCCTCCTGCGGCAGATCGGCGCTTCCGTCGACGCCGTCCCGTTCCACCCCGCCGCGCCCGGCGGCGCGTCGACAGTCGCGGATGAAGGCGGCCGGCAGCAGGCTTCGAGCAGCAGCCATCACGACGATAGCGTGCCCGATCCACACCGTTACCGCACGATCTGGCTCTCCGATATCCATCTCGGCACGAGCGGCTGCCAGGCGCCCTACCTGCTGGAT
This sequence comes from Paraburkholderia sp., assembly GCA_039593375.1. GTDB lineage: Bacteria > Pseudomonadota > Gammaproteobacteria > Burkholderiales > Burkholderiaceae > Trinickia. Next base: position 8,843 of record JBCNPL010000005.1, on the reverse strand, counting down.
TTCCTGCGCCACAACGAATCCGAGTATCTCTACCTCGTCGGCGACATCATCGACGGGTGGCAGCTCAAGAAGGGTTGGTACTGGCCGCAAGCGCACAACGACGTCGTGCAGAAGATCCTGCGCAAGGCGCGCAAGGGCACGCAGGTCGTCTACATCCCCGGCAACCACGACGAGGCGGCGCGTCAGTTCTGCGACCTCGCGTTCGGCGACATCCACGTGCGCGGCGAGGCGTTCCATACGACGTTGACCGGCAAGCGCCTCTGGATCGTCCACGGCGACCTCTTCGACGGCGTGATCCAGCATGCGAAGTGGCTCGCCTATCTCGGCGACACCGCGTACACGGCGATCCTCGTGCTCAACCGCTGGTTCAACCGCATTCGCAGCCGCTTCGGGTTTCAGTACTGGTCGCTCTCGCAATATCTGAAGCATCAGGTCAAGAACGCGGTCAATTTCATCTCGTCGTTCGAGCAGGTGATGATCGACGAGGCGCGGCGCCGCGGCTGCGACGGCGTGGTCTGCGGCCACATTCACAAGGCCGAGATCCGCGAGGTCGACGGCCTCACCTATTGCAACGACGGCGATTGGGTCGAAAGCCTGTCGGCGCTCGTCGAAACGCTCGAAGGGGAGCTGCAGGTCGTCTACTGGACCGTCATGCGCTCGCCCGAAGTCACCTCGCGCAAGGCGAAGGCGACCGCCTAAAATGACTAGGCGCTCGTGCTCGCTACGCCCGCCGTCCCGCTCCTCCAGCTTACCCTCCACCGCACAGGGCTCCGCATGAAGATCATGATCGTCACCGACGCGTGGGAACCTCAGGTGAACGGCGTCGTCCGCACGCTCAAGAACACGACGCGTGAGCTCACGGCGCTCGGGCACCGTGTCGAGCTCGTCACCCCGCTCGAGTTCCGCACCGTGCCGTGCCCGACTTACCCCGAGATCCGGCTCTCGCTCTTTCCGCGCGCGCGGCTCTGGAAGCGTATCGACGAGTTCGCGCCCGACGCGCTCCATATCGCGACGGAAGGGCCGCTCGGGCTCGCCGCGCGCCGATACGCGATCCGGCACGGGCTGCCGTTCACGACGGCCTATCACACGCGCTTTCCCGAGTACATCGAGGCCCGCTTCGCGCTGCCCGCCTCCGTCTCCTACCGGTTCCTGCGCTGGTTCCACCGGCCGTCGCTCGCCGTCATGGCGCCGACGCCCGTCGTCAAAACCGATCTCGAGCGCTACGGTTTCACGAACGTCGTGCTCTGGTCGCGCGGCGTCGACCTCGATATCTTCCATCCGATGGAATCGAAGGTGCTCAACACGGCGCGGCCGATCTTCCTTTACGTCGGGCGAGTGGCGATCGAGAAGAACGTCGAGGCTTTTCTGAAGCTCGATCTGCCGGGATCGAAATGGGTGGCCGGCGAGGGTCCGGCGCTCGCCGAACTCAAGTCCCGCTACCCGGAGGCGAACTACCTCGGCGTGTTGACGCAGGCCGAGCTCGCGAAGGTCTATGCGGCCGCCGACGTCTTCGTCTTTCCGAGCCGCACCGATACATTCGGGCTCGTGCTGCTCGAGGCGCTCGCCTGCGGCACGCCTGTCGCGGCCTATCCTGTGACGGGGCCGATCGACGTGCTCGGCGAGGGCGGAGCCGGCGCGATGAACGAAGATCTGCGCGAGGCCTGCCTCGATGCGCTGAAGATCGAGCGCGCGCATGCTCGCGGATGGGCCGAGCGGTTCTCCTGGCGCGCCGCTTCCGAGCAGTTCGCCGCGCACCTGAAACCGCTTTCGCGCGCCCCATGGCGCGAAGAGAACGAGAACGCCGCGGCATGAGGCGCGACGAATCGCTCGCCCGCGAAGAACGGGCCGAGCCGCCCCCGTCTCCCGAGCCGTCCGCGGCTCGAGCGCTGCATGTCGGCCACGTGCCCGACGAATCCCCAACGTCCGGCGACCATGCCGAGCGGCCCGAGCCGCTCTCGCCCGACGATCCGCTCGCCCCGCCGCCCGTCAATCCGTACAAGGGCAATCGCGGGCTCACGCGCGCCTGGCATGCCCTCAAGAACTCGGTCAACGGATTTCGCGTGGCAATCCGCGAAGAAAGCGCATTTCGCCAGGAGCTCACGCTCGCCGCGATACTCGTGCCGGGCGGCGCGCTCGTTCCGGTCGACGCCGTCTCCCATGTCCTCCTGATCGGCTCGGTGCTGCTGGTACTGATCGTCGAGCTGCTCAACTCGAGCGTCGAGGCGGCCATCGACCGAATTTCGCTCGAGCGTCACGAGCTCTCGAGGCGCGCCAAGGATCTCGGCAGCGCCGCCGTGACGGTGGCCCTTGGCGCATGTCTGCTCACCTGGATCCTCATCGCCGGCCCGCTGCTCGTCGCATGGATCGAGCGGCTCGCCTCGTCTCCATGAAAACCCTAGGCCGGTCGAAGAAGAGAACGACCGGTTTATAATCGGCCCAGAACTCCGAGACAGACCAACCACGCCGGGCCGACACGACGCAGCGTCGCGAAAGTGCCGCGCGTTCCGTCGTCTTTGGCCCAGCGTGAAAACACTTCAGGGCCGGACGACATGGAAGCCAAAACTCCCCGCCGCACCCGTGAACGGATCCTCGAGCTGTCGTTGAAGCTCTTCAACGAGATCGGCGAGCCGAACGTCACGACCACCACCATCGCCGAGGAAATGGAGATCAGCCCCGGCAATCTTTATTACCATTTCCGTAATAAAGACGACATCATCAATAGCATCTTCGCCCAGTTCGAGCAGGCGATCGAAAAGCGGCTCCGGTTTCCCCAGGATCATCGTCCGACCATCGACGAAACGTGGTCGTACTTGCAGTACATGGCCGATTTCATGTGGCAGTACCGCTTCCTGTACCGCGACCTCAACGATCTGCTCGCGCGCAACCGCACGCTCGAGACGCATTTCAAGCAGATCATCAGCCACAAGGTGCGCTTCGCACGCGAGATGTGCGAGCTGCTCGTCGCCGACGACGAAATGGTGGCGACGCCCGACGAGATCCAGGTGATCTCGACGAACATGGGCGTCATCGCCACCTATTGGCTCTCGTATCAATTCGTGATGCATCCTCGCAAGTACAACGATCAGGAGGCGATCCGCGCCGAGCTGCATCAGGTGAGCGTCCATGTCATTTCGGTGATGGCGCCCTACCTGCGCGGCCGCTCGCGGCAGCTCTTCGACGATCTCGTGTCGGGCCGACGCCCGTTGCGCGAATTCCACGACTATCTGCCGCCGCGCGACCCCGCCGTCAAGACGGCGGTAAAAGGGGCGCGGCAATGAAGTCGATCTGCGTTTACTGCGGTTCGTCGCTCGGCGCGAAGCCCGTCTATGCGGAAGCGGCGCGCGGCTTCGCCCGTGCGCTCGTCGAAGCCGACTGCACGCTCGTCTACGGCGGCGGGCGAGTCGGATTGATGGGCGTCGTCGCTGACGAGGTGCTCGCGGCGGGGGGGCGGGCGATCGGGGTCATCCCGAAGCTGCTCCTCGACAAGGAGGTCGGGCATCGCGGACTCACGGAATTGCACGTCGTGCCGGACATGCACCAGCGCAAGAGGATGATGGCCGATCTCGCCGACGCGTTCGTCGCGCTGCCGGGCGGCGCGGGCACGCTCGAGGAGCTGTTCGAAGTCTACACGTGGGCACAGCTCGGCTATCACGCGAAGCCGATCGGCCTCGTCGACGTCGACGGCTACTACGCGCCGCTCGTCGGCCTGCTGCGGCATACCGTCAGCGAAGGATTCATGCAGCAGCGCTATTTCGACATTCTGCAAATCGACTCGCAACCCGCGGCGCTCGTCGACAAGCTGCGCCGTTATCGTTCGCCCGGCCCCGACAAATGGGCGACCGAGCGGGAAGCCGTTTGAATCGCGTGCGCCAATCGCCATGGACAAAGAGACCCCTGTCGTCCTCGTCACCGGCGCGAGCCGCGGCATCGGGCGCGCCACCGCGCGGCAGCTCGGTGCCAACGGCTGGGCCGTCGGCGTCAACTACACGCGCGATCGAAAAGCGGCCGAGCAAACGGCGCGCGAAGTCGAGCAGGCCGGCGCAAAGGCGCTCATCGTGCAGGCCGACGTCGCCGACGAAGCGGCCGTCCGCGCAATGTTCGATTCGGTCGTGCAAGCGTTCGGTCGACTCGATGCGCTCGTCAACAACGCGGGCATCGTCGCGCCCTCGATGCCGCTTGCGGACATGGATCTCGCGCGTCTCGAGCGGATGTTCGATGTCAACGTGCTGGGCGCCTATCTTTGCGCGCGCGAAGCGGCGCGGCGCATGTCGACGGACCGTGGCGGAGCGGGCGGCGCGATCGTCAATGTTTCCTCCGCCGCCTCACGGCTCGGCTCACCGAACGAGTACGTCGATTATGCGGGCTCGAAGGGCGCCGTCGACACAATGACGGTCGGGCTCGCGAAAGAGCTCGGCCCGCGCGGGGTACGCGTCAACGCCGTGCGGCCCGGGCTCATCGATACCGAGATTCACGCAAGCGGCGGCAAACCCGATCGCGCCGCGCAGCTCGGCGCGCAAACACCGGCCGGTCGACCGGGCCGCGCCGACGAGGTCGCGGCGGCCATCGTCTGGCTGCTCTCCGATGCGGCGTCGTATGTCAACGGCGCGCTGCTCGACGTTGCCGGCGGGCGCTGAAGCGCGCCCCGGATCGACATGCGCGCGAGCCGCTACCGGAACGAGGAGCCCGGCTCCGACAGAAAGTCACGCTCCGCGTCGGTCGACTGCCGGCCGAGCAGGGCATTGCGGTGTGGAAAGCGCCCGAAGCGCTCGATGATCTCGGCGTGGCGGCGCGCATAGCGCAGGTACCCGCGCAAATCCGATTCGCCCTCGAGCGCTTCGAAAAGGCGCACCGCCTGTGCCTGGCTCTCGCGCGACTCGTCGTGCTCGAACGGCATGTAGGCGAACGCGCGGTGCTGCACCGTGGGCAAGCGGCGGTCGGCGCCGCGCTCGACCAGACGGCGCGCCGCCGCTAGCGCCCGCGCGTCGCCCGCGAACGCCTCGGCACTGCCGCGATGAATGTTGCGCGAAAACTGATCGAGCACGACGATGAGCGCGAGCGCACCGAGCGGCGAACGCTCCCAGTCGTCGAAGTCCCCCCGCCGCGCGGCTTCGAGCGTGGCGCCGAAACGCGCACGCAACGCCGCATCGAACGCTTCGTCGCCGCGGAACCACGGCTCCCACTCCTTGCCAAAGCGCGCCGAGCCCGGCTCGCCGAACCAGAAATCGTGGACATCGCGCGCGGCCGGAGCGAGCTCGGCGTACTCGCTCGCATCCGGCGTCATGACGCGAGCTCCAGCACGAGGCGTCGCGTGCGTGCGCTCTTCTTCTCGAGCTTGGCCACGCGCAGCGCGCCGATCTCCGCCGTGTTGCGCACATGCGTGCCGCCGCACGGCTGCAAGTCGACGCCTTCGATGCGCAAGAGCCGCACGCGACCAAGCCCCATCGGCGGCTTTACGCTCATCGTGCGCACGAGCTCGGGCCGCGCCTCCATCTCCTCGTCCGTGATCCATTCGGTGCCGACGCTGTGCCCGCCACCGACGAGCGACGCGAGCTTCGTCTCGACGAACTCGCGCTCGATCGGCTCGACGGTCGCGAAGTCGAGGCGCGCATAATCGACCGTGATACTGCAGCCGTCGACGGGATACGGGAGCACCGCGCACATGAGGTGGCTCGCCGTATGCAGGCGCATGTGCCGGTAGCGGCGAGCCCAGTCGATCTCGGCGCGCACGGGTTCGCCCGCGGCAAGTCGTGCAAGCGTTGCCTCCTGACCCGGCGCGGGAATGTGCAGCGCGTCATCGGGCGTCGCTCCCTCGAACTTCGCCTTGCGCGTATCGGCGATCTCGATGCGCGTGCCGTCGGAGAGGACGAGCGCACCGGCGTCGCCCGCCTGCCCGCCGCCGAGCGGGTAGAACACGGTCCGGTCGAGCAGGATGCCGTCGTCGCCAATCGCGACGATCGCCGCCTCGCATCGCGTCAGATAGGCGTCTTCCCGAAAAAGGGCTTGTGTCGTCATGGGCCGGCTCCTTGTCGATTTCGTAGTCGATTATCGCCTTGGCCGGGCAGCGCCGACAGCACGCATCGAATGCCGCTCCGTCGCGACTGTACCGGCCGTTCAACCGGGCCGGTTGCGCATCCAGTCGGCCGTATCGAAAAACGCTCGCAACAGACGCTCGCGCACCGGCTCGGGCAAGCCAACGTCCTCCATGGCCCAGGCCATGCAGCGCAACCACTGGTCGCGCTCGGACGAGGCGATCGCGAACGGCAGATGCCGCGCGCGCAGCATCGGATGGCCAAAACGGTCGATGTAATGATTGGGCCCGCCGAGCCAGCCGCACAGGAACCAGAACAGCTTGTCGCGCGAGCCCTCGAGCGTCGGCGGATGGAGCGCGCGAATACCCGCGAACTCGCGCTCGAGGTCCATCAGGTCATAAAAACGGTCGACGAGCTCGCGCACGCGCGCCTCGCCGCCGACGAGCTCGAATGCGCTCGGTTGCGACGGTGTGTCGTCGCCGGTGGAATCAGTCATAAGCCAAGTTCAAAGTCATGCGTCGCGCAGCGACTGCCCGGCGGGCCGCTCGAGCACGTGGCGCAAGCTGAGCCAGCCGCCGACGCCCGCGCACGCGATACCGGCCGCGATGCCGGCCGGCAGCAGCCACGGATCGAAATCGAGATAGAACAGGAACACCCGCGTCGCGACCACCGAGCCCAGCACCTGCGCGCCGATCGCGGCCATGAGCCCCGCCAGTGCGCCGACGACGGCGAACTCGGCCGTCTGCACCGCGCGCACCTGGCGGTGCGACGCCCCGAGCGCCCGCAAGAGCGCCGATTCTCGCATGCGCTCGTCGCGCGTGCCGGCCAGCGCCGCATAGAGTACGAGCACGCCGGCGCCCAGCGTGAACGCAAAGAGGAACTGCACGGCGCCGATCACCTGCTCGAGCACATGCTGGATCTGCGCGAGAATCGGCCCCACGTCGATCGCCGTCACGTTCGGATGGGCGGCGACCAGAGCATCGAGGACGGCACGCCGCTCGGGCGGCAAGCGAAAGCTCGTGATGTAGGTCGCCGGAAAGTCGTTCAACGCAGCGGGCGGCATCAGCACGAAGAAGTTGACCTTGAACGTGCCCCAGTCGAGCTTGCGCACGCTCGTGACGGGCGCATCGATCGTCAAGCCCGTCACGTCGAAACGCAGCACGTCGCCAAGCTTGATCCCGACGAGCTTGGCGAGCCCCTCTTCGATCGAGATCTCGGGCCGAGTCGTCTCGCCGTACCACCGGCCCGCGACGATCCGATTGTCGTCCGGCAAGCTCGCGCGGTACGAAAGGTTGAACTCGCGATCGACGAGACGCCGCGCCTGTTCGTCCTTGTACGAAGCCGGGTCGACAGGTTTGCCGTCGATCGCGAGCAACCGCCCGCGCACCATCGGCTCGAGCACGATGCCCGGGAAGCCGTGCGCGGACAGATAGTCGGTCACAGCCTGGCGTTGGTCGGGCTGAATATCGATGAGGAACTCATTGGGCGCGTCGGGCGGCGTCGACTTGCGCCAGCCGGCGATGAGGTCGTTGCGCGTGATCGCGATCATGAGCAGGCACATGAGCCCGATCGCGAGCGCCGTGATCTGGAGCGCGCTTGCCACGCCGCGCCGCTCGAGCGAAGCAAGCGCGTAACGCCAGCCGACGCCGGCCGCGACACGCTGAACACCGCGCTCGCTGCGCGCGATCTTCGACGCAGTCCACAGCGCCACCCGCGCGATCCCGCCGAACACGACGAGGCCCGCCGCGAATCCGCCCGCGACGATGCCGCCGAGCTTCACCTCGCCCGCCGCGAGCACGAGCAGCGCGCCGAAGAGCGCGATCCCGATCGCATAGGCATACCAGGCGATACGCGCCTCGCCGCCCCATTCGCGCCGCATCACGCGCACGGGCGGCACGCGCGTCAACGGCAAGAGCGGCGGCAGCGCGAAGCCGAACAGCAATACGAGCCCTGCCGCGATGCCCTCGAGCGCCGGCAGTACGCTCGGCTGAGGCAGCTCGACCCCGATCAGCTCGCCGAGCCACGCGAGCAGCGCGAAATGCCCGGCATAGCCGAGCGCGACGCCGGCCACGCCGGCGGCCAGGCCGACGATCAGGAACTCGAGCGTGACGAGCGTGCGCAACGCGCCTTGCGCGAGCCCGAGGCAGCGCATGACGGCACAACTATCGAGATGGCGCCGCATGTAGCGATGAGCAGCCATCGCGATGGCGACCGCGGCGAGCAGCGCCGTCAGCAACGAAACGAGCCGCAGGAAATGGCCGGCGCGATCGAGCGTTTCGCGCACCTGCGGCTGACCGTCCTCGAGCGACTCGAGTGCCACGCCGCGCAGGCGACCGCCGTCGACGCGCTGATGCGCGAAGCGCGCGAAACGAGCGACCGTGTCGTCCGGGCCGGCCACGAGCAGCCGATACGTGACGCGACTGCCGTAGCCGATGAGCCCCGTCGACGCGACATCGACGACGTTGAGCATCACGCGAGGCGAAAAGTTGACGAACGAAAACCCGCGATCGAGCTCGCGCGTGATGACGGCGGCGATCGTGAAGCTGCGCTGGCCCAGCATGACGCGATCGCCGACGCGCGCATGCAGCGCGCCGAGCAACTGTGCATCGACCCAGACGGTACCGGGCGCCGGAATCTCGCTCGCCGGGCGATCGGGCGCATCGGGTGCCGATGCGATCCTCAATGCGCCGCGCAACGGGTATCCGGGGGAGACAGCCTTCACGGCCGCGAGCCGCACCGCCGCCGGCGCGGGCTGCGGCGCTTCGCCGTGCGCCTGCGCGCCCTTGGGCGCCAGCCCGACCATGCTCGGGAAGA
>JBCNPL010000499.1:0-2854 GCA_039593375.1 Paraburkholderia sp. | reverse complement strand
AGAACGAAAATCGCGTAGAACACCTTGTGAAAGAGCGGCCGGTACCGGATCGACTTGACGGGACTATGGTCGAGCCACGGCAGGAAGCACAGTGAAAGAACGGCCGAGCCCATCACCACGACGCCCCAGAACTTGGATTCGGTCAGCGCCATCGCGACGATGACGAGCACCGCAAGCACAGGCAACCCGATGCGCCACTTGCGGCGCGCGCGCACGAGCGCGAGCAGGCCCAGCAGCGCGACCACGATCATCAGCACGATCTTGAACGGGTCGGTCGTCGCGCGCAGCATGGCGTAGAACGCCGTGAAGTACCAGACAGGCGCGATCTCGGACGGCGTCTGCAGCGGATTCGCCGGAATGAAGTTGTTCTGCTCGAGGAAATACCCGCCCATCTCCGGCGCGAAGAAGATGATCGCCGCAAACACGATCAGGAACACGCAGACGCCGAAGAAATCGTGCACGCTGTAGTAGGGATGGAACGGAATCCCATCGAGCGGGCGGCCATCCGGTCCTTTCTTGGCCTTGATCTCGATACCGTCGGGATTGTTCGACCCCACTTCATGCAGCGCGATGAGGTGGACGAAGACGAGCCCGACGAGCACGAGCGGAATCGCGATCACGTGCAACGCGAAGAAGCGGTTCAGCGTGACATCCGAGACGACGTAGTCTCCGCGGATCCAGAGCGAGAGATCGGGACCGACGAACGGGATCGCCGAAAAGAGGTTCACGATGACCTGCGCGCCCCAATACGACATCTGCCCCCACGGCAGCAGATAGCCGAAGAACGCCTCGGCCATGAGACAGAGGAATATCGCGCAGCCGAAGAGCCATACGAGCTCGCGCGGCTTGCGATAGGAGCCGTAGAGCAGGCCGCGGAACATATGCAGGTAGACGACGACGAAGAACATCGACGCGCCCGTCGAGTGCATGTAGCGGATCAGCCAGCCCCACGGCACCTCGCGCATGATGTACTCGACCGACGCGAATGCGAGCGTCGAATCGGGCTTGTAGTTCATCGTCAGAAAGATGCCGGTGACGATCTGGTTGACGAGCACGAGCAGCGCGAGCGAGCCGAAGAAGTACCAGAAGTTGAAATTCTTCGGTGCGTAGTACTCCGAAACATGCGCCTTCCAGGTCGCCGTCATCGGAAAGCGCCGATCGATCCAGCCGGCCAGGCCCGTCGTCTCGACCGCGTTGTCTGCCTTTTCAGTCGTAGCCATTACGCTTCTCCTTTCTCGTCCTTGCCGATCACGAGCGTGGTCGCCGACGTGAACTGGTAAGGCGGAACGTCGAGGTTTTGCGGTGCGGGCTTGTTCTTGAAGACACGGCCGGCCAGATCGTAGGTCGAGCCGTGGCAAGGGCAAAGAAACCCGCCAGGCCAATCGTTCGGCAGGTTCGGCTGCGGACCGGGCGTGAACCGCTGCGTCGGCGTACAGCCGAGATGGGTGCAAACGGCAACGGCGACGAAGATGTTCTTGTGGTCGGCGCGCGAGCGGTACTCGTTGTTGCAGTACTCGGGCAGCGGCATCGAAAACGGGTTCTTGCTCAGCGGATCGGCTAGCTCGGGATCGGCCTTCTTGACGTCGGCCAACATGTCGTCGGTGCGATTGATGATCCAGACGGGCTTGCCGCGCCACGAAACCGTCTTCATCTCCCCGGGCTTCAGATCGCTGATGTCGACCTCGACCGGCGCGCCGCCGGCCTTGGCTTTTTCGGATGGTGCTAAAGAGCTCGCAAACGGTACGACAGCGGCCACGCCTCCAAAGCCGCCTGCTACGGACGTCGCAATCAGCCAGGTACGGCGGCTGCCGTCGACGCGTTCCTCTTCTTTGTCTCGCATCACACGCCCCACTTCTGAGTTGGATTTTCCGTCACGCTTTTTCCACCGCCGCTAGTTTGCGGGAATGGAGTCGGCATTTACAAGACCCGACCGACAAAAACCATGCGAAGCGATTGATCCGTAAGGGTTTCCCCCACGGGTGCGGCGGCTCACCGCCCCTATTTTCGTTATTCTTTAAGCGTTTTGCACAATACATCGTATTGCAGCGCAATAGGAATTGCCCGGTCAAACCGGATTATCGATATCGATGAAGAGATGCTCGAGGTCGAAGCGTTCGGACAAATGGGCGCCGACGGCCTGCACGCCATAGCGTTCGGTCGCATGGTGCCCCGCCGCAAGAAACGCCACGCCGCTTTCGGCGGAGATATGCGTCGTCGGCTCGGATATCTCGCCGGTCAGGAAAACGTCGGCGCCCGCTTCGATCGCCGCCTCGAAGTAGCTTTGCGCGGCGCCCGTGCACCAGGCGACACGCCGCAACTCGCTATCGGGGTCGCCGAGTGCGAGCGGTGCGCGGCCGAGCGTCTGCTCGACCTGCGCGACGAAATGCGCGAGCGTGATCGGCATCGGCAGGGTCGCCATCCAGCCGAGTTCGTCCGCGCCGAAATGCGACTCGCCGATCAATCCCATCCGCGCGCCGAGCTGCGCGTTGTTGCCGAGCTCGGGATGCGCGTCGAGCGGCAAATGGAACGCGAAAAGATTGATGTCGTTGCCGAGCAGCAGCTTCAGGCGGCGATATTTGCGGCCTGTAATTTGCGGCGTTTCGTTGCGCCAGAAGTAGCCGTGGTGCACGAGGACGGCGTCCGCCCCCCATTCGAGCGCCGCTTCCAGAAAGGCCAGCGACGCGGTGACACCCGTGGCGATCTTGTCGACGCGTCGACGCCCCTCGACCTGCAGACCGTTGGGACTGTAGTCCTTGAACCGAGCGATATCGAGCAACCCGTTCAAGTACAATTCAAGTTCTATGCGATCCATATAAACCTCGATTCTTCAAATGCTTAGACGGTTCTGGCTGTT
>JBCNPL010000498.1:0-2856 GCA_039593375.1 Paraburkholderia sp. | reverse complement strand
GTATAGGGATGCGCCGGCGCGTGCAGGATCTGCTCGGTCGCGCCGACTTCGCGGATCTCGCCGTCGCTGAGCACGACGATGCGATCGGCCATCTGCGCGACCACCGCCAGGTCGTGCGAGACGTACACAGCCGTCATGCCGTATCGGCGGATTACGCCTTTGAATGCCTGCAGCACGTCGATCTGCGTCGTGACGTCGAGCGCCGTGGTCGGTTCGTCGAAAACCACGAGCTCGGGGTCGGTGATGAGCGCCATCGCGGCCATCAGCCGTTGCAGTTGGCCGCCCGAGACCTGGTGCGGATAGCGCCTGCCGATCGTCTCGGGCTCGGGCAGCGCGAGCGCGCGAAACAACTCGATCGCTTTCGCCTGCGCGGCTCGCTTGCCGAGCGTTCCGTGAATCAACGCGCTCTCGATCACCTGGTCCATGATCGAGCGTGAAGGGTTGAATGCCGCCGCCGCGCTCTGCGCGATATAGGCGACCTTGCGGCCGCGCAGCGCGGCAAGCCCCTTCGCCGAAAGCGCGCGCACGTCCGTGTCGCCCACCCGGATCGAGCCGCCCGCGATGCGGCAGCCGCCGCGCGCATGTCCCATCAGCGATAGTGCGATCGTGGTCTTGCCCGAGCCCGACTCGCCGATCAGCGCGAGTACTTCGCCGCGCGCGATGTCGAAGTCGATGTCGTGGACGATCGTCGTATCCGCTTCGCCCGGCCGGCTGCCGACGACGCGCAGACCGCGCACTTCGACGAGGTTGCCGCTCGCACGGAAGGCCGCCTCGGCGACACGGTTCGAGAGTTCGTCGCTCATTCAGTGCCCTCCTTCCGTATTCGCGGCCTGCTTGCGGCGGGCGCCCCGATGCGGCAGACCGTCGATGAGCAGGTTCACGCCGACCGTCAACACCGCGATCGCGAGCGCGGGAAGGATCACGACCGGCACGCCTTCGCCGAGCCCCGCGATGTTTTCGCGCACGAGCGAGCCGAGGTCCGCATACGGCGGCTGCACGCCGAGACCGAGGAAGCTCAAGCTGCTCAGAAGCAGCACGACGAAGGTGAAGCGCAGCCCTGTGTCCGCGAGCATCGGATGAATCATGTTCGGCAGCATCTCGAAGCAGGCGATGTAAAGCGCGTTCTCGCCGCGCGCCCGCGCGACCTGCACGTACTCGAGCGTGCCGATGTTGACCGCGAGCGATCGCGCGATCCGGTACGAGCCCGGCATATAGCTGATCGCCGCAGTCAAGATCAGCAGCGTCAGCGACGAGCCGAAGGCGGCCACGATCATGAGCGCGAACATCTTCGACGGAATCGACGTGATCGCATCGAGCAGCCGGCTCATCGTCTCGTCGATGCGGCGGCCGGCCACCGCGGCGAGCAGGCCGAGCGTCGCACCCGTGATGGCCGCAAGCAACGCGGAAGCAAGCGCCAGCACGACCGTGAGCCGCGTGCCGTAGATGATGCGGGTCAGCATGTCACGGCCGAGGTAGTCGGAGCCGAGCGGCAGCTCCGCGCTGAAGCCGGCGAAGACGTCGTTCGTGACGATCGTGCCGACCTGATGCGGCGCGATCCACGGCGCGAACGCCGCGACGAAGAGCGCGCAGCACACCATCGCGAAACCGATCCAGCCGCCGGTCGAGAGCCCCATGCGCTGGGCTAGAGTGCGGCGTCGCGCGGGTTGCAGCGGCGGCGTCGGCGCCCCGCCGCCCCATGGCCTCGACGGCTCGGCGCCGGGCGGCAGCGCGCTGCTGCGCTGCACGGGGTCCATGGGATCGGGGCGGCCCGGCTGCCGCCTCGATTGCTGGGAGAGCGGTCGAAGCATCGTCATGTCCGCAGCCTCGGGTTGGAAAGGATCGCACAGAGGTCGGCCAGCAGCACGAGCGCAAGATAGCCGAGACAGAAGAGCAGCGTGCACGCCTGCACAAGCGGAAAGTCGCGGTTGCTGACCGCGTCCACCATCAGGCTGGCGAGACCGGGGTAGTTGAAGATCGTCTCGACGACGATCACGCCGCCGAGCAGGTACGATAGGCTCAGCGCGATCGCGTTGGCGATCGGCCCGATGGCGTTCGGCAGCGCATGCCGAAGCACGACGCGCGCGGGACTCGCGCCCTTGAGCATCGCCATCTCGACATACGACGAGCTCAACTGCTCGATCACCGCGGCGCGCGTCATGCGCGCCATCTGCGCGATCACGACCGCGCACAGCGTCACGACGGGCATCGCATAGGCGCGCAGGAAATCGTGCAGGCTTTCGATTTCGCCGCTATACGACAGCGCGGAGAGCCAGTGCAGTTTCACGGCAAGCACGAACACCGCGATTGTCGCGATCAGAAACTCAGGGGTCGCGACGAGCGACAGTGTGCCGAGGCTCACGATCCGGTCGATGAGCGATTCCCGGTTCACCGCGGCGACGATGCCGGCCGACACTGCGATCGGCACGGAGACGGCCGTGGTGATCGCCGCGAGCGTCAGCGACTTCGGCAGCCGTCCCGCGATCAGCTCGGTCACCGGCAGGTTGTTCGACAGCGACATGCCGAAATTGCCGTGCAGAAGGCCGGCGAGCCAGTGCAGATAGCGCAGCCACGCGGGCTGGTCGAGCCCGAACTGCTGGCGCAGCGCCGCGATCGTCTCGGCCGTGGCGGACTGGCCGAGCGCCGCCTGCGCGGCATCGCCCGGCAACAGGTTCGTGATCGCGAAGATGATGATCGAGACGATCACCAGCGTGAGCGCGGTGACCGCGATGCGCCGGCCGATCAGCTCAACGATGTTCCGATTCATCTGCGGGGCCCTCCTTGAATGCGGCGGGGCGCGGGCGCGGAAAGACGCCCGGCCCCGTCCGTCGCAGCCCTCATCAGAGCATGCGGCGAACG
>JBCNPL010000497.1:0-2860 GCA_039593375.1 Paraburkholderia sp. | reverse complement strand
GACCCTTTCGGTCATGGCTTCTGCTTCGTCCAATTCCTCGGAGCCGGATACGATGAGATAGCAGGCTAGGCATCGCCATCAGACATTCGCTGGCTGGCTCGGGCCGTCGCTGTTGCCCGTGATTTCGCGCTCACGCGGGCTGGCGATGTACTCTCCCAGATCGACATCGTCGACCTGTCGCGGATCCATGAACCGTTCCGCGTACCGGCGATATGCGCCCGACGCGAGGAAGAGCTCGAACAAATCGGGGTCGATGTGCCCACGCTCCGTCATGGATGCCATGATCCGTACCGATTCCGAAAGTGTCTTCGCCTTCTTGTAAGGGCGGTCCTTCGCGGTCAACGCTTCGAATACGTCCGCGATCGCCATCATCCTCGCCAGCGGGCTCATCTGGCTCCGAACTAGCCGTCTTGGATACCCGGTGCCTATCATCGTCTCGTGGTGATTGCCGGCAATCTCCGGCACGTCGCGCAGGTGCTTCGGGAAAGGGAGGCGCGACAGCATGATCTGCGTCTGCACGATATGCTCTTCGATCTTGTAGCGTTCTTCGCTGCACAACGTACCCCTCGCTATACCCAGGTTGTGCAGCTCGCCCCGGTCGTAAAGCAACTCGGGGATATTGAGCTTGAACCCCCACGGATTGTCTTCCGGTATCAGCTCGGACGGACTCCTTTCGATGCGATGCTCGGGCTTGTCCGCAAGCAGCGGCTCGATCGCGGGAAGGTGCGCGGGCCCGGCTCGCTCTTTGCGCGACGCTTCTTCATGCGAAACGCCGAGGCGATCGTCGAGCGTGCGCAGCCATGTCCGTGTCGCAATTCGCGTCAATCGCTCGTTGCAATCCGCGTCCATGCGCTCGCTACCCTGGTTGCACGCGGCGACGAATGCGAAGTCGTCATCGAGCTCGCGCAGCTCGGCGTCACGCCGCGTCGACGCCGCGGTCTCATCCTCACCCGCCAGCCTGGCCTGCAGGCATCGTATCTCGGCGTCGCGCTTCAGCACCTCGAAGCGCATCCGGATTTCGTGAATTCTGTCGTAAAGCGTTTCGAGTTTCGTCGCCTTGTCGATGACGTACTCGGGCGTCGTGACTTTCCCGCAGTCGTGCAGCCAGGCGGCGACGTGAAGCGCTTCCCAATCCGTGGCGCTCATCGAGAAGTCGGCGAAAGGTCCTTCGCGGGCCTCGCAGGCGGCTTTCGCGAGCAAGGTGACGAGCTCGGGCACGCGGGCGCAATGGCCACCCGTATGGGGGCTCTTCGCATCGATTGCACCGGCAATGAGCCGAATGAAAGCATCGAAGAGCTCGCGCTGAGCATTGACCAGTTCGCGAAGTTCGAGGGTACTGGCCGTCAGTCCTGCCAACGCCGTGACGAACGCCATCTCTGGGGCATGGAACGGGGTGTCGCGCAGCAATAACATGGCGCCCGTCAACTCGCGCTGGCGGCTGGCGAGCGGAATGATCGCGGCGTGCAGGGGGCTGCGAGCGGTGCGCGAGCCGAAGAAGATACCGCCCATTTCAGCATCGCCGCTCAGCATGCCCGTTCTTGCCGTGCCCCGCAGAATGGCTTCGCGCACGAACGCCGGCGCGGAGGTGATCGGCACAGCGCCCGCAGCCTTCGTGATTTCGCCCTCGTCGCGGCTCCAGGCGGAAGCGGGCTCCATTGTCTGGTCCTGCACGAGGTAAAGGACACCAAACGCCCCACCCGCGACCTGCATGGTTTCGCGCACGAACATGGGTAATAGCCGGTCGAGCTGGGGTTCGGCCGCCATCGCCTCCGCGATGTCGAGAAAACGCCGGATCGTGAGACGCATCTCGTCCATGGCGAGAGAGAGAACGTTCACCTCTCGCATGCGTGATCGTTTGATGAACGTTTCGTCGAATTCGAAGCGACGGATTGCATCGGCCTGATCGGCGAGATTCTGAAGAGGCTTCGAAATAGCGCGTGCGAGCAACCAGGTAACCGGAATTGCCGCGAGTACGACCAGTACCGTCAAGCCCACCGCCAGCAGCGCCTGCCGCTTCGCTCCCGCCAGCAAGTCGTCCAGCGGTATAGCCAAGACGAGGAACAGGCGGTCGCCGTCGCCATCCGATTTTCCGAGGCGGCCTTCTTTCGAGGGGAGACCATTTGCGGCTCCGCGAACCACCCGGCTGACCGATAAATACCAGTCACCGCCGCCGATCGTCGCCTTCTTCTGGGCGGACGCGGATTCCCCAAGGCCGGCGGCCATGTTCGCGAGCTCGGTCAAGACGGGAGCGCCGAATTCGCGGGCCGGGCGCAGCAATGCGTTGCGCCGCCCGTTGCGCGATACAGCAGCGCCTTCGATGCTCGTTCCCGATGCCACCAGCCGCTCGTTGCGGTCCAGCAATGCGATCAAAGTGCCGCCGGTGCTCCTTTTGCGCGCGAGCATCCGATCGAGACCATCCAATCGAAAATCGCCGCCGACCACGGCATCGCGAGCTGCCGTGGGAATTGCGATCGTGGTTCCGACGCCGCGATCCGAATAGAAGACATAAGGATCAGTGCGAATGAGTCCTCCGGACGACATCGCTTCGGTGTACCAGGGACGCGTCCTCGGATCGAATTGCGCCGCGTAAGCTCGCTCATCCATGGTCCCGATCGGCGTGAGCGCGTCGTCGAGATAAATGAAGCGGCCAGTCGGTCCCCGCTCGTCGCGCGCAATGCTTTGCACCATGTATCGCGCTTCTTTCGGAGCACCGAGCGTTGCGCGGTCCGCGTCGTCGGTCAGTTTTCTCAGGAAGAAGAAGTCGCCGTTTGCATAGCCGACGTAGACCGCCTGAAGCGCCGGTGATATCCGTAGCGCATCGCGAAGCAGCGCAAGCCGCCCCAGCCTCGCGGTTAACGTG
>JBCNPL010000496.1:0-2861 GCA_039593375.1 Paraburkholderia sp. | reverse complement strand
AAGGGCTCGTCGAGTTGACGCCGACTGAGCGCGGCACGTCCCTCTCCTATGACTATGAAGCCGAGGTGTCCGGAAAAGTGGCGGCCGTGGGTAGCCGCATGCTCGAGGGCGCGGCGGGTGTCGTACTGCGTCAGCTCTTCGAATCTCTGGGGCGGCAAGCGGAAGGCGGGTCTGTCGACCGCAATGATGGCGCTGGCACCGCCACCCGCGGCAGCGGCTCATGGCTCCGGAGGATTCTTGCGATGTTCAGGAGGCAATCGTGAAGCCGGCTCGATTCAGCTACGTTCGTGCCGTCGATACGCGCCACGCGCTCGAGACGCTCGCGCTGACGGGAGCCGACGCACGCGTGCTCGCGGGCGGGCAGTCGCTGATGGCGATCCTCAACATGAGGCTTGCGGAGCCCCGCTGGCTCATCGACATCTCGCGCACCGAAGAGCTCGACGTCATCGAAGTCGATATGAGGAGCGGACATCTCGTCGTCAAAGCGGCGGCGACTCAATCGAGCGTCGAGTGGCGAGAGACGCTCGAAGACGAAGTGCCGCTGCTCAAGGCGGCGTTTCCCTATATTTCGCACTTCCAGATCAGGAATCGCGGCACGGTCTGCGGATCGGTCGCGCATGCGGACCCGAGCGCCGAGTTGCCGCTCGCGCTCGTCACGCTCGGCGGCGACGTGGTGCTGCGATCGGCGACGCGCACGCGCATCGTGCCGGCCGCGGAGTTCTTTCAGGGCATGTTGATGACGGTGCGCGAGCCGAACGAGCTCGTCGAAGCCGTTCGGTTCCCGTTGAGAAAGGCGGGGCAACGATTCGCGTTCACGGAGTTTTCGGCGAGGCACGGCGATTTCGCGCTCGTCGCCTGCGCGGCCGTGGTGACGGACGATTCGATACGGATCGGCATCGGCGGCGTGGCGGACCGGCCCGTCGTCGAGTCGCTGCCGAAGCTCGCGGGCGATGATTTGCGCGGCGCATTGAACGATCTCGCCTGGAAGCTCGGCGCGCGAGACGATGCGCACGTGAGCGCATCGTACCGGCGGCATCTCGTCAGGCAGCTCGCCTGGCAAGCAATCGAGGAGGCAAAGTGAGGAGTCCTAATAGTCTTGAGGGCCGAGAGCCGCTGCGAGGCGCGCATCCGCAAGACGAGAAGCGCGCTGTCATCGTGGAACTGAATGGCCGAACGCGGCAGGGCGAATGCGAGCCGCGCGAACTGCTGTCCGATTTTCTCCGGCATACGCTCGGGGCGACGGGAACTCACGTGGGCTGCGAGCATGGCGTCTGCGGCGCCTGCACGGTCCGCGTCGACGGCGTGGCGGCACGTTCTTGCCTGATGCTTGCCGTCCAGGCCGACGGGCGCCGAATCGATACAGTCGAGGGTCTGGCCGGCAATGAGGGTCTCGGCGACCTTCAGGAAGCCTTTCGGCGCCATCACGCATTGCAGTGCGGCTTTTGCACGGCCGGCATCTTGATGTCGTGCTCCGATTACCTCGAGCGCGTGCCCGACCCGACGGAATCGCAGGTGCGGGAAATGTTGTCGGGCCATCTGTGCAGATGCACGGGGTACACGCCGATCGTGGCGGCAGTTCTCGATGTGGCCGCCGCGAGGCGCAAACAACGCGAAGCGTCGGAGGAGGGAGTGACTCATGCTTGATCTGGGCCGCACTTTTTTGCAGGCGGTGGAACGTAGCCCGAACGCGCTGGCGATCGTGGACGGTCCCGTCGAAATGACTTATCTGCGCTGGTATCGCGAAATCGGCAAGGCCGTCGCGGGCCTGCGGCGCTTGGGGCTCGATCGAGGCGACCGGCTCGTCGTCGTGCTGCAAAACCGCTGGGAGATGGCGACGCTTCATTGGGCCTGCCAGTTCGCGGGCATCGTCATCGTGCCCGTGAACTGGCGCAGCAAGGCGGAGGAGCTCGACCACAACGTGAACGACGCGGGCGCGAAGGCCGTCGTCTACGAACCGGTCTCGGCCGAGGCGGTCGCCCGAAGCCATGCGGCTCAATCGAAGACGCGAATCGGGCTCGACGGGGTGGAGGGAGCGTCGATCGGTTTCGAGGAATGGCTCGAGCCATCCGCTAACGAGGCGCAGGCAAACGCCGCGCCCGCGGCCGTCGCCGACGACTTCTCGGTGATGCTTTACACGTCGGGCACGACGGGGCTCGGCAAAGGCGTGCCGCGCAGGCAGCGGCATGAACGTGCCGCCGCGCTCGCCCACGTCGCGCAGAACCTCTATCGGCATGGTGAACGCACGCTCGGCGTGATGCCGCTCTATCACACGATGGGCGTGCGCTCGCTGCTCGCGATGGCGCTCGTCGACGGGCTCTTCGTTTGCGTACGGCGCTGGAGCGCGGCACTCGCGCTCGAGTCGATCGCGAAGTACGAGCTCACGTGCCTCTATCTCGTTCCCACGCTCTATCACGACCTGCTCGCCGCCGCCGAGTTTCCCGCGACGGATATCCGATCGGTGACGAAGCTCGGCTTTGCCGGCGCGCCGATGAACGACGGGCTGCTCAAGCGCTGCTCCGCGGCGTTCAAGCCGCAGCTTTTCGTCAATCACTACGGCTCGTCGGAGGTCTACACGGTCAGCATCGAGCAGGACGCGGCCGCGAAGCCGGGCAGCGCGGGTCGCGCGGGCCTCAACACGCGCCTGCGCGTCGTGAAGCTCGACTCGGTCTCGCCCGACGACATCGCCGCTCGCGGCGAGGAAGGGCAGATCATTGCCGAGCTCGCTGGCGACGAAGCGTTCGAAGGCTATTGGAACCGGCCCGACGCCAATGCGAAGTCGCTGCGCGACGGCTGGTATTTCACGGGCGACACGGGCTACCTCGACGAGCACGGCGACCTCTACGTGACGGGCCGCGTCGACG
>JBCNPL010000495.1:0-2864 GCA_039593375.1 Paraburkholderia sp. | reverse complement strand
GCGCTGGCGCGCGGCCAGCACGGCCGTCGGCTCGCTATGCGGATCCGTCAGATAGGCGATTGGTGCATACGTTTCTTCGCCGTCCTCGACTTGGCCCTCGAGCGCGACGTCGCCGCCCGAGAGGCGCGTCTCCATCTCCGCGACTTCCTCGCGCTTCACGTTCAACTCCTTGGCGAGGCCGTCGATTTCCTCGGGGGTGAACGCGTGCAAACCCTGCTTGTGGCTGCGCAGATTGAAGAACAGCTTGCGCTGCGCCTTCGTCGTGGCGACTTTCACCATGCGCCAATTGCGCAGAATGTACTCGTGGATCTCGGCCTTGATCCAGTGGATCGCGTACGACACCAGGCGTACGTTTTGCTCGGGGTCGAAGCGCTTCACGGCCTTCATCAGGCCGATGTTCCCTTCCTGGATCAGGTCCGCATGCGGAAGACCATAGCCGAGATAGTTGCGAGCGATCGAGACGACGAGCCGCAGGTGCGAGAGCACGAGGCGGCGCGCCGCGTCGAGATCGTTGTGCTGACGATATTCGTCGGCGTACTGGCGCTCTTCCGCTGCCGTCAGCATCGGAATCCGGTTGACCGCCTGAATGTAGGCGTCGATGTTGCCGAGCTGGCCGGGCAGCATCGAAGAAGGCGCGAGCGTCAAAGCACCTGCCGAAGCGGCCTTGGCGGACGCCTGGGCGAGCGGGCTCGGAAGGGTCAGTGCGTTGCTCACGTAGCAAACTCCTTGAAGTCAGACTGCAGACTGCTGCTTGATCACGAATGCGACTCCTCGGGGGATATTAGCACTCCCGGGAGCCGAGTGCTAAGTGTTGGAGCGATTCCCGCCGCGGAAGTTCCCGCAAAGCTATCAAAGCAGTGCTTTCGATAGTAATGTTACTCCATCGCGCCAAGCCTTGCAGGCGATGGAAAACGGTCGACCCGCCCCGGGCGGGGCGGTTGCCGCGGTGCTCGTTAGGAAACGATGTTTTGCAGGAGCGTGAACGATTACGAAAACTCAAGTACCGTAATATTTCGCTGCGCGCCGATTCCTCCCCGAATTTCTTGTCCGGGCGTGCCGCAACCTTCAATGGAGTCTTTCGGAGACTAATCACATGCAGCATAAGAAGAACCGGAACTCGTGCCACCACGCATTGCTGGCCGGCGCGGCAGCGGTCCTCCTCCTTTGCTCGGGGGCAGCCCGAGCCGACTCGTTCGGCGTGCAGGTCGCCGGCGGACTAGGGGAGCACAAAGTCGACAAGATCGATCTCGGGTTGGTCTGGAATCCGGACATCAACTGGTGGTACATCGGCGGTTGGCATTTCGCGCTGATCGGGGAAGCTCACGTCGCCTATTGGCACTCCGGGGAGGGAACTTCGCGTAACGACGTGTATGAGCTCGGCGTCAATCCGCTCGTGCGCTTCATCAAGGACACGGGCGCGATCAGGCCGTACATCGAAGCGGGAGCTGGCGTGCGCGGGCTCACGCATCCGACCGTCAACGACGATTACCGTCTCTCGACGGCCTTCCAGTTCACGGAGATCGTCGGCGTGGGCGCGCAGTTCGGCGGCCATCAGCAGTACGAGGCCGGCTTTCGCTTTCAACATATCTCGAATGCCGGTATCAAAGAGCCGAATCCTGGTATAAATTTCAGCCAGCTATATCTGCAGTACAACTTCTGACGCGGATGCCCATGCGGCGTCCATGCGCATGGGAGCCCAGCGATGGCGGCAAAGGTGATCGAAGCGATTCGCGTGCTGGAGCGTGACCGGTTTCGTGCGATGGTCGACGGCGACGTTCCGTTGCTCAACGAGTTGCTCTCGGACAACGCGAGCTTCGTCCATACCAACGGCAAGCGCGAGACGAAGCAGCAGTTCATCGATGCGATCTCCGCGGGCCATCGCCGCTATCGGCAGATAGAGGTGCAATCGCAGGACGTGCTGCCGGTCGGCGGCGAGACCTGTGTCGTGACCGGGCGCGCGCTGTTCGAGATGGAGGCGAACAGCGGCGCGCTGCTCTATCCGATCGCCTATACGGCCATCCAGGCGCAGGAGGGCGGGCAGTGGCGTCTCGTCGCATGGCACGCGACGCGCTGCGCGCTCGAGTGAGACCGGCACGCTTGCCCTCGCCACCGTCCGTCCCGTCTCTTGCCACGGCCCGTTCGGGCTACCTCACGCGGCTCGTTGCCGTTCCTCGGTTTCCCAATCGAATCGATTGAGCGCGCTGATGAGCGCGTCGGCCGCAGCCGTTGCCGCATCGACATGGAGGCCCACGCCATGGCGCAACGGCTCGCTGCCGGCTCGGCAGCCGACGAATGCGGCCCAGCCGCCGCCCGCCGTGCGCGTCGTCTCGAACGAGCACAGCTCCACGGGACGCGGCGCGGCGCTTGCGAGCGCTCGGGCAAGCGCTTCGACGGAGGTTTGGACGTCGTCCACATCCTCGGCGATTCGCGCTACCTCGCGTCGATGCCAACGCACCGTCGAGTCCGTGCGCGAGGCAGGCCCCGCGACCCCGATGTACTCATCCCTGAAGCGCTCGCAAACGGCTTCGCCCGTCACTTCGGTCCCCGATTCGTCGGCAATCTTTTGCACCGCGTGGCTGAACTCGATCTGCAACCGGCGCGGCGGCGCGAAGCCGAGTCCTCGCTCGATCAGATAGGTCGCGCCTCCCTTGCCGGATTGGCTGTTCACTCGAATCACCGCGTCGTAGCTGCGTCCCACGTCCTTCGGATCGATCGGCAAATAGGGCACTTCCCATGGAGCGTCGCTCGACTGCCGTGCGAGCCCTTTGCGAATGGCATCCTGATGCGAACCCGAGAAGGCCGTGAAAACGAGATCGCCCGCGTAAGGATGGCGCGGGTGTACGGGAATAGCGTTGCACCGCTCC
>JBCNPL010000494.1:0-2900 GCA_039593375.1 Paraburkholderia sp. | reverse complement strand
GCGGCATTGAAAGCCTCACGGTGGGCCGCCTCGGTATCCGCAAGCGTCCCGTCGACATCGAAAATCAAGGCTTCCATGCGCTCCTCCCTCATCACGGTTCCGAAGCGCAGCCTCCCCGTGCAGGCCGATTGCCCATGCACGCTTCCCTCGCCAACCCAACGCCGCGCCGAAGTCCCCAGGATAGGCAGGCCGTCGGCGGCCGTGAATTCACGAATTCTTTGGCTCTACTTAAGAAACGCTGAATATCGAGGTGCCGCGATACCGATCGCGAGCGCCGCTTCGCGTGCCGCTATCGCGACGAGTCGGACGACGATTCCGACCACGATTCGGGTTGCCCACCGAGCGCACTGCAAACTTCGATGGCGATCGATCGCAGCTTTTGTTCGGAAATCGGCCCCGAGAGCGCGTAGCCGAAATGGTCGTTGACCCAGTAGAACGTTCGCCGGTCCCCGTCGCGCAAAAGACGGAACGCCGTTTCGTTCGTCGGGATCGCGGCGACATAGAGCGTGAGCCTCGCCCCTTGCCGACTCTCGTACATGAATTGCGCGGCGGGCCCCGCATCGCCGGGCAGCAACCGGCCGCCGACGAGCGTATAGCCGTACTCCTGCAAGGACGGCACCGATAGCGACCGGCCAAGCCGTTTCGACAGCCAGCTCACGAGATGCGCCTCGTCCTGCGCGCCGACTTCGACGGGATGTCGTACCTCGGGGGCGTAGACGGCGTAGGCGATGTCGGCGCGCCGCGCGAATGTGGGCGGCTCGTGCGCGCTCCGCAGCGCGCGCGGCACGAGATCGCCCGCCGTCGTGCCGAGCGCGAGCCCGACGACGAGCCAGCCGGCCGCCACGGCCATGCGCTTCATGCGCGGTACCGGACGACGAAGAACGACGACCGAAGGCAGGTCGTTCTCGGCGTCACCGAACAACGCCTTCAGCGCCGCCTTCTGAGCGCGCCAGGCGGCGACTTTCGCCGTCGCCTCGCGATCGCTCTCGAGCTCCGCGCGAACGGCCGCATGCGCCGCATCGGGCAGCTCGCCGTCGACGAACGCGGAGAGCGTCTGCAAATCGAGGCGCTCCGAAGAGTCGGGATCGCGATGGTTGCTCATCATGGCTTATTTCTCACTACCTTCAGCGCTGCCGGCACTGGCGCGGCCGCTTCCCCCGCTAGCAACGTTCGCATATGCTCGCGCGCACGCGAGAGCCGCGACATCACCGTCCCGATCGGCACCCCGAGCACGGTCGCCGCTTCCTGATAGGTCAATTCCTCCACTCCGACCAGCAAGAGCACTTCCCGCTGCTCGATCGGCAAGTGATAGAGCGCGTGCTGGACGTCGCGCAAGACGAGCCCGTCGACTTCGGTACGCGGCGCTTCGAGGCTGCGCCAGGGTGCGGTCTCGTCGTCGACGGCGATTTCACGCCGCGCGCGCAACTGATCGATATAAATGTTCCTCAGAATGGTGTAAAGCCACGCGCGCAGGTTGCTGCCGGCGCGGAACGTCCGATGACGCGTGAGGGCCCGCTCCGCCGTATCCTGCACGAGGTCGTCGGCCCAGGCGGGGTCTCCCGTCAACGCCCGCGCATAGCGGCGCAGTCGCGGGAGCCCCGATATCACTTCGTTTTCGAAACTCAATTCGGTCGATGCTATTTCTAATAGCCGCCGCTGCTATTCGAGCTGCCCGCGTTGCCCTGCTGCGGCGTGTTCCCGTCCGTCGACGAACATGCGGTGGCGGACAGCGTCGAGACAGTCAGCATCAGCGCGATGAAAACGGCGGAAACGATCCTGTGCGACTTCATTTGCATCTCCTTGCCGACCGACGCGCGCCATTCGCGCGGGGGACCGGCCAGCGGTTCAAGGTTCACGGTTGAAGAGCGATCGATGCTTCGAGGGTTGAACGCTTTTCGCGATGGTCTCCTCACGCATAACGGGCAAACGCCGCCGCTTATTCCATTGATCGTAAAGCTTCTTTTTCGAGTTTTGACGAACGGACCGAACGCTACGGGAAATCCCGTATTCGACAGTGAACGAAGTAGTTCGGGTTTTGGCGCGGCTCTTTGTTCCGGACCCCTGTGCTATGCTGCGAACACTTCGCCGGCACAAGAGCGCCGCAAGGTTCGCATCGCGCGGTAGAGCGAACCGCACTCTCAATACTATGGACTATCGGCATCTCAAGAATCGCAAGAGCATGCACGCGCGAATCGTGCAGGAACTCGGCATCGAGATCGTCAGCGGCAAGTTCGCACCGGGCGAACGCCTGCCTCCTGAGCCCGGTCTCTGCGAATTGTATGGCGTGAGCCGGCCCGTTTTGCGCGAGGCCACGCGTGTGCTCGTCGCGAAAGGGCTCGTTACCTCGAAGCCGCGCGTCGGCAGCGTCGTCAAGCCGCGCGAAGAATGGCACATGCTCGACCCCGACGTGCTCTTCTGGACGATCAGCAGCACGCCGGAAGGCGATTTCTTCCGCTCGCTGCTGACCGTGCGGCGCATCATCGAGCCGGCGGCGGCGGCGCTCGCCGCGACAGAAAGCTCCGAAGAGGATTTGGCGCGCCTTCGCACCGCCTTCGATCGGATGGAGCGCGCCCAGACCGCGACCGAACTGCTCGAGCCCGACCTCGAGTTTCACCGCGCGATCATGGCCGCCACGCATAACGACATGCTGGCGTTCATCGGCAACATGATGTCGCTCGCGCTATCGGAATCGATCAAGCTGACGAGCCGCCACCCCGATACTCACGCGCTTTCGCTGCCGCGGCACAAGGCCATCCTCACGGCCATCGAAAACCGCGATCCGCTCGGCGCTCGTCAAGCGAGCCTCGTGCAACTCGAGAACGCGCGCGCGGACGCCGAGACGATCCTCGAAGTCGCCACGCGCAGCGTTCGTTGAATCGCTCAGGGCCTTGGCGCAGTCG
>JBCNPL010000493.1:0-2909 GCA_039593375.1 Paraburkholderia sp. | reverse complement strand
GCGCTGCGCGCCGACAAGATCATTTTTCTCACGGAAACGGCCGGTATCGTCGACGAAAGTGGCGAGCTGGTCCGCGAGATGTCGCTCGACGAGGCGTACCGTCTCAACGACAGCGGCGAAATCAAGGGCGACGAGGCGTTCTATCTGAAGCACGCGGTGCGGGCGTGTCGCGGCGGCGTGCCGCGCGCGCACTTGATCCCGTACTCGCTCGACGGCAGCTTGCTGCTCGAACTGTTCCTGCACGACGGCGTCGGCACGATGATCTCGTACGAGAACCTCGAGAGCCTGCGCGAAGCGGCCCCCGACGACGTCGGCGGCATTCTCACGCTGATCGAGCCGCTCGAGGCGGACGGCACGCTCGTCAAGCGCGGCCGTCACCAGATCGAGCGCGACATCGATCACTTCTCCGTCATCGAGCACGACGGCGTGCTGTTCGGCTGCGCCGCGCTCTATCCCTATCCGCAGGAGCGCATCGGCGAGATGGCGTGCCTGACGGTCGCGCCCGATTCGCAAGGCCAGGGCGACGGCGAGCGCTTGCTCAAGCGCATCGAGCAGCGCGCGCGGGCGCGCGGCTTGACGCGCATCTTCGTGCTGACGACTCGCACCGAGCACTGGTTCCTGAAGCGCGGCTTCGTGAAGGCCAGCGTGGACGATCTGCCCGAGGATCGTCGGCGTCTCTACAACTGGCAGCGCAAGTCGCTCGTGCTGATGAAGCAGCTCTGAGCGCGGCGCCCGCCCCCAACAATCGACGATCAGGAGAAACTGACGATGACCCGCATGGTTCAATGCGCGAAGCTCGGCAAGGAAGCCGAAGGCCTCGATTTTCCGCCGCTGCCGGGCGAACTCGGCAAGCGCATCTACGAACATATCTCGAAGGAAGCCTGGCAGGCCTGGCTCAAGCATCAGACGATGCTGATCAACGAGAACCGGCTGAACATGGCCGATCCACGTGCGCGGCAATACTTGATGAAGCAGACCGAGAAGTTCTTCTTCGGCGAAGGCGCCGATCAAGCCTCCGGTTACGTGCCGCCGACGCAAGGCTGACGCCGCGCGCTCGCAAACGCATCGAACGAAGGCCGGCTCGCGGAGCATCCGCGCGCCGGCTTTCCTTTTTCGATGTTCAGACGACGAGCGTTCGCAACTCGGCGCGAGGCCGCCCGTTTTCGACGAGGAGCACGCCTGCCGAAATCGGCAGCTTGAACCGGCGCGGACCCGCGCTGCCGGGATTGACGAAGAGCACGCCGTCGCGCATGCCGACGGAGGGCTTGTGCGAATGCCCGGTCACGACGACGTCGATCCCTTCGGCGCTCGGGTCGACGCTGAGATCGGCGAGATCGTGAACGATATGGATCGAGATTCCGGCGACGGCCAGCGTCGTTTCCCCCGGCAGAACGTCGGCCCAGGAGCCGATGTCGTTGTTGCCGCGCACGGCCGTGACGGGAGCGATGCGAGTCAGCGCTTCGAGGACGTGAGGCGCGCAGACATCGCCGGCATGCACGATCGCGTCGCAGCCGGACAGCCATTGCAGGGCCTCGGATCGCAACAGGTTGTGCGTGTCCGAAATCAGGCCGATGCGGACGGTGCCTCGAGAGGGGTTCATGCGCACATTATGGCGCTATCGTCGCCCGGTAGCGCATGCGGAATCATCGATCCGCCGCGCCGTTCGCGTCATTCCAGCGGCGTGGCGACGAACTCGGGCAACGCCTCTGCCCGCGCCGAGAAGCGCGCGAGCGCCGGATAACGTCCCGGATCGACCTTGCCGGGCAGGATGAACTGCGTAAACCGCCAGACCACGGCCACGGTGACGTCCGGCTGCATCATCCGCTCGCCCATCAGCCATTGCGTGGCGTTGCCGGCGGCCACTTCTCGCTCCAGCATGTCGTAAGCGGCGGCAAGCTGCCCGCTCACGCGGTCGAGCCACGGCTGGTGCTGCTTGTCCTCGGGCCGCAGCTCCTTTTCATAGACGATCTGCACCGTTTTCTCGGCCGCCGCGAGCGCGATACCCGTCAGATGGAGCGCGCGCTGACGCGCAGCCGGCTCCTGCGGCATCAGCCTCTTTTCGGGTGCGAACTTATGATCGATGTGGTCGAGAATCAGGCTCGAATCGATGAGCAGCGGTCCGCTGTCCTCGATCAAGGTCGGCGCCTTGACGACGGGGTTGAGCGCCGCGAATTCATCGAAGTGCCGAAACACCGACACGGGGCGATGCTCGAATTCGATGCCGAGCAACCTCAGCGAAATCGCCACGCGGCGCACGTAGGGAGAATCCAGCATGCCGATCAGCTTCATCGATACCTCTTGTCCGAAGAAAAAGGGATATCGACTCTAGCAGCGGATCGGCGACTTGTGAAAGGCATTTTTCGCACCGGAATAACGCCGCGCGAAATCCGAATCCCACAACGCAGTCTTTCCGGACGCGGCGCAATGGGGCGCGCCGGCGCAAGTCCAACGGATGCGTATCCACCACCGGGGAGGACGCATCATGTCTGCTAGATCCTTGACTCTCATCGCCGCGGCCGCCGCTTTCGCCTGCGTCGAGGCGAATTTCGCCTTCGCCGAGCCCACGCCCGACTCCGCGTTCGACGGCCCCACCCCAGACTCGGTCTACACGACGACGGTTCAGCTCCCTGACGGAAAGACGCTCTCATGCGCCGTCAACCAGCTACTGCCCCCCGGTGTCGGCGGCGCCGCGCTCAGCACAACCGAGCAACGCCAAGCCGACGTTCTGGCCACGCAGCCGCTGCGCCTTCTGAGCGGCCCGACTTCCGCCTACCCGACGTCCTATACGGCGCCGCACGTGATCTGCGCGCCAGCCTGATCGAGGTCATCCGCTTTGTCGCTGCCCGCACGGTATCGCGTTTCCACGGGCAGCGCATTGTCGGCGGCGAATCGAATGACGAAATCGAAGG
>JBCNPL010000492.1:0-2911 GCA_039593375.1 Paraburkholderia sp. | reverse complement strand
TACAGATCGTCTATGTCGCGCCCGGCAACGGCGGCACGGCGCAGGACGAACGCCTGCGCAACATCGCCATCACCGATCTCGAGGCGCTTGCCGATTTCGCCGAGAACGAGCAGGTCGCGTTCACCGTCGTCGGCCCCGAAGCGCCGCTCGCGGGCGGCATCGTCAATCTCTTTCGCCAGCGCGGCCTCAAGATCTTCGGCCCGACGAAGGAAGCCGCCCAGCTCGAAAGCTCGAAGGACTTCGCCAAAGCGTTCATGAAGCGCCACGGGATTCCGACGGCCGAGTACGAAACGTTCTCCGACGCTGCATCCGCGCACGCCTACCTCGACGCGAAGGGCGCGCCGATCGTCATCAAGGCCGACGGGCTCGCCGCGGGCAAGGGCGTCGTCGTCGCGGCGACGCTCGAGGAAGCGCATGCCGCCGTCGACATGATGCTGGCCGACAACAAGCTCGGCGATGCCGGTGCGCGCGTCGTCATCGAGGAATTCCTTGCCGGCGAGGAAGCGAGCTTTATCGTGATGGTCGACGGCAAGCACGTGCTCGCGCTCGCGTCGAGCCAGGACCACAAGCGGCTGCTCGACGACGACGCGGGTCCGAACACGGGCGGCATGGGCGCCTATTCGCCGGCGCCGATCGTGACACCGCAGCTCCATGCGCGCGTGATGCGCGAGATCATTCTGCCGACCGTGCGCGGCATGGAAAAGGAAGGCATTCGCTACACGGGCTTCCTCTACGCCGGCCTCATGATCGACGAGGACGGCAATCCGAAGACGCTCGAGTTCAATTGCCGCATGGGCGACCCCGAAACGCAGCCGATCATGGCGCGCCTGAAGGGCGATTTCTCGAGGGTGCTCGAGCAAGCGATCGCCGGCACGCTCGATACCGTCGAGCTCGCATGGGATCGCCGCACGGCACTCGGCGTCGTGCTGGCCGCGCACGGCTACCCCGATGCGCCGCGCAAGGGCGACCGCATCAACGACATCCCGGCTGAAACGGAGCATGCCGTGACGTTCCATGCGGGTACGGCACTCGTCGACGGCAAGCTCGTCACATCGGGCGGGCGCGTGCTCTGCGTCGTGGGACTGCACGACTCGGTGCGCGGCGCGCAATCGGCCGCGTACGAGGCGATCAACCAGATTTCGTTCGACGGCATGCAGTACCGCCGCGACATCGGTTACCGCGCGATCAACCGAAAGCATTGAGCCGCTCAACGCACGCCCTCACCCGCATCGAACGATGACTGACTCCGCCTTCGACGTCACGCCCGTCCGCACTTATCTGCGGAACCTGCAAACGCGCATCGCCGAAGCGATCGGTGCGCTCGACGGCAAGGCGTTCGTCGCCGACGCCTGGCAGCGGCCGACGGGCGAACGGCTGCGCGGCGGCGGGATCACGGCGATCCTCGAAGACGGCGAGCTGATCGAGCGCGGCGGCATCGGATTTTCCGACGTGGCCGGCGACGCACTGCCGCCCTCGGCCAGCGCCGCGCGGCCGCAGCTCGCCGGACGCGGCTTCGAGGCGATGGGTGTCTCGCTCGTCATGCATCCGCGCAATCCGCATTGCCCGACCGTGCACATGAACGTGCGATTCCTCACCGCGACGAAGGCCGGCGAGGCACCCATCTTCTGGTTCGGTGGCGGCATGGACCTCACCCCGACCTACGGTTACGAGGACGATGCGCGTCATTTTCATGGAGTGTGCCGCGACGCGCTGGCCCCGTTCGGCGCCGATCTCTACCCGCGCTTCAAGCGCTGGTGCGACGAGTACTTCTTTCTGAAGCACCGTGGCGAAACGCGCGGCGTCGGCGGGATTTTCTTCGACGACTTCGAGGAGCTCGGCTTCGCGCGCTCGTTCGAGATGATGAAAAGCGTCGGCGATGCATTCCTCGCCGCCTATCTGCCGATCCTCGAGAAAAGGCGCGAGATGCCGTACGGCGAGCGCGAGCGAGCATTCCAGGGCTACCGGCGCGGGCGCTATGTGGAATTCAACCTCGTCTATGATCGCGGTACCCTGTTCGGGCTCCAAAGCGGAGGACGGACCGAGTCGATCCTGCTCTCGATGCCGCCTGTCGCCAATTGGCGCTATAACTGGCAACCCGAGCCGGGCACAACCGAGGCCCGCCTCGCCAGCGACTTTCTGAAGCCGCGCGATTGGCTCGACTAAAGGATCCGCCCTGAATTCGCCGACTCGCTCCCAAGCCAGCACAGCCGGTCCCTCGGGTCCGACGAACTCGACCGCCGGCGCCTCCCCGCTCGCGCGGGACGACGCGCCGCCTTCGCTGCCGCGCCGCGTGGGGCTGCTCGGGGGCACCTTCGATCCGATCCACAACGGACATCTCGCGCTTGCGCGACGCTTCGCCGAGCTGCTGCGGTTGACCGAGCTCATCCTGCTGCCGGCGGGGCAGCCGTGGCAGAAGTCCGACGTCAGCGATGCGCATCACCGGCTCGCGATGACGCGCGCGGCGGCCGCTTCGTTTATTCTGCCCGGGACGACCGTCACCGTCGCCACCGACGAAATCGAACACTCGGGGCCGACCTACACGGTCGAAACGCTCGAGCGCTGGCGCGCGCGCGAAGGCGCGGAGGCGTCGCTATCACTGTTGATAGGCGCGGATCAACTCTTGCGGCTCGATACCTGGCGCGATTGGCGGCGCCTTTTCGACTTCGCGCATATCTGTGCCGCCACGCGGCCCGGTTTCGACCTGAGCTCGGCGCCGCCTGCGCTCGCGCGCGAGCTTGCGTCACGCGAGGCGAGCGCCGCGGTGCTGAGCGCAACGCCGAGCGGCCACTTGCTCATCGATGCGACGCTCGCGCTCGACGTCTCGGCCACCGATATCCGCGCGGAGCTGCGCGAGCGGCTGGCTCGTGTGGCGGATGCGGGCGCGGACGCCCTGCCGGCCTCCGGGGCCATC
>JBCNPL010000491.1:0-2912 GCA_039593375.1 Paraburkholderia sp. | reverse complement strand
GCGGCGTGAGGACGTTTCGTTTTCACGCGGGACGCCCTTTGTCTTGATCTTCTCGGCGCGAAACGGCTTTCAAAGGACGGCGAGCCAGCCGCCGTCGACGTAAATGATCTGGCCGTTCACATAGCTCGATGCCGCCGACGCGAGGTACACCGCCGTGCCGACGAGTTCCTCAGGCTTGCCCCAGCGTTGCGCAGGATTGCTGCTCCGGACCCACGCATCGAACGTCGGGTTCTCGACGAGCGGCTTGTTCATATCGGTCAGGATGTAGCCCGGACCGATCGCGTTCGCCTGGATGTTCGCCGATGCCCACTCGGCGCTCATCGCACGGGTCAACATCTTGATGCCACCCTTGGCCGCCGTGTACGCGCCGACCGTCGCGCGCGCGGCTTCGCTCGTGAGCGAGCCGATATTGATGATCTTGCCGCCCGCGCCGCGCGCGATCATGCGCCGCGCGGCCTGCTTTGCGACGATGAACGCGCTCGTCAGATTGGTTTCGATGACGCGCTGCCAATCGCTCAGTTCGAGTTCGACCAGGGGCTTGCGAAACTGAATGCCGGCGTTGTTGACGACGATGTCGATCTGCACGCCATCCTGGTCCCATTGCGCGAATGCGTCGGCGACGGCGTGCTCGTCGGTCACGTCGAACGCGACGCCTAGCGCGTCAAAGCCTTTGCCGGCGAGAACATCAACCGCGGCAGCGACCGTATTGGCCTGCGTTCCGTTCACGATCACTCGCGCGCCTGCCGTCGCGAGCCCTTCCGCGAGCGCGAAGCCGATGCCGCGCGCCGAACCGGTAACGAGCGCCGTGCGGCCGCTCAGGTCGAATAATGAAGCCATTGGCTTGTACTCCTCTCGATAGCCGCCATTACGGCGCGAGCGCGCCCTCGCGACCGTGCCACCGGTCGCGATGACATCGATGCCGAATCCGCGGTCAAGGTGTCAGGCGGGTTTGTCCGTGTCGGCGCGATTCAGTGCCGCGCGATCTTCGAAGTCCTGCTCGGCTCGCCTGATGAGCGTGAGCACCGCTTCTTCCGCCGCCGCCGGATCGCCTTTTTCGATCGCGATGCAAAGCGCTTCGTGCATCGGCAGCGAACGGGACGGACCACCGGCGATCTCGGAGCTGAGCTCGAAGCTAGTCCGCAAGATGGACGACAACGCGTTCTGCATCTGCTGGACGAACTGGTTGTGGCACGCGGTGAGGATCGCGCCGTGAAACGCGAGATCGGCGGGCACATATTCCCCGTGGCCGGCGACCGCACGCTCCATGGCCTGGTACGCGCGCCGGATTGCGATGCGGTCCTCGTCGGTTGCGCGTTTCGCCGCGAGTTTGGCCGCGTTGGGCTCGATGATCAGGCGGAGTTCCATCAAATCCTGGATCAGCGCCTCATCGACCGCGCCCGCGCGTGCGCGCCACGTGATGACATCGGGATCGAACAACTGCCATTGCGAGCGCGGCAGCACGACCGTGCCATAGCGACGACGTACCTGCAACATGCCCTTCGCCGACAGTGATTTGACCGTCTCGCGGATAGTGATGCGGCTCACTTGCAACCGTTCTGCCAGCTCGTCTTCGGACGGGAGAACATCGCCGGGCGCCAACTGGCCTGAGCAAATCTGCTCGCCCATCCGATTCAGCACCTGCCGGTGTAGGGTCGTCATCGTCTCTCTCTAGGTCATACGTATGATGTAGAAAGATAAACGCACCGATCGCCCGTCGCAATCGGGGTTGACCCGAGGCCGTCACTGTGCGGCCATCCAGGCGGATGCAGCAAGTTTCATGTGCGTTATAATGCGCATAGACTCCCACATAAAGGGGAAAACATGCGACGCACGGCAACCGACACAATCCCGCGCCGGGCTACCAACATCAGCCTGCCCGAGGACGTCTACAAGGACGCGAAGGAACTCGGGATCAATTTTTCGCAGACGTGCGAACGGGCAATTCGGCAGGCAGTACAAGCTGAGAAGGATCGCCAGTGGGCGATCAAATACGCGGACTTTATCCAGGCGTACAACGAGATGGTCGAGCGCGATGGCCTGCCGCTCGCTCAGTATCGAACGTTCTGATGGCGCGATTCGACGTATTCCCCAGTCCCGGAGGACATCCGGGTACGCCATATGTTGTCGAGGTCCAAGGAAATCATCTATCCGGACTGGCAACCCGCGTGGTGATTCCGCTCCGCCGGTTGGACCGGATCGCCCCCGTACCGCTGCCGCCCGACCTGATCCCCGTCTTCACCATCGAGGGTATCGAGTGCATGCTCGATACCCCGACGCTTGCCGCAGTTCCACGTAGCGTGCTGACTAAACCGGTTAGCTCGCTCGCACATCGGCAGGACGAAATCGTTTCGGCGCTAGACCGATTGTTTGGCGGATGGTGAGTTCGTCCGCATCGCGTCTACTTACGTCGCTGAAGACCTCGTGCCGCGTGCGCAGTAAGAGAGTCCGCACGCTGCCGGACTACCTCGGGTGTGGATAGCGGGAGTGCGAGGAATTCGGCCTCCGCGAGTTCGGCCCACTCTTGCGTAAAGGGTAGATAAAGTTGGATTACCCAACCGATGTCATCCTTCCGGGCGGCATAAGGATGGAAAATCTCGCCATCCGCCCGGACCCGGTCAAACTCGAGCAGACGCTTTCTCGGATAGGGTTCCACGTCTAGTCGTTCGTCCATCATTCGGCTCACAGCCTCAAGCGGGAAACCCGGATGTCCCGAGGAACGATGGGCGTCGATCGACGCGCGAATATGGGCTTCTTCGGTCAGATGTGCGTCTTCCAAGTCACGCTCGTCGAGCACGACTTCTTCCACTATGTAGGGCGGACCTTTGTACCAAACCGGGTCCTCTTCGATTAGCCGGATCGCGACTACCGTGCGAGTGCCCACGTCGGTGCAGCGCCACCAACACGCGCCGCAG
>JBCNPL010000490.1:0-2920 GCA_039593375.1 Paraburkholderia sp. | reverse complement strand
GCACCGGCTCCTCGTCAAGACCGCCAACGGCGAGCGCGAAGCCGTGTCGAGCCCCGATCTGGAATTCCTCGCCCATGTCGAGCAAGCGGTCCGGGGTGCCCTCGCGGGCACGCGTACCCCGTCACCGTAACCTTCGCCGTCATCGAACTGAACCCTGAGTAGGACGGCGCCGCCGAATCATTCGGTTTCGAGCGCCTTCACACGCCAAATGTCGCGTGCGTACTCGGCAATGGTTCGGTCCGACGAGAATTGCCCCATTCCGGCCACGTTCTCGATCGCGCTTGCCGTCCAGGCGCGCGGATCGCGAAAGCGCGCATCGACCGCGTCCTGTGCCGCCGCGAATGCCTCGAAATCGGCGAGGACCATGTAGTGATCGCCCCAGTCGACGAGCGTGTGAAAGATATCGGAGAAGCGATGCGAGTCGCCGCCGGAGAAGAACCCGGTACGGATCTGATCGAGCGCCTGCCGCAGTTCGGCGTTCTCCTCGTATATCTGGCGGGGCCTATAGCCTGACGAACGCATGTCCGTCACTTCGCTCGCGGTGAGCCCGAAGATGAACATGTTTTCTCGGCCCACCGCCTCGCAGATCTCGATGTTGGCGCCGTCCATCGTGCCGACCGTCAGTGCACCGTTGAGCGCGAGCTTCATGTTGCCGGTGCCCGACGCTTCGGTTCCCGCCATCGAAATCTGCTCGGAGAGATCCGCGGCCGGAATCATGAGCTCGGCGACGCTCACGCCGTAGTTCGGCACGAAAACGACCTTGAGGCGATCGCCAACGAGCGGATCGTTGTTGACCATCGCGGACACGTCGCCGATCAGCTTGATGATCGTCTTCGCCATTTTGTACGCCGATGCGGCTTTCCCCGCGAAGATGACGGCACGCGGTACCCAGTCGTGTTCGGGGTTCGCGCGAATGCGGTTATAGCGAACGATGACGTGCAGCACGTTCAACAGTTGCCGTTTGTACTCGTGAATACGCTTCACCTGCATATCGAAGAGGGCATCGGGATGGATCGAAACGCCCATGTCGTGCAGAAGCCTGTTCGCGAGCCTGATCTTGCTGCGGCGCTTCGCGCCGCGAAACTCGGCCGCGAACGTCGGATCGTCCTTCAAGCCGCGCAGCTTGCCGAGCTCGAACAGGTCGGTCCGCCAACCCGTACCGATATGCGTGTCGATCAGCGACGACAAAGGCCGGCTCGCCTGTGCCAGCCATCGGCGCGGCGTGATGCCGTTCGTGACATTCGTAAACCGCTCGGGAAACATGCGCGCGAAGTCGCTGAAGAACTCACGTTCCATCAACTGCGAATGGAGCTTCGATACGCCGTTGACCTTCTGGCTCGTCACGATCGCGAGATGCGCCATTCTCACGCGGCGCTGGCCGAATTCGTCGACGAGCGAGACCCTCCGAATGACGTCGACGTCGTGCCCGAAACGCTCGCTGGCCTCCTTGAGGAAGCCCGCGTTGATCTCGAAGATGATCTCCAGATGCCTCGGCAGGAGGCGTGCGAGCATATCCACATCCCAGGTTTCGAGCGCCTCGGGCATCAGCGTGTGGTTCGTGTACGAGAACACCTGCTGGACCATTTTCCAGGCGCGGTCCCACGGAACGTGATGAACGTCGACGAGCAGCCGCATCAATTCGGGAATCGCAAGCACGGGGTGCGTGTCGTTGAGATGGATCGCCACTTTCTCCGCGAACCGACCGAAGGTGCTGTGCGTGCGCTGGTAGCGGCGAATGAGATCCTGCATCGTCGCCGA
Source organism: Paraburkholderia sp. (assembly GCA_039593375.1). GTDB lineage: Bacteria > Pseudomonadota > Gammaproteobacteria > Burkholderiales > Burkholderiaceae > Trinickia. The sequence goes on along the minus strand of JBCNPL010000490.1, from coordinate 1,162 downwards.
CACGAAGAAGTACTCCTGCCGCAAACGCAGCTCGCGGCCCGCCTGCGTCGAATCGTCCGGATAGAGGAGCCGTGAAACATTCTCGGAATGTTCCTTCGCTTCCACGGCGCGGCGATAGTCGCCTTGGTTGAACGCGGACAGATCGAGCTCTTCCGTGGCACGTGCCGACCACAGCCGCAGCGTATTCGTCGCGCTCGTGCCATACCCCGGTATCACCGTGTCGTACGCCATCGCGTTCACGTGCTCGGTCTCGACCCACTCGACCCCGCTGTCGCGTTGAATCGTTCGGCCGCCGAAATGGACGATGTACTGAACTTCGGGGCGCGGGAATTCCCAAGGATTGCCGCCGCGCAACCAATAGTCGGGGGTTTCGATCTGCCCTCCGTCGACGATCTGCTGGCGAAACATGCCGTAGTCGTAACGGATGCCATAGCCGAAGCCCGGAATCGCGAGCGTCGCCATCGAATCGAGAAAGCAGGCCGCGAGCCGCCCCAAGCCTCCATTGCCGAGCGCGGCGTCCGGCTCGAATTCGGCGAGCGATGCCATGTCCACGCCGACACTCGCAAGCGCCTCGTTCATCTGATCGTAGATCCCGAGCGCGAGCAGCGCGTTCGTAAACGTGCGGCCGATAAGGAACTCCATCGAGAGATAGTAGACACGCTTCACGTCCTGCTCGTACTGCTCGCGCGTCGTCTTCATCCAGCGGGCGACGAGCCTGTCGCGCACGGCAAGCGCCGCGGCATGGAGCCAGTCTTGCGGGCGCGCGGCGACGGCATCCTTGCCGACGCCGTAGATGAGACGGTTCGAGATGGAACGCCGCAACGCATCCGCGGTGCTATTCAGCTGATCGAACTCGAGATCGACGGCTGTCATGAATCCTCCTGGTCAGCGCAGCGGCACGCGCTTTGCTAGCGCCCGGGCGGATCGCGAGAATTGTGCGTGCCGCGAAGCGCACAGGTTACGCCTTTTTGCCGTGCCGCGGGACCGTCCCGTCCGATCTATCGCATCGTTGCGACGATGGCCGCATCGACGTGGAGATTGGCGGACGGATGCGGGCCGCCTACTATGGAAAAGTCGGCAATCCTAACGGAGTACGACATGGCCTCGCACGCGACGATGCACTCGATCCTCGGGATGATCCACGCCCAAGAGTTGTTGACGG
>JBCNPL010000049.1:0-12828 GCA_039593375.1 Paraburkholderia sp. | reverse complement strand
GTTCAGAAACACCGACACCTGGTCGCTATGGCCGCTCGCGGGTTACGAAGCGGATCGCGACCAGGTGTCGGTGTTTCTGAACGCCGGCGACTCGCCCGAAGGCACTGAGCTCGTGCTGTGGGACGACCGGCCCGCCGACATCGCGGCGCTGGACGACATGATTCGCGAGTTCAACGCGACCGGAACAGTTGCGCGACTCGACGGGGTGCCGTCGGTGGTCGTGAACGGTCGCCCCGGACAGCTGTACGTGCTGAATACGCGAGTCGTGCACGCGGTTCGCCAATGTACCGCGCGGCGCAAGACGCTTGGTGCGTTTCTGGTTCACCGCGACGGCCGGTGGCACATGTTTCAGTGATTTCGATCCCGGCAGCCATCACGAGGCAATTCAATGAAGAAATGGATAGTTTTATTCTCGATCGGCATTTGCCTGCTGCTCGCCAATCTCGACATGACGATCGTGAATCTGGCACTGCCGGAATTCTCGACCGAGTTCGGTGCATCGATGCAGCAGATCCAGCTGATCATCGTCAGCTATCTGACGGCTGCGGCAGCGTTTTTCTGCCTGTTCGGAAAACTGGCCGACAGCGTTGGACGAAAGCGCGTGTTCATTTTCGGCGCGCTGCTGTTCACGGTCGCATCGCTGTATATCGGTGCGTTTTCCGGCACGGTCACGGAGATCATCGTCGCCCGCTTCGTTCAGGGCACCGGGTTCGCCGCGACGCTCGGTCTGGCGCTGGTGCTGATCGCGAATGCGTTTCCGGCGGACCAGAAAGGCTTTGCAACCGGCGTCGCGGTGACGATCACCGGTGTCGGCATGGCGCTCGGGCCGCCGACCGGTGGCTTCATCCTGCAATATCTGGGTTGGCGCTGGATATTCCTGATGAACGTCCCGCTCGGCTTGCTGTCGATCGCGCTCACTTGGCTGTTCGTCACAGACGATGCGGCCGACGAGCGCCGCCCGCTTGCGCTCGACGTCGCGGGCGTACCGTTCTATCTGTTTGCGCTCGGCTGCCTGATCTACGTATCGAACATGCTGAGTACCGTCGCGACCGTCACGCTCGCCGCGATCGCGGCGGCCGGGCTGGCTGCGGCCGCGATATTCGTGCGTCGCAGCCTGCGCAAGCCGGCTCCGCTTATCAACGTTGCGCTGCTGACCAACCGCGGCTATCTGACGGTCATCCTGATCCGCATGATCTTCAATTACACGATGGCCAGCTTCCTGTTTGTGCTGCCGCTGTTCATGCAGAACATTCTCGACTATTCGAAGCTGAAGTCCGGGATGTGGCTGCTGTGCATGACGATCGCGGTCGCGTTCATCGCGCCGCTCGCGGGGAAGGTGATCGACCGCGTGGGCTTCCGAATTCCGACGCTCGTGTCGATGTCGCTGCTGTTCGTCAGCTGCACGGCGTTCTGCCTGCTCGGGCCGGACACTTCGAGCGCGATATTCGTGGTCGGCCTGTTCTGTTTCGGCGTGTCCAACGGGATGCTAACCACTGCGACGATCAACGGCGTGACGACCCAGGTCTCGCCGAAGGACGCCGGTACGGCGATCGGCCTTTTCTTCACGCTCGTGATGGTCGGGTCGATGTTCGGCGTGAGCGTCGCGGGTCTCGTGCTGGATCGCGTCAGTCACGCGGAGGTCGTAGCGCGCGTCGCGCATGCGTCGCTTCCACTGACCACGCAGGCGCGCGATGCGCTCTTCTTGGCCGCGAACGGCAGCCGCAATATCGCCGAGTCGGGATTGCCGGACGATGCATCGACGTTCGCCGTCGTCAAGCAGATCGCGCATGTGGCCTACTTCTCGGCGCTCGGCAAGCTGATGACCGGCAACGCGCTGCTGACGCTGATCGGCGTCGGTCTTTGCGCGATGCTGTTGAGGAAACAACCATCTACCCCTATGTCCGGAGCGACGCATGCAATCGAGATTTCTGAGCCTTGAGAGTGGGCGGGTGCACTACCTGAGCAACGGCCGAAGCGACCTTTCCGCACTGCTGCTGCTGCATGGCAATGCGTCGTCGGCTGCGTCGTTCGACGATCTGGCGAACGCGCTGGACAGCCGGTTCCATCTGATTGCGCTGGACTTTCCCGGGCATGGCCGGTCGGACCGCCTGTCGATGCCCGCCGACGCATATGCATACAGCATGGAAGGCTTGCGCGATCTGCTGGTCAAGACGATCGCGTGCCTCGGGCTTTCCGACTATTCGATCGCGGCGAACAGCCTCGGCGCCAATATCGCGGCACAGGCGCTGCCGTCCCTGCACGGATTGCGGGCGCTGATTCTGATGGCGAGCATTCATTCGTCGGGGAAGGACGATTTCTTCTCGAACGTGAAGCCCGATGCGCCGAGCAAGACGTCGCTCAAGCCCGTGTTCGACGAGACGGACATCGACGTGCTGACGCGCGCGTTCATTCATCCGTCGAGGGCCGGCAAGCCGTACGCGCGGATGGCGCGCGACCTGCGTGAATCGGACGGCAACTTCCGCGAGCAGATCGTCCGGTTCATGGCGCTCCAGCCGTGGCCCGACGAAATCGCGCTGCTCGCGCGCAGCACGGTTCCGCTTCTGTACATCGGCGGGCGGGACGACGCATTCATTCAGCACGCGTTCTACCGGAAGCTCGAGCAGCAGGTTCCGCAGCTCGACGGCCGCCTGCTGCTGCTCGACAACGTCAGCCATGTTCCGCATCTGGAGGATGCGCCCGCGTGCGCACGATCGATCGTCGAATTCTCCGAATCGCTACGCTCGGAGGCGTCATGAGCGACGGCAGATTCACCGCGACGGCCGGCCGCGTGTACCTGAGCGGCGTTCAGGCGCTGGTGCGGCTGACCGTCGTGCAGCGTATGCGCGACGCGGCCGCCGGGCTTTCGACCGCGGGCTTCGTGTCCGGTTATCGCGGGTCGCCACTGGGCGGGCTCGACGTCGAGTTCGTTCGCGCGCGCGACGTGCTGTCCGCGCACGAAATCCGGTTTCAGCCGGGCGTGAACGAGGAACTGGCCGCGACGGCCGTATGGGGGACACAGCAGGTCCATCTGGTCGGCGAGTCGAAGTTCGACGGTGTGTTCGCGCTGTGGTACGGAAAGGGGCCGGGCGTCGATCGCTCCGTCGACGTGCTGAAGCACATGAACTATGCGGGCACGAGCGCACATGGTGGCGTGCTGCTGGTCGCGGGCGACGATCACGGTGCCTATTCGTCGACCCTTCCGCATCAGAGCGACCATGTGTTCAGCGCCGCGATGATCCCGGTGCTGTATCCGTGCAACGTCGACGAATACATCGAGCTCGGGCTGCACGGCTTGGCGATGTCGCGCTATTCGGGCTGCGCGGTCGGATTCAAGGCGCTCGCCGATACGGTCGAATCGTCGGCAAGCGTCGATGCAGATCCTTTCGCGGTGCGGATACGTATTCCGGAAGACCACGTGCTGCCGGAGGGCGGACTGAATTGCCGGACGTCGTCGGCCTCGCTCGGCGCACAGGCGCGTGCGCAGGAGTGGCTCACGCATCAGCACAAATACTTCGCGGTACTCGCGTATGCGCGTGCGAACCGGCTGAATCGAGTCGTCGGCACGGCGCCGCGTGCCCGCATCGGCATCGTGGCCACCGGCAAGAGCTATCTCGACGTATGCGAGGCGCTGAAGCTGCTCGGCGTCGACGATAGCGGCGGTGCGGACGCGGCGATCCGGCTGTTCAAGGTCGCGATGCCGTGGCCGCTCGAACCCGAAGGCGTTCACGAGTTCGCGCACGGGCTGGACGAAATCGTCGTCGTCGAAGAGAAGCGGCCGATCGTCGAGCCGCAGCTCAGGACGATGCTGTACGACTGGCCCGAAGCGCTGCGGCCGGCGATACACGGAAAAACGAACGAGTACGGCACGATCGCCGACGGCGATCCGGAGTCCGTCCTGTCGTCCGTCGGCGATTTTTCGGTGATCCGCATCGCGCGCGCGATCGCCGCACGACTCGAGCGACTGCTCGGCACGCAAGCGTTCCGCTCGCGGCTTCAAGCGCTCGAGCAATCGCTCGACGTCGTGCAGCGTGCGCGCTCGATACCGGCGCGGTCCGCATACTACTGTTCGGGCTGCCCGCACAGCACGTCGACGCGCGTGCCGCCCGGCAGCGTCGCGCTTGCCGGCATCGGCTGCCACGTGATGGCGACGTCCATTTATCCCGAACACAACCGGACGTTCACGCAGATGGGCGGCGAAGGCGCCACGTGGATCGGTCAGGCGCCGTTCTCACGACGGCCGCACGTATTCGCCAATCTCGGCGACGGCACCTATTTCCATTCCGGCTATCTCGCGATTCGCGCGGCGGTCGCGGCCGGCACCCGCATCACGTACAAGATCCTGTACAACGACGCCGTCGCGATGACGGGCGGCCAGTCCGTCGACGGGACGATCACGGTGCACGCGATGACGCGCCAACTGGCCGCGGAAGGCGTGCGGAAGATCGCCGTGGTGTCGGACGACGTCGCGCGCTACGCGAACCGGGACGGACTCGCCGATCACGTGACGATCCATTCACGCGATGCGTTCGACGACGTGCAACGCGCGCTGCGCGAAGTCGACGGTGTGTCGGTGCTCATCTACGACCAGGTCTGCGCGGCGGAGAAGCGCCGGCGCGTCGCGCGCGGAACGCTGCCCGCGACGAGCCGCCGCGCGTTCGTCAATGCGCGCGTGTGCGAGGACTGCGGCGACTGCGGAAAAGTGTCGAACTGCTCGGCGATCGTGCCGGTCCACACGCCGCTCGGGCGCAAGCGGGCGATCAACCAGACGTCGTGCAACCACGATTTCTCGTGCACCGACGGTTTTTGCCCGAGCTTCGTCACAGTCGTCGGCGGCGCGCTACGCAAGCGAACGGTGCGTGCTGGCAGCGCACCGGACAGCATCGAACCCGCGCTGCCGATGCCTGTGCTGCCTGTCGTGTCGGCGCGACCGTTCAACATACTGGTATGCGGAATCGGTGGCACCGGCGTCATTACGGTCGGTGCGCTGCTCGGCCGCGCAGCGCATCTCGAGGGCAAGGGCGTGTCGGTGCTCGACATGACGGGCATGTCGCAGAAGAACGGCGCCGTGACGTGCCACGTCCGGATCTTCGGCGCGCCGGGCGGCACGTGGGCGCAACGCATCCCGTCCGCGCATGCTGATCTGCTGCTCGGCTGCGACATGCTGACGGCGGCAGCGCCGGACGCGATCGAACGCGTGGGCCGCGACAGAACGGTCGTGACGTTGAACGGTCACGAGCAGCAGCCCGGCTACGCCGCACAACTGCGCGACTGGCAATTTCCGCGGGACGAAGTCGAGCGATTGCTGGCGGATGCGGCGGGGCGCGACGTCGACGTAATAGACGCGAACCGGCTCGCGACGCAGCATTTCGGCGACGAAATGCTCGCCAATATCGTCATGCTCGGCTATGCGTGGCAGCGCGGCCGCGTACCGTTGTCCGAAGCGTCGCTGCTACGTGCAATCGAGCTCAACGGCGTCGCCGTCGAGAAGAATCGGGCGGCATTTGCGCTCGGAAGGCGCGCGGCCGCCGCGGAGACAGGCCGTCGCCGGCCCGCGCAGCACGCGATCGTATGGGCGCGACCGCAATCGCTCGACGCGTCGATTTCCCGGCACGGTGCGTTTCTCGCCGCATATCAGCATTCGCGTTATGCGGCGCGCTATCGGGATTTCGTCGAGCGCGTTCGCGCGGCGGAGCGCGCGGCGTGCGGCAAGGACGCAATCGCCCGGGCCGTCGCGGAGAATCTGTTCCGGCTGATGGCATATAAGGACGAATATGAAGTCGCGCGCCTGTATGTCGACCCCGAGTTCCGTCGCACGCTCGACGAAACGTTCGAGGGCGCGTACACGCTGCGCTTTCACTTCGCACCGCCGATGTTGCCGCTCCGGCGCCGCGGTGCGATGGCGACGAAGCGCACGTTCGGGCAGTGGTTCATCGTCGTGCTTCGTATGCTTGCTGCATGCCGCGCGGTGCGCGGGACGTGGCTCGATCCGTTCGGTCATACCGCCGAGCGCAAGTCGGAGCGCCGCTTGATCGACGAGTACATGGCCGGAATCGATCGGGCGCTGGCGACGCTCGACAGCGAGCGTTACGACACCGTGCTCGAGTTCGCGCGATTACCCGAGCAGATCCGCGGATACGGCCACGTGAAAGCTGCCCGTATGCGGCAGGCGTCGCAAGCGTGGAACGGCCTGCTCGCGCGATTGACCGGCCGGGAGGTCGCGCCGGACGGCGTACCGACGGCGACGGACGACCCGCATGTCGACGCACTCGCCGTCGCGTTCCCGCAGCGGAGTCCGTCGTGAGCGGTTCGTGCGCGTTCGCGCCGATTCACCGCGTCGATGCACCGCGTGTGCGGCTATATTGCTTCCATCATGCGGGCGGCAATGCATCGAGCTTCTCGTCGTGGGCGGGAAAGCTCGCGGACGGGATCGAGATATGGGCGGCACAATTGCCGAATCGATTCGATACCGCGCAGCGCCCGCGCGCAATGATCGGCGCGGTGCTGCCCGCGATGATCGCCGCGTTCGATGCATTGCATGTCGGCGACGCCCGCGCCGTTCCGTTCGCGTTCTACGGCCATAGCCTCGGCGCGTTGATCGCCTTCGAACTTGCGCGCGCGCTGTTCGCGGCGGGCCAGTGCGGACCGGCCGCACTGGCCGTGTCCGGACACCGGGCGCCCGATCGTCCGTTGCGGCGCGCACCGCTGCACGACCTTGCCGACGACGCGTTCGTCGCGCAGCTACGCGCGTTGGGCGGAATTGCCGACGGTCTGCTGGACGATTCGCGGTTGCGCCCGTTTCTGCTGCCGATGCTGCGGGCCGATCTGTACATGTCGGAGGCCTATTCGCCGCTGCCGGGGCTGTTGCTTACCATTCCTTTGATCGGGTTTCGCGGCGAATCGGATCCGCTTCTCACGGCAGACGAATTCGATGCCTGGGCCGCGCACACGGCCGCATCGTGCAGCTTGCATACGTTGCCGGGGGGCCATTTTTTCAACGATGTGACCATGGAGCAACTGCAGGACCTGCTGTCAGATGCATTGCTGAGGGCGGTCGCGGCAACGGTCTAGGGTCCGAACTTTCCTGGTTCGGATGCTGCGCAAGAGGGCAGTTTCTTCGAGTTCGTTCCGGGAGCGTGGGGAGCCTCCTTCAACGCATCGATGCGATGATTGAGAGCATTGATCTCATTCTTAGTGGTGCCACCAGCGGACACGCAGGCTAGTGACCTACCCCACAAAACCGTCCCATTTGGAAGTGGAGAATTCCGGCGTGGCGTTGTCGTCGAAACGAGGAAGTCATGCCGTGAAGAAGAGCAAGTTCACCGAGGAACAGATCGCCTACGCGTTGAGGCAGGCCGAGCTGGGCACGCCGGTCGCGGAGGTGTGCCGCAAGATGGGGATCAGCGACGCGACGTTCTACAATTGGCGGACGAAATACGGCGGGCTGTCGGCCTCGGAATTGCGCCGGCTGAAGCAGCTTGAGGAGGAGAACGCGAAGCTCAAGCGGCTCGTAGCCGATCTGTCGCTGGACAAGGCCATGCTGCAGGATGTGCTGTCAAAAAACTCTGAAGCCTTCTCGGCGCCGTGAGCTTGTCACGGACTTGATGCAGCGTTTCGGCGCAAGCCAGCGGCAGACATGCGCGTTGTTGCAGCTGTCCCGCACGGTCTACCGCTACGAGTCGGTCGCGCGGGATCAAAGCGCCCTGGAAATGCGCATCAAGGAGATCACGGAAGTGCGAGTGCATTACGACGAACGCGAAGCGCTCGCGGGCTGGCTCGCGGTCTACCGGGAAGGCCATGCGCGCACGGAAGCGCGTGCGATGCTGGCCTCGGCGCCCGCGCAACTGGAATCGCTCGTCAGTGCACTCGAAGTCGCGGCCGACACCATGTCGGCCGCCGAGGCGGACGGTGTGTGGGCGCAGTTGCAGGCGATCGCGCGGACGCTGAAGCGGGCCGGCCAAGAAATGAAGACGTCGAAAGTCACCGCCGAAATTGAGCCAGACCTTATTCTCATGCGTGTAATGATGGACGGTGCTGCGGCAGAGCTTCCGCCATACGCACCTGACTTTCCGCGAATGCCGGTAGCTGTAATTGAAGCGCTTCCGACGGATCGCACAACGCGACTGAAGAACATCGTCCGGGACGCCGAGATTTATCGGTCGTTCTTCAATGCCATGACGATCACGGCGGGCTCCGATAACCTGGTGAGCCTCCGTAGTGCCGTCGAGCACTACGCGAGCAGGGCAAAGGCCGAGCTGGATGAGCTCAGCGCAAGCGCGTGATGCAAAGGCTATGGCTCGCGCCATAGCCTTTGCATAGCGGACCCAATAAAAAATCTCTCAATCGAGATTTTGTCCACCGCCTCCAAAGAAGGAAAACGTGACGCCGCCCGACGAAACTCCAGCTCTGATCACAGCACAAGATGGGCCAATCGCGCACGGTCCTGAACTGCAAAGCCGCCTTCAACCCTTCACGGTCCCAATTCTTCGATGCCGCCCAGGGGCGACGTACCCGGACGAGGCCGGCTCCGGGGTCGTGCTGAAAATCGGAGACCAGCGGTTCGTCGTCACTGCAGGCCATTGTGTGTCAGGAAAATTCGATCGGATTTTCCTTGGCGTACGCGACTACAAGCACCGGTTCCAGTTAAAGCCGCTCCGCCAAAATTACGTAGTCAACGAACCTCGAGGCGATTTCGGCTACTACCAAGTATCCCCAAAGCAGGCGATCGAGATCGAAGCGGGGAATCGCGCATTTTTGAGCGAGCGGTCAGTCGAGGTTCTGTCCGTAGGGGGGCTCTTGATTCCAATGCAATATCCCGGTTAGAACGATCTAAGCGGCATTTGGTCGAGCGGACTGCCCCCAATATATTATTGTTTTAAATCATCGAGTTGCTGTTTGAGTCTGATGCCCGTGAATTCTGGCCCTAGATCATGGCGTGGGTTCCCGAACTGCCCACCCTTACGATCGTGGCTCTCGCTTTTTATCTCGTGCGCATCGATCCATTTTTTCACGAGTTGGAGCCTCCACAAGCCCCGGCGTGGTTCAAGACGTGAGAACAATCGCGCCTTTCGCTTGACCGCTTTCGAGATCGGCATGAGCCTCGGCCACGTTGGACAAAGGATAACGACGCCAAACACGCGGCTGGATGATGCCGTCCGCGATAGTCCGCAATACTTCCTGCGCTCGATCTTGATATTCCTCGGGCGTTGCCGTGTGAGCGGCCAATGATGGTCGTGTCAGAAAAAGCGAGCCCTTGGCATTGAGCGCACCGACTTCGATGGCAGGCGGTACGCCTGAGGTCATTCCGAACGAAACCAGGAGACCGCGCGGCCGAAGGCTGTCCAGTGATGCCTCGAAAGAGATACGACCGTGTTGATGGCGGTGTAAAACCGCGCTTAAACGGCGGCGCAATGTTGAGCAATTCGCTCAAGTACGAAGGGGCCCGCGGGCCCCTTTGACGTGATGCGACGGTGGCGCCGTTCAGAACGGCGGGTCGGGCTTTCGCGTTCGGATACCCGGTCGTGGCGTGCGCTGCTCACGCAGCCGTTCGTGGAGTTGGACGCCGTAGAAGTCGGTGATCACGGCGAGCAGATCCTCGAGCAGCTCATATGCGGCCAGCGCCTGCTCGGGCGTCCAGTCGTCAGGTAAGACGAACGGCAGACCGCGCCGGCGCCCGGAAGGCAGCAACGGTGCGCGGCTCATGACGTGGGCCCCTTCTTTGCAGCAGGCTTGCGCGTCTTGCGCTGCCGGGCCCGTGCTTCGTTGCGCTCACGGGCCTCCTTGAGCCGATACGATTCGCCTTCGATCGAGATCACTTCGGCGCGATGCACGAGGCGGTCGACCAGCGACACCACGCAGGCGGCGTTCGGGAACACCTCCGACCATTCCGCGAACGGCTTGTTGGTCGTCACGATGGTCGATCGAGCCTCATATCGACGGCTGACGAGCTCGAACAGCAGGTCGGCGTGGCGGTTCGAGTATGAGAGATAGCCGACCTCGTCGATCACGAGGATGTCCGGCGTGGCATAGTGATGCAAGCGGCGGCGCAACGCTGAGTCGCTGTCCAGTGCTGCGAGTTCGCCGAGCATCTCGCTGGCCGACTTGAACAGCACCGTGCGGCCCTGGATCAGCGCGTGGTGCGCGACGTTCTGCGCCAGCGTCGATTTACCCACGCCGTTCGGGCCGATGAACACGACGTTGGTCGCGTCGTCGAGGAACGAGAGCGACATCAGATCCTCGACCGCCGCGCGGTCGATCCGTTTCGGCCAATCCCAGTCGAAGTCGGTCAGCGTCTTGAACTTGCTCAGCTTCGCGGCGCGGATGCGCCGTTGCAGTGACCGATGGGCCCGTTCGTCTTCCTCCCACTGCAGCAACGGCGCGAGCCAGGTGGAGCCGTCGACTTCGGACCAATGCTCGACGAGGCCGTTCAGGCGTAACGCCCTGGCGCGCGAACGCAGCATCTCATTGTTGTTCGGGGTCGACGTCATCCTTTTTCTCCGCAGTCAGTTGATCGTAGGTATCGAGCCGGTGCGGCTGGACGGGCGCATCCTTGCGCCGTACGTGCTCCGGCAGATTCATGGCAACGGGAGGCGGTGCGCCGCGCGCGGCGCGGCGGCGCTCCAGCGCGGCCCGCACGGTATTGGTATGCGCCGATCCCGCACGCAATGCGTCTTCGACGGCGGCCTGCAATTCGGCGGCGCCGTAGCGGTCGAGCAGGCGCAGCAGCGAGGTCGTCAGCCCGCCGACGCTTGCGCCACGTTCGGCCGCACGGATCAGTAAAAGCTCGCAGGCCGGTACCGCCCGGGTCAGGCTGTTGACGCCACGGTGCTGCCGCGCTTCTCGCTTGAACTGCTCGAGCGTTTTAAGGTGCTGCGGGTCTTCGATCTGTTCGGCCCGGTCGTAGCAACGTCGATGACTGGCGATCATCTCGGCGCTGTCGAACACCCGCACCTGGCTGAGGTCGGCCCGGACGGTCAGCGTACGACGCACGTGGGTATGCGGGATCGTGTAGTCGTTCAGGTCGAAGCGCACGTACGGCGTCTTGCCGACCTTCACGGCCAGTTGTTCTTCGACGGGGTATGGGTTGTCGGGCAAGGTCAACAGCAACGGTTGCTCGCGAGCAAACGCTTCACGCACGGTCATCGTGCGATCCTCGGGGCACGGCCGATCAGCCGCCTGGGTCCGGCACCACTGCTCCGCCTGCGCGTTCAGATCATCGAGATCGGTATACTTGCGCGCGGCGAAGAAGGCTTCTCGCACGTGGCGTATTGCGCGCTCCACGCGTCCCTTCTCATTGCCGCGAGCGACGGCGACCGGCCGCGGCTCGAAGCGGTAGTGGCCCGCGAACGCGAGCAGCGTCGGATGGAAGCGAATCGCGTCACCAACGCGCTCGAGTACGGCCGATTTCAGGTTGTCGTACAGCAGGACTCTTGGCAGTCCGCACCACGTGTTAAATGCGCCGATATGACCGCGCAGGAAGTTCTCCATGCGTGCATCAAGGAAGAAGCGCAGGTAGATGTCGCGCGAGTACGAGAGCACCATCACGAACGCCATCAGTGGCCGGCGCGCTCGACCGATCTCGATGTGGCCGAAGTGTCCCCAGTCGACCTGGGCCTGCTCGCCGGGAAGTGTGCGCAGACGCAGGAAGGCCTCGGCGGGCTTCCGGGGGCGGTGCAGCGAGATCAGATGCCGGAAGTGGTCCGGCGCCCCCTTGTAGCCGCGCTCACGGACCATCACATAGAGGCGACTCGCCGTCAGCGATGGGTATTTCGTCAGTGTCTGCCGGATGAACGGCAGGTACGGCTCGATCATCGAGGGTTTCGGTTGCGGCCCGATTCGGGGCAGTCCGGCATGGGCGATCACGCGCTGCACCGTCTCACGATGCACGCGCAACTGCTTGGCAATGGTGCCGCACGGCCATTTCTCGGCGTGATACAGGCGCAGGATCTGCGCTTCGAGTTCAACCGGAATCGTCATCGGGGTCTCCGCGATCAGGGCACCGCCCGAAGGAGGCCCCTTCGGAGCGCACATGCCGGGGACCGCGACGGCGCACGAAGCCCGTTCTCACCAGTGGCAGCAACAAGCCGCCGCAGCCATGGCAGATCAACGGCAGCGGCGCCGCCGAATGGTCGGCGGCGTTGGCGAGCGCAACGGCGGCGTCACGGTCCGGTTGCAGTACACCATCGGTGGCGGTGCCAGGGGAACCCTGATGCGTCACTTTATTGCACCGGGCCCGGTAGCGCTTGGCTCGTGCCGCGTGAGCAACACGTCCATGGCGCGTGAGCTGATAGCGTCGTCCAGCCTCGCGCACACGGTCACGGCGTACGTCGGCGGCGCAATTCCGGCAATATCGATTGCCGCGATCGCACCGGCGGCAGATGAAGACCTGCGCCCGGCAACGGGCGCACAGGTACAGACGGCCCGTGGGCGGCTGCATTGGCGGTTCCTCGAGAACGCCAAAGATGAGGAGTCGACCGAGGTCGACGGGCCGCGCGAGCAATGCGATACTGATCGCTCACACGGCTCTCCGGCCGGCCAACGGGCCTGCCATCTGGATCCCATGTGGAGGTGCGGCACCGTACTGGACTTGGCGGTTGAGGTCGGTGCCGCACCTGTTGTTCTTCTTCGGCAAACGCCTTTCTACCATGCGCCCAGCCCAATGCGACGCGGAGCGCGTCTCCCGTCGCCCTACGGGCTCCTTACGTCGCGCTCCGCATCAACATCCCGCTTCCGACAGGTTCGTCGCTTCCGCAACATCGATTTCGAAACTTGCGTCATGCCGCCACTACGTGACGCCGCCGGAAAAGCACGGATTTTGATCGCCATCGACAG
>JBCNPL010000489.1:0-2921 GCA_039593375.1 Paraburkholderia sp. | reverse complement strand
TAGCAAAAATTCCCCGCCATACCATCGTGGATTCTCGAGCGCGCGGCCCGCGACCCGCTCGATGTCGGCGATGACGCGTGCGCTGCCGTAGGGGGGAAAGACCTGATCCGAGATATCGAACGCGCCGACGCCGAGCCGCGCACAGCGTGCGACGAGTCCCGCGTCGAGCGGACGCATCGCGACCATGTCCGTATCAAGCAATAGAAACAGCGCGTCCTCCGGCAAAGTCTTGGCAGCCTGCATCATCAAGTCGAACTTGAAATGGGCGGCATAAAACGGCGTGCTTCTCGGCAGGTCGTGATGCGCGATCTTGAGCGCGTGAACGACGGGGCGTGCCTCCTCGTCCGTCGTCTCGGCAAGCACGCGGCGCACGGCATCGACCTCGTTCGTATAGACGTTCAAGCGCGGCAGCCCCGCGTGCCGCAGCGACTTGTTCAGGCACACGGCCTGACGCACATAGGCGGAGGGGTCCTTGCTGCGGCTGTTCGGGCTCGAGCCGGCATCGGGATCGAGGTAGACGAGCGCACAGGGATAAAGCGACTGAAACGTCGCCCGGTGACGCCCGATGACATGCAGTGGTTCGTTGAGTTCGATTGTCATCTGCCCGGTAATCCGTCGAATCGCCCCACAGGAGCTTAAACGCCCCGTCCCCCATTAGACTCGGACGTATCGGCGCAAAGGCCGTGCCTACGCGCTTGAAAACACAAATCCGGGCGACGCGGCCCGGATTTGTGTTTTCATGAACCGATGATATGAAGTACCGCTCGACTGTCTGCGCCACAATATCGGCATCGCACGACATCGCCCGAACGGTCCGATCATGTCCTCGCTGCTCACGCCGAATACGCTCTTGCCTGCCATTGTGCGCCGAACCGCCCACGCGCTGGAATGCGGCGCGCTGCGGCCCATCGAGACAGTCTCGATCGCACTCGAAGACGGCGGAGTGCGCTTCGTCGTGCGCCAGGTCTCGAGCCTCGTCCATAAAGCGCGCGAGCGTGGCGCGCACGCGACAGACCCGTCCCCCGCCCCGTTCGACCCGTTCCTGCCATACGACCCGGATCTCTTCGTCGCCGATATCTCGCGAACGCATATTGCATTGCTGAACAAGTTCAACGTCATCGATCGGCATCTACTGGTCGTCACTCGTGCGTTCGAAGAGCAGGAAGCTTTACTCGGCATCGATGATTTCGCGGCTTGGTTGACGTGCCTTGCCGAATGCGAGGGGCTCGGCTTCTACAATGGCGGCGAAGCTGCCGGCGCCAGTCAGCGGCACAAGCATATGCAGATCGTGCCGCTGACGCTCGGCGGCACGACCCTGCCGATCGAGCCGCTCGTCTCGTCCGCGCTTTCAGCGGGTTGCGACGTTGCCACCCTCGACGGCCTGCCGTTCATACATGCGTTCGCTCGCCTCCCCCTCGCCACTGCGCCAGACGCTGCCCATGCGGCGCTCGACTGCTATCTGCGGCTCATGCAAATGCTCGGCCTTCGCGATTCGGCCGACGCCGCGCCGGCCGGGCGCCAGGCTGGCCCTTACAATCTGCTCCTGACGCCACGGTGGATGCTGCTCGTGCCGCGACGGACCGAGTGTGCCGAGGGTGTGTCGATCAACGCGCTCGGCTTCGCGGGCTCGTTGTTCGTCCGCGATTCCGGGCAAATGGAAACCGTGCGTCGACTGGGCCCGATGACGCTGCTCGAGCGCGTGTCGCTGCCGCGTGGTGCCCAGTCGCGATGAGCGCTTCCCCACTCTTTTGGATTGTTTGTCGATGCTCCGCAAATTTGGCGTTCTGAATCCCGGATTGGCGCTCGCCGCGCTTTGTCTCGCCCTGGCCGCCTGCGCGTCGAACCCGCCGGCCGCGGCCCCCCGGGCTTACGTCGATCCCATCGGGCTCTTCCCGATGGACGCCTACGATCAGAACGTCGATCGCTGGATCGATCCCTCGGCACCGGGCTACGACACGCCGTTTCTCGGCGACCGAGCGCAACGCGAGCAACTCGATGCGCTCTACGCGCGGTACTTCGGATTACGAGCCGACGATCCCTCACCATGGAATCCGGCTTTCATCGATACGATCGTCTATGGCCAGGACGGCCGGAACATCGTCGATCTCCAGCTTCGCCGCTTCGACCGGTACGATAACGCCGGCAAGAGCGAGAAGCTCATCGGCTATGGGCAAAACTATCGCGCGCATACCGAGCAATGGATCGACGCGATCGAACAGAACGTGGACGTCGCCCAGTTCGGGCGTGCGCCGCACTACACGCCGTCAGCGCGCGCCATCGCGACGGACGATCTGCTCGTGCGCGAGCTGCCGACGACGGATCCATCGTTCTTTTCGCACAAGCTCGCCGGCGAAGGCTATCCGTTCGACAATCTGCAGATTTCGGCGGTCCGCCCCGGCACGCCGCTCTACGTCCTCGGCGTGACGTTGGACGGCGCGTGGGACTACGTGCAAACCCCCGACGTGCAGGGCTGGGTTCAGGCCCGAGGCGTCGGCACGGTCGACGACGCATTCGTCGCCGCGTGGACGAAAAGCGCTCGCGCGTCGTGGGGTGCCGTCGTCGCGGCATCGGTGCCCATGCGCGACGAGGCTGGAACGTTCCGTTTCGCGGCGCCGGCCGGAACACTGCTGCCTCTCGTCTCAACCAACGCCGCACGCAACCGAACGGTCCTGGTGCCGGCCCGCGACATCGATGGCCGCGCTGTTATCCGCCACGCGCAACTCACCGATTCGCAAATCGCATCGATGCCGCTCGCCGCCACGCCGCGACATCTTGCAATGCTGATGAAAGCATTGATCGGCAGGCCGTACGGATGGGGCAACACGGGTTTCTACAACGATTGCTCGTCGGAACTGCAAAGCATCTTTGCCGCGTTCGGCGTTTGGCTGCCACGGCACTCGTCGACCCAGATGAGCGCGGGG
>JBCNPL010000488.1:0-2926 GCA_039593375.1 Paraburkholderia sp. | reverse complement strand
GTGAACAACGCACTGACGTTCCGCGCGTGGGATCAGTTCGACGGTGTGGCAAACGGCACGATCTCGGCGCTGCCCACGACCGGAACGTTCGGGCAGGGCACGAATACGCCGGCATCCGCTTATTCGTCCGCGCAGGAGACGATTCCGCTCCAGGTCGCGGCCGTCAACGATGCACCCGTCGCATCGGGCAGCGCGGACATGCCGACGATCGCCGAAGACACAGCGGCGCCGCAGCCGCAAACGGTCGCATCGCTGTTCGGCTCGCATTTCGACGACAGTGCCGATCAACAGCAAACTACGACCAATCCGACCGGCTCGGTGGCCGATACGTTCGCGGGCGTCGCCATCACCGGCAACGCGGCGGACTCGAGCCAGGGCAGCTGGCAGTATTCGACCGACAACGGCGCGACGTGGCATACGATCGCCGCCACGGGACTCTCCGATTCGAACGCACTCGTGCTGTCGTCCTCGGCCGAGCTGCGCTTCGTGCCGACGCCCGACTTCAACGGCACGCCGGGTCAACTGACGACGCGGCTCATCGAAACGTCCAGTACGGCCGTGGCCGGGTCGGTGACGGGCACGCAGCTCGCCACGAGCGACCTCGCCATCACGGGTGTCGATGTGTCGGGGGCGCACCACGGCGGCTCCACGTCGGTGAGCGCCGAGACGGTCACGCTCGGCATCGATGTCACGCCCGTCAACGATGCGCCCATCGCGAGCGGATCGGCGACGATCGGCACCGTCAACCAAAGCGACCGGAATCCGACGGGCGGCAGCGTCTCGACGCTTTTCGGCAGCCATTTCGACGACAGCGCCGATCAGCAGCAAAGCGCGACGAATCCGACGGGCTCGACCGCGAATACGCTCGCGGGGATTGCGATCGTCGGCGACGCGGCGAGCGCATCGCAAGGCAGCTGGCAATATTCGAGCGACGGCGGCAAGACGTGGATCAACGTACCGGCGAACGGTTTGAGCGACGGTAACGCGCTCGTGATCGCCGCCTCGGACAGTCTGCGATTCCTGCCGTCCGGCACGTTCAGCGGCACGCCCGGTGCGCTGACGGTGCGGCTCATCGACAGCTCCGGCTCGCAGCCCGTCAACGACAGATCGGGCGTCGATCTCGGTGCGGTCGGCGGATCGACCCCGTACAGCGCGGCAACGATCCAGTTGGCGGCGCAGGTGACGGCGACGAACCGTCCTGTGTTGTCGAACTCGAATCCGCTGATTCCCGACTACAACGCGCCGAACGACTACAACAAGCTCGGCGGGGAAGTCGATCCGAACGCGCCGTTCGCTTCGTCGCAACAAGATCATTTCCCGGACGACGGGGCCATTCCGCCTGCCGAAGGGCGAGGCTATCGGCCCACTCCCTACGGCCAGCCGATCATTCCGCAGGTGTGGCTGACCGGATCGGTCGGAAGCCGCTTCATCATCGAGCAACAGCAGTCGATCATCGCGGTGCCGTCCGACCTTTTCAACGACACCTATCCGAACGCGGAGCTTCAGTACGAAGCGCGCGCGCCCGGCGGCGGTCCGCTGCCGCCGTGGCTCGAGTTCGACGCGCGCAGCCTGACGTTCACGGGTACGCCGCCGGTCGGCTCGCGCGGCACGGTCGAAGTCGAGATCGTCGCGCGCGATCAATTCGGCAATCAGGCGACTGCGACGTTCCAGATCACGGTGGGCCGCGAATCGCACGACCTAGAGCATATGCTTGCGCAACTGAACGTTCCGCCTCCGTCCGCGCCGGCAGCCCATCCGACGCAAGCGGGGCACGAAACCGGTCACCAGACCGACGATCGGGGCGGTCATCGAGCCGATCACTCGCTGAAGGGCGCGGGGCGCAGCGCGTTTTCGGCGCAGCTTCGCAACGCCGGGCCGGTCGGGAAGATTCTGCAGGCGCGTCAGATGGTGCACTCCGTTGTCGGAGCCGCGGGGGCACACGGGGCAAATACCGGTAACTAACAGACCAGTAGTCAACCAAGAATATCCAGAAGGCGAAGACCGAGATGAAGAACGATATCGTCAGCCGCCGACGCGCGGCGAGACAGGGGTGGATGCGGGTCGAGCCGCATGCGGGGGACGGGGAAGGCAGCGGCAATGCGCGAGCGCGCGCGGTCTCTTTCACGCGGCTCACGGGCTTGACGTTGCTCTCGGCCGCGGTCTTGTCCGCTTGCGCCATCAAGCCCGAGCCGATTTCTCAAGCCGAGCACTTCAAGCGCGCGCAGGACGACTACAAGACGCTCTACGCGACCTATGTGCCGCTCGCGCGGCCGCTCACGCTGCCCGACGCGATCGCCCGCGCGCTCAAGTACAACTACAACGCGCAGCTCGCGAAGACGGAGGAGACGCTGCAGGATCGGCAACTCGACCTCGCGATCGCGCAGATGCTGCCGCGGGTCGCGGCCAACGCGGGCTACACGTGGCGCAGCAACGACAATGCGGCGGAAAGCGTCTCCGAGCTCACGAAAGAGCGATCGCTCGAGTACTCGTTCTCCGAGCCGCCTTCACATGCGACGGCTTCTCTCGAGCTTTCCTGGAACCTGCTCGATCTCGGCGTCAGCTACTTCCAGGCGAAGCAGCAGGGGTACCGCACTTACGCGGCCGTCGAACGCCGACGCAAGGTGATCGACGATCTCGTGAAGAGCACGCAGGAGGCCTATTGGAAAGCCGTAGCGGCCGACCGGCTGCTGCCGCGCCTGCGGCCGTTGCTCGCCGAGGCCGACAAGCAGCTGCAAAACGCGCGCGAAGCGAGCCGCGAGAAGCTCGTGCCGCAGCTGCAGGGGCTCGACTATCAGCAGAACATGCTGTCGGTGGTAGGCCAGTTGCGCCGCATGGAGACGGATCTCAACACGGCGCGCGTGCAGCTCGCTTCGCTGATCAACGTGCCGACCGACGTACCGATCCAGTTCGCGCCGATGGAGCTCGA
>JBCNPL010000487.1:0-2938 GCA_039593375.1 Paraburkholderia sp. | reverse complement strand
GGCGACGTAGACGACAGCCTCGTCCGGCAGTTGCGCCGTGATGGCACGTAGGACGGAAAGCCCGCCGAGGCCGGAATCGAATGCGCCGATGGGGGCCGCCGCACCGCTCGCGGAAGCGGTGACGACCGCCGTGGCTAGGGCACCGGTGGGCTCGCTGACCGGCGCGTCGAGCTCTGAGGTCATGGCTTGCCGGTTACTCTTCCACGCTACCCATTCCGGACTGCTGATAGTTCTCGAGGCCGACTTTGTCGACGAGGCCGATCTGCGTTTCGAGCCAGTCGATGTGTTCTTCGGTGTCTTCGAGAATCTCGGTAAAGATTTGGCGCGAGACGTAGTCCTGGACCGATTCGCAGTAGCCGATTGCTTCCTGGCAGGTCGTGCGTGAACCGAGTTCGAGCTTCAGATCGCACTCGAGGATTTCTCTCGTGTTCTCGCCGATCATGAGCTTGCCGAGATCCTGCAGGTTCGGCAGACCCTCGAGAAACAGCACGCGCTCGATCAGCTTGTCGGCATGCTTCATCTCGTCGATCGATTCCTCGTACTCGTGCTTCCCGAGCTTCACGAGCCCCCAGTTCTTGTAGATTCGCGCATGAAGGAAGTACTGATTGATTGCCGTCAGTTCGTTTTTCAGTTGCGCGTTCAGATATTCGATGACTTTCGCGTCGCCTTTCATGAAGTGTCCTTTTCCATCGTATTGAAGCCGTGACTGGCAACGATAAACCGTGCGACGGCAAATGCCAAGACGACACGCGTTTCGTTGGCCGATCGGCCAAGCCAGGTGACTGCGCCGGCGCCGGTCGTCCAAAAAAAAGAAACCGGGCCTGAGGGGCCCGGCTTTCGTGACGCAATCGATACCGAGCGCCGAGCGCTTACGCCGGAACGACCGGCAGCTTGCCGATCTTCGCGCGCCACTCCTTCGGTCCGGTCTCATGGACCGACGTGCCCGTCGAATCGACCGCTACCGTGACGGGCATGTCATTCACGTCGAACTCATAGATTGCTTCCATGCCAAGGTCTTCGAACGCGAGCACCTTGGCGCCTCGGATCGCCTTCGAGACGAGGTACGCCGCGCCGCCGACGGCCATCAGGTAAGCCGCCTGGTGCTTCTTGATCGCCTCGATCGCGACCGGTCCGCGCTCGGCCTTGCCGATCATCGCGATGAGGCCTGTTTGCGCGAGCATCGTCTCGGTGAACTTGTCCATCCGCGTCGACGTGGTCGGGCCTGCGGGACCGACGACTTCGTCGCGCACCGGATCGACCGGGCCGACATAATAGATCACGCGATTCTTGAACTCGACAGGAAGTTTCTCGCCTTTCGCGAGCATGTCGGCGATGCGCTTGTGCGCCGCATCGCGGCCGGTCAGCATCTTGCCCGACAGGAGCAGCGTCTGGCCCGGTTTCCAGCTCGCGACTTCCTCGGGCGTCAGTGTGTTGAGATCGACGCGTTTGCTCGTTTCCGTATCGGCCACCCATTGCACTTTCGGCCAGGCGTCGAGCGGCGGAGCGTCGAGCTTGGCGATGCCGGAGCCGTCGAGCGTGAAGTGCGCATGGCGCGTTGCCGCGCAGTTGGGGATGATCGCGATCGGCTTCGAGGCCGCATGGGTCGGCGCGGCCATGATCTTCACGTCGAGCACGGTCGCGAGGCCGCCGAGGCCTTGCGCGCCGATGCCGAGCGCGTTGACTTTCTCGTAGAGCTCCACGCGAAGCTCTTCGATCCAGTCGCGCGGGCCGCGCGCGATGATTTCCTGGATATCGATCGGCTCCATCAACGATTCCTTCGCCATCACCATCGCCTTGTCGGCCGTGCCGCCGATGCCGATTCCGAGCATACCGGGCGGGCACCAGCCGGCACCCATCGTCGGGACGGTCTTCAATACCCAGTCGACGATCGAATCCGACGGATTCAGCATGGCGAACTTCGATTTGTTCTCCGAGCCGCCGCCCTTCGCCGCGACTTGCACGTCGACTTTGTCGCCGGGCACGAGTTCATAGTGGATGACAGCGGGGGTATTGTCTTTCGTATTCTTGCGTGCGCCTTCGGGGGGACTCACGATCGAGGCGCGCAGGACGTTGTCGGGGTTCAGGTAGCCGCGCCGCACGCCTTCGTTGATCATGTCGGTGACGCCCATCGTCGCGGGGCCGCTCTCGCTGCCCCAGCGCACATCCAT
The DNA here is from genome assembly GCA_039593375.1 of Paraburkholderia sp. GTDB lineage: Bacteria > Pseudomonadota > Gammaproteobacteria > Burkholderiales > Burkholderiaceae > Trinickia. The sequence goes on along the minus strand of JBCNPL010000487.1, from coordinate 770 downwards.
GCCTACCTTGACGAACACGGTGACGATGCCGGTGTCTTGGCAGATCGGCCGGCGGCCTTCCGCGCACATGCGGCTGTTCGTCAGAATCTGCGCGATCGCGTCTTTCGCGGCCGGGCTTTCCTCGAGCTCGTAAGCGCGGCCCAGTGCCTGAATGTAGTCGAGCGGGTGATAGTAGCTGATGTACTGCAGCGCATCGGCGATGCTTTGGATCAAGTCTTCCTGTTTGATGACTGTCATGGCGAGGGTGCTATGGGGACGAGAGGCGGCGAATCCTAAAGCCGAAAGCGCCCGGAAAGGCGCCGGCAAAGCATAAAAGGCGCGCTATTGTACCGCGCCGTGCGGGGATTCATCCGCGAGCCGGGCAAACGATCCATCGCTATGCTGCGGTGCCACATCGATCGTCGCGGCTCGATCGCGCCGCGTGCGTCATCATAACGGCTTGAAGCAAAGCACCTGCCAGTACCGGATTTATCTCCGTTTCTCGTTGTTCGTTTATCGATAGGGAGTTCTCGATGTCTGCGATCGAATCGGTCCTTCACGAAAGCCGGATCTTTCAGCCGCCCGCGGAGCTGGCGGCGCAGGCGGCGATTCCAGGGATGGACGCCTACCGCGCGCTCGTTGCTGAAGCGGAGCGCGATTACGAGGGATTCTGGGCGAAGCTTGCGCGCGAGACGCTGACGTGGAAGAAGCCGTTCACGAAGGTGCTCGACGAGTCGAACGCGCCGTTTTACAGCTGGTTCGAGGACGGCGAGCTGAACGCGTCGTACAAC
>JBCNPL010000486.1:0-2943 GCA_039593375.1 Paraburkholderia sp. | reverse complement strand
GCGGGCGCACGTTCGAATATATTGATCTCGATGTGCCGGGTCGGCCGCGCGCCGGGCCCGTTCGATTCGCTCCGTCCAATCGGCCTGTCAGTGCCGCGCTCCATCGGCAACATCGCTGGGCAATACGGCCAACCCGCTGACTCGGCTGCTACCTCGACACTCCGATGAAACGTTCTATCAGCGCCACGGTCGCTTGCGCAATCCTGCTCGGCGCCGCCTTGTTGGCCAACCCTCGCAATGCCGTCGCCGACGGCGACGACACGCCGCTCGTCAATCTGGTTGCGTTGGCCTCGCAACGTCTGGCGCTCGCCGTGCCAGTCGCCGAGTGGAAGTGGGCCAACCACCGCCCGATTACCGACGCGCCGCGCGAAGCGGCCCTGCTCGCCGATGTGGAAAAGCGAGCGCGCGCGGGCGGCGTCGATCCCGCCTTCGCACACGCATTCTTCCAGGATCAGATCGAGGCGAGCAAAGAGGCGCAAACCGCGCTCTTCGACAAGTGGCGGGCCTCAAAGCCGCCTGAAGGCCCCGCGCCCGACCTCGCCACGTCGACGCGGCCCGCGCTGGACCGCCTGACTCGATCGATGATCGCCGCGCTCGCGCGCGTGGAGCCGTTGCGTGATGCCCCCGATTGCCCGACACGCCTTGCGCGCAGTGTCCAGAATTGGAAGTCGATGACCCGCTATGACGCGAGCGAAGCAGCGCCGCTCGCGACGGCGCTCGCACACGTCTGCTCGTCCGGTGGCATAGGCGGCGTCGGTTGAGGCGATAGCGCAAGCACTCGCAGACCGCGCAAGAGATGCGATTCCAGGATCCGATAGGTCGATAGCTCGAACTCCGGCGCGGCGTCGCGCACGGCGGCGAGCCCGGCGGCTTGCTCGAGCGAAGGCGCGGCGCCGAGGTAGCACCAACGATCGACAACGTGGAATGTGGGGGCCGCCTGCCCTGCGTCGCGCTCCTCGAACGCGATCGCACCGTTGAAAGGCCACGGGGCGGCGCGCGGATCGTCGCGTCCTGCCTTCGGTACGCGGTTGTGCTTCGGCTTCAAAGCGGCGACCCACTGCGCCTCGGTCAGCAACGCGCCTAGCTCGCCGCCGGTTTCACGCCATTCCACGCGCCGTACCTGCTCGGCGAGGCGCAGATCGCGCGCCGAGCGGCGCTCGCCCACGAGATGGGCCCGCACGCGCTGCCGCAGGCGCACGCTGCGCCCGACGTAAAGCGCGGCCCCCGCTTCGTCGTAAAAGGCGTACACGCCACAGCCGGCCGGCGCGCTATCGAGCAGATCCTCCGTGATTTCCCCGGCGATGCGGTAGTAACGCACAGTCCGGCCGATTTGCTCGCGCAGGACATCGATCGGCCAGCGGCCGTGCAGCGTGCGCCAGAATTGCCAAAGAAGATCGGCATCCGCGAGCGCACGGTGGCGTGCCAAAGGCACGAGATCGTGTCGCTCGATCAGCGCATCGAGCCCGTGCCGCTTCTCGTCGGGGAAGAGCGCCCGGGAAAGGCGGACGGTGCACAGTACGTCGGGATTGAATGCGAAGCCGGCGCGCTTGAACGCACTGCGCAAAAAGCCGCGATCGAAGCTCGCGTTGTGCGCCGCAAAAAGCCGCCCCTCGAGACGCCGAAACAATTCGGGGGCGATTGCATCGAAGGTCGGCGCATCCCGCACCATCTCGTCCGTGATGCCGGTGAGTTGCTGAATGAACGGCGGTATCGGTTGCCCCGGATTGACGAGCGTGCTCCAGTGCGACACGCCAAACGGCCCCGCCTCGACGACGCCTACTTCGGTGATTCGATGGTCGGACAGCGAACCGCCCGTGGTCTCGAGGTCGACGAAAACGACAGAAGTGTCGACCGCCGAATTGGGCAGAGATGATTCAGACATGAAAAAAGCGCTCGGTGCGGCGATGATCGAAGTATGCCTCAATCATCGGCGCTGGACCGAGCGCTCAGTCGGCCGGCTCTCGCCCTTCAGCCGCGGCGAGCCCCGTCCAAACGGAATAGTCAGATTAAAGCGGGCGAATATTGGCCGCTTGCTTGCCCTTGGGGCCGGTTTTCACGTCGAACTGGACTCGCTGATTTTCCTTCAGCGACTTGAAGCCGTCCGCCTGGATTTCGGAGAAATGCGCAAACAGATCTTCACCGCCCTTGTCCGCCGTAATGAATCCAAACCCTTTAGCATCGTTGAACCATTTGACGATACCAGTTTCCATAGTACAAATTCCCTCGAGATTTTTAATAGACGGGCAGCGCCCTCCACCGAAACCCTGCTTGAGGCGTGGCGCAGCCGCCTCTCTGCCAGCCGCGCCACGCCGGGTCAATCCGGCGCTGCTTTTATAAAGGGAACGGCGACGGCTCGTCAAGGGTTTTTTCATTAACTGCACAAGCCTTCGATCCATTGCGCATCGACTGCAAACGGATTAGGTAATCAGCGTCAATATTACCTGGCGAGAAACGATCAGGCACCAATAAATGGCAAAAGATACCGACATTGCAACAAAACTTTTCGAATGTAAGTATTTTTCCGGGTTGCCGCGGCTCGCGCCGGACCCGATGATCGAATCAGAAGATAGTTGTGCCGTGGAGGTCGTCATGCGTTTGGCAGATGTGAAGCACTTTCTCTCCGGCCTTCTGCGGATTCCGCGCGCAACCGAGCGCGTCGGCGTCGCGGGTGGGCCGGCCCCCCTTGACTTCGATCCGTTCTGGCACGGAGACCATTGGCAGAACCTGCTCGCTTCACCGATGGACGCCCGGCATTACGTGATGGAGGATTGGGCCGTTCCGGCGTCGGATGCGCTCGACGAGCGCCGCGACGTGTCGTCGCACGACCGCCGCAACGGGCGGCGCGCAGCGTAAGCGCACACGGAGCCGTTGGACGAATGGCCGGCGGCTCCCACCTACGATAAAGCCCCCAAAAAAAGCGCGGCCCGAGAGCCGCGCAGACAA
>JBCNPL010000485.1:0-2958 GCA_039593375.1 Paraburkholderia sp. | reverse complement strand
GATTCCGCCGGTCAGGCCGACAATGAAGCGATCGGTAGGCGCGGAGGGGACATTCACGTCAGTTTCCGAGCAGGTGAAAGAGCGGCGTACCGCAAAAGAGCGTCGCCGCGCCGCCCGCCGCGAGAAACGGGCCGAACGGTAGCGGTTCCTCGAAACGCATCCGGCCGAGCCCGGTCGCGACGAGCCCGATCACGGCGCCCGTCACGGCCGAAATGAGGACGATCTGCGGCAGCGCGGCCCAGCCGAGCCATGCGCCAAGCGCGGCGAGCAGCTTGAAATCTCCGTACCCCATGCCCTCGATGCCGCGCACGAACCGGAAGAGCCAATAGACGCTCCAGAGGAACAGATACCCAACGATGGCACCGGCGACGGCTTCGCGCAAGCTCGCGAACGTATCGGCGAAGTTCACGATGAGACCGGCCCAGAGTAGTGGCAGCGTCAGCGAGTCGGGCAAAAGACGTGTTTCGATGTCGATCGCGCTCATCGCCAGCAGCGCCGCGCAAAGGCCGAAAGCCGCTAGCGCGGTGCCGGACGGCCCGAATCGGAACAGCGCAAGCGCCGCCAGGGCTCCGCTTGTGAGCTCGACGGCCGGATAGCGGACACCGATCGGCGCGCGGCAGGCCGAACAGCGCCCGCGCAGCAACAGGTAGCTGAACAGCGGGACGTTCTCCCACGCGCGCAGCACGTGTCCGCAGTGCGGGCAGGCGCTGCGCGGTACCCAAAGGTTGTAGCGGACCGGCAGTCCGTCCTCATCCGGGGGCTCGCCCGTCGCTTCGCTGACCTCGATGCGCCAGGCGCGCTCGAGCATCAGGGGCAGCCGATGCGCGACGACGTTCAGAAAGCTGCCGATCACGAGGCCGAAAATGATCGCGAACGCGTATTGCGAGCCGAGCGGCAGATCGGCGAGGGCCGCGCCGAAGCTCGAGGTCGTCCGCGAAAACGGGGTGCTGAGCAAGAAGGTATACACGGATGGCAGCGGCGAAGAGCAGAGGGGTCGAATGGGCTGGATGCTACACCACGTTGCCGAGCTCGATGACGGGCAGGTAAAGCGCGACGACCAGGCCGCCCACGAGCATGCCGAGCGCGATGACGACGACCGGCTCCGCCAGCGCCGCGAGCAGCGTCAGCTTTTGCTGCGCCTCCCGTTCGGCGAGCGACGCCATGTCGAGAAGCATGGCATCGAGCGCACCCGATTCTTCCGCGATGGCGATGGTCTCGACGATCGATCTCGGGAAACGACCCACGGCTCGCATCGCGGCAGCGAGCCTCTCTCCGCGGGCGAGCCGCGCCGCGATTTCGCTGCCCGCACGATCGAAGTTGGCGTTGCCGGTTGCCTGCGCGAGCGACGCAAGCGCCTCGGCGAGCGGCGTGCCGGCGGCGAGCAGGGTTCCGAGCGCGCGGCAAAAGCGTGCGACGGCAAACGCCGTGCAAAGCGGCCCCACGACCGGAGCTGCCAGGGCGACCCGATGCAACGCAAGCCGTGCTCGCTGCGAGCTCCGCATGACGCGCGCGGCGATCAGATAGCAGGCTGCGATCGCCGCAACAATCGCGCCACCCATCTGCGCGAGCGTCTCGGACATCGCTATGACGATGCGCGTCGGGGCGGGCAGGCGGGTTCCGAAGCCCTCGAAGACTTGTTGAAATGTCGGTACGACCCAGACGAGCAAAGCAGCGGTGACGGCGGCCGCGAAAAGCAATACGGCCGCGGGATAGGCGAGCGCGGCCCGTGCTTTGGCGCGCAGTTCAGCGGTGCGCTCGCGCTCATCGGCGAGACGCGCGAGCGTCGCGGCCAGCGAGCCCGATGCCTCGCCCACCGCGGCGAGCTGGCAGTAGAGCGCATCGAACTGGGCGGGGAATGAGGCGAGCACCGCGGCAAACCGCGTTCCGTCGGTAATGCCGCGCGCGAGTGCATTGGCGATGCGCTGCATGCCGCTTGCCGCGGACCCGTGGCCGATGAGATCGAGCGCTTGCGCGAGCGGCACGCCCGCGTGGAGCAGGCTCGCCAACTGCCGCGTGAAGCCGGTGACCTCGCGCGCGCTCGCTTTGGGCTGGGCCGCTTTGCCGCGGTCGACGAGCGCAAGCACGACGACATGCCGCTTGCGCAATTGCGCCCGCGCAGCCGCCGCATTGACCGACACGATCACACCGCGCCGGCGGCGGCCATCGAGTTCGATGCCTCGCCAAGCGAAGCGTCTCTCGGCAGGCGGCGTGCCGGTTCCAATCGCCTCCTGGCGGGCGGCTACGCCATCCCGCGACCGGCCGCGCGGCGACACCACGCCGGACGCGGGAACGGTCATCCGGCCTCCGTCGCCGCGACCGCTTCGCTCAAGGTCGTCGTGCCGTCGCGCACGCGCGCGAGCGCCGCCTCACGAAGCGTTCCCGTCCCTTCCGCGCGGGCCTGGCGCCCGATCGCTTCGCCGGTCGCACGCGCGACGATGAGCTCGCGCACGACGGCCGATACGGGCATGACTTGATGAATGCCGACGCGCCCCTTGTATCCGATCCCGTGGCAGCTTTCGCAGCCGCTTGCGACGTAAGGCGTCCAGCCGTCGGTTTCATGTTCGGCGAATCCTGCGGCGCGCAACGAGGGAGCTGGTGTTACGCCAGGCATTCTGCAGCGCACGCAAAGACGCCGCACGAGACGTTGGGCCGTCACGAGCTTGAGCGCGGCAGCGAGGTTATACGGCGCGACGCCGATGTCGAGAAGGCGTGCGATCGCGCCTGGCGCGTCGTTCGTGTGCAGCGTCGAGAGAACGAGATGCCCTGTTTGCGCGGCCTTGAACGCCACATCGGCCGTTTCGCCGTCGCGGATCTCGCCGACCATGATCACATCGGGGTCTTGCCGCAAAAACGCGCGCAGCGCCACGGCGAACGTCAGTCCCGCCTTCTCGCGCACATTGACCTGATTGATGCCGGCAAGCTGGATCTCCGCGGGATCTTCGACCGCGCAGATATTGC
>JBCNPL010000484.1:0-2961 GCA_039593375.1 Paraburkholderia sp. | reverse complement strand
GCCGGCCGAAACGACGTTGCCGAGCGTCACTTCGGCGCGCGACACGCGGCCCGACACGGGAGCGACGATCTTCGTATAGCCGAGGTTGATGCGCGCCGTTTCGAGCGCGGCTTCGGCCGCCTTCACATTGGCCGCGGCCGAGGCCGCGGCGTTCTTCTTCTCGTCGAAATCGCGCTTCGCGATCGCGTTGTCCGCGATGAGGCGCTGCGCGCGCTGCCAGTCGGCCGCCGCATAGCCTTCCTGCGCCTTGGCGGCGGCAAGCTGAGCCTCGGCGCGATCGACCTCGGCCGCATAGGGGCGCGGATCGATGACGAAGAGAACATCGCCCTTCTTGACGAGCGAACCGTCCTTGAAGTTGACCGATACGATCGTGCCGGACACTTGCGGGCGGATGTCAACTTTATCGATCGCTTCCAGCCGGCCCGAGTATTCCTGCCAATCGGTGACCGTCTTGTCGAGCACCGTCGCCACGTCGACTTCGGGCAACATCGGCGCGGCGGCGGGCGGCTGGTTGCTGGCATCGACGCGGACGGCGGTCACGACGCCGACGCCGGCCAGCACGATCACGGCGGCAATCGCGTAGGCAATGCGTGTACGAGAGAATGGCTTGGACATACGAGGCTCCGGTTAGTGGTCGTTGATTTGTTGATTGTTGGTTGTTGTATGACGTTTCCGATCAGCGGTCTGTGACGGCCGGCTGCTCGAGGCGGCTTCGAAAAAAGCAGACGGCGTCGTGCAATGCCTGTCGCTCGCGCGCGACCTGCTCGTGCGAGGCGCTCGCATAACGCACGACCTGCGTCGGCACGCCGGCGCTGATCAGCCGCGCCGCGTACTTCTCGGCCTCGAGATGCAGCAGATCGTTTTGCGCCGTGGCGATGAAGGTGGGCGGCAAGCCCGAAAGCCGCGCCGATTCGAGCGGCGCGGCGTAGGGATGGATGCGCTGGACAGCTTGCGGCAGATACGCGCGGTAGCTGGCCGCGCATTGGCTCGCGGAAATATCGGATGCGACGTTGCTCTCGTCGGCGAGACAGGTCATGCTCGGATCGAGCATCGGGCTGAACAGCGCCTGGGCATCGATGCGAACCTCGCCGCGATCGCGCGCAACGAACGAAAGCCCGTTCGCGATATGGCCGCCCGCGCAATGGCCGGCCACAAAAAGCTTTTTGCCGCCCGCGCCGAAGACTCGGCCGAGTGCATCCACCCAGCGCGCCGCGCGGTAGGCATCTTCGAGGGCCGCGGGAAACGGATGCTTCGGCGCAAGCGAATAGTCCACGGATACGACAAGCGCGGACAAGTGTTCCGCGAAATGGCGCGCCGCCGCGTCGGCATCGTCGAGACAGCCGCGCACGAATCGGCCACCGTGGAGATAGAGCACCACGGGCAATCCGCGCATGCCGGCGCGGCGATAGAGCCGCAAGCCGATGTTGGATTGATACCCGGCGATCTGGATCTCGTTGACGTCGAGCGACGGCTCGCCTGACGAGGAGCCCGCAACCATGCTGCGGGAAGGCGTGGAACGCATGATCGGACGCGCAATGCGCGATAGTTTCACAATGACCCGAATTGTGGGTTCAGCAAAACTCCGGATAAATGCCTATAATCCGGCAACACAATTCACCACCTCTGAACAATTCACCGCATTCGTGCAAGGACGCGCGCACGAACGCGGCAATTGCTATTTCTTCGGAGAATCAAGATGGATCGGCTTCAGGCCATGCAGGTGTTCACACGTGTGGTCGACACGAACAGCTTCACGAAGGCCGCGGAAACGCTCGATCTGCCGCGCGCTTCGGTCACGACCATCATCCAGAACCTCGAGGCTCATCTCGGCGTGCGGCTCATGCACCGGACGACACGCCGCTTGAGCCTCACGCCGGACGGCGCGGCGTACTACGAACGCTGCGTCCGCATCCTCGCGGACATCGATGAAACGGAGAGCAGTCTGCAAAACGGCAACAAGAAGCCGAACGGCAAGCTGCGCGTCGACATGCCGGGGTCGATAGGACGAACGATCGTGATCCCATCGCTCTGCGAATTCCACAAACAATATCCGGATATCGATCTGCAGCTCGGCTTTTCGGATCGGCCCGTCGATTTACTGCAAGAAGGTGTCGATTGCGTCATCCGCGTCGGCGCGCTGCAGGATTCGTCGCTCGTAGCCCGCCGTATCGGCCTTTTCGAAGGCGTGACCTGTGCGTCGCCCGCCTATCTCGAACGCGCGGGCGTGCCGACCACGCTCGAGGAGCTGAGCCAGTTCAAGGCGATCAATTATTTCTCGAGCCGAACGGGGCGCATCCTGCATTGGGCGTTCCTCGTCGACGGCAAGGAAGTCGAGATCAAGATGGAAGGCTCGATCTCCGTCAACGACGCGGACGCCTATGTCACGTGCGCCGTCGAAGGATTCGGGCTCATACAGCCGCCGCTCTTCATGGTGCTGCCGCATCTTCGCTCGGGCGCGCTCAAGGAAGTGCTGCCCGAGTGGAAACCGCTGCCGATGCCGATTTCGGCCGTCTATCCGCACAGCCGTCATTTGTCGCCGAAGGTGCGCGTGTTCGTCGATTGGGTCGCCGAGGTGTTCGATCGCTGCCCGCTGCTGAGCGGCCGGCAGAGCCTCGAGAAGATGTGCAGCAAGCGCACGTTCGAAGAGCTCGAGCGCTCGCCGTCGCTCGATACGCCAGTGCTCAATGAATGGGTCGCTTGACCTTTTGTATCTCGACTCCGAACTGAACGTCGGCCCGCGCGAACGCCGTAGAACGCCCGGCTAGGCTCCCGCGCATTCGCCGCGCCCACGCATTCGCCGCGGGCGCGGCGGCGTGCCAAACACCCGCTGCTTCCGCCCTTTGCTGCCCGCATTGTTCCGCCGCGGCAACAAATCATTTCGGGATATCGGTATTTATCCTGATTGTTGGGGCATCTACATTTGCACCTGTCGCGGTACCGATCGTCGGCCCCGCCCTCAAA
>JBCNPL010000483.1:0-2965 GCA_039593375.1 Paraburkholderia sp. | reverse complement strand
AATGCGTCGTCGAGACGTTTGTCGCCGAATGAAAACGCGACATTCATCTCCGATCGCCAGGGGCGGTCCGCATGAATCGTCACGGCGTCACTCAGCGTATCGAGCGTGTCATAAAGCCGCCCCGACTTTCTTTCGTTGATCCTTCGCATTGCTTCCAAACCGCCTATGTCGAAGCGCAGCCACCGCGTGACGAGCGTCAGCACGTAGATCGCAAAGACGGGCGGCGTGTTGTAGTTCGAGCCGTGCGCGATATGCGTGCGGAAGTCGAGAATGGCCGGCAGTCCTTGTGGAATCCTCTCGAGCAGCGCGCGCCTGACGATGGCAACGGTCACGCCTGAAGGACCGAGATTCTTCTGCGCGTGCGCATAGATGAACGAGAAGCGGTCGACGTCGAGCGGCTTCGACAGGAAGTCGGACGACATGTCCGCAACGACGGGCACGGGAATCGAATCGGGACAAAGGCGAAACTGCAGGCCCTCCACCGTCTCATTCGACACGTAGTGGAAATAGGCGGCGGAGTCTCCGATGGCGAGTTCATCGAAAGACGGCAGACGGCGATAGCCGAGGCTCGCGCCGTCCCACGCCACCTTCCTTTCACAGACTCGCGCGGCCTCCGCCGTCGCACGCGCGCTCCAGTAGCCCGATGTGACGTACTCGGGCGGCCCGAATTCGGTCGTCGCGAAGTTCATCGGAATCATCGCGAATTGCAGGCTACTGCCGCCCTGCATGAAAGTGATCGCGAATTCGTCCGAAATCCCGAGCAACGCACGCAGGTTGGATTCAGCCTCGACGAGCAACTCGCGAAACCAATCCGACCGGTGGCTCATGCCGAGCACTGAAATGCCGGTCTCCGGAAGCGCCACGATCGCTTGGCGAGCCGCCTCGAGCACCGTCTCGGGAAGCGCGCCAGGGCCGCCTGAAAAGTTCAGCGTATTCGATGTCATCATAGTCGATGAAAGGGGCGACCACATGACGACTGACGCCGAACTATAGCGGCGATGAGAAGACATGAAGGTTGCCGAAGTTCTTTCTGATTTTTACCAGCAGTTACATCCCTTACCGCAACTTATGCGGCTCGGCCGCGGTCAATTACGTCGGCAACAAACGACGCCAACTGCCGGCTTCGTCGACAGCCCCGCCGGGCTTCGCGACGTCACCCAACCAGACCACCCGCGAACCTTTCACATTGCGTGGCACTTGGAGCACAATGCCGTGCTATCGATTCATCTCAGGGAGGATCCATGGAACGCCGTCGATTCATTGCGATGACCAGCGCCGCGCTTGCGTCGGCAGGACTGTCCCTGACCGGTTGCACGACGACCTCAGTCTCGTCGGGCTCCTCGCCCGAGGCGAACGCCGGAAAGCGTCAATCGATCGACGCCGATGTCAACGAAACGCTCGCGCGCCTTTATAACACCGTTCAGGGCTCGCGCGAGCTCGTCCAAAAGGCGCGCGGGGTGCTCGTGTTCCCCTCGGTCATCTCGGCCGGCTTCTGGTTCGGCGGCCAGTACGGTCAAGGCGCGCTGCGCGTCGGAGAACAAACGAGCGGCTACTACAGCATCGCGGCGGCATCGTTCGGGCTGCAAATCGGCGCGCAGTCCAAAGCGATCATCATGCTGTTCATGACGCAGGACGCGCTCGACAAGTTCGTGCGAAGCCAGGGCTGGGCGGCCGGTGTCGATGCAACGGTCGCGGTCGTGAAGGTCGGGGCGAACGGCACCGTCGATACGTCCACGGCCATGAGTCCCGTCGAGGCCTTCGTGCTGACGAACGCGGGTCTCATGGCCGGTGTCTCGCTCGAAGGGACGAAGATTTCGCGTCTTCTGATCTGAGCCCGCGTCAGGTTTCACCTTCGAAGCCAAGCAGCACGTTGACGGCGTTGATCCCGATCTCGTCGACTATGTATCCGCCTTCCATCACGAACAAAGTCGGCACTGGTTCACAGACCCTATTCGGGATCGTGACAGCAAACGCAAATCTTATTGCCGTCGGCATCACGGAAGTAGGCACCGTAGTAGTGCGGATGGTAATGCGGACGCAGACCCGGCGGCCCTTCGCAAGAACCGCCGTGTGTCAATGCCGTGGCGTAGGTGCTATCGACGATGGCGCGGCTTCGCGCGAGCAGCGCTACCATCTGTCCGTTTCCGCATCGCGCGGGATTTCCGTCGTAGGGCTTGCCGATGAGGAACAGCGGGCGCGGCGCGTTCTCCGCCACCCATCCGGCCCACGGCGTCTCGCGCTCGCAGAACGTCAGCCTCAATCCAAGTTCATCCATGATGGCCGAATAGAACGCAAAGGAACGATCGAAATCGGTAATGCCGACGAAAACGTGTGAAATCATCGCTGGTAATCCATGCAAGTGAATCGGATTCGCGCCGAGGCCAGCCATCATCGCATCTCGATCGTCATGCTTCAATGCCGGAAGTACGCGCTTTCCTTCTTTCTCCTTTCGGTTTGCCATCATGGTCGCCGCTCGCCTCTGGCGTAATGACGTGCCCAAATCGACCAGCCCAAGACGCGACACGCTTGTAGGGCGCTGAAGGAGCCCGCATGCCGGCTGCCGAGCTCGTAGATGACAAATTTGAAATGATCGCGTCAGTCTCCGGACAGCTGTCGCTCTCTACCATGATCACAAGTGAGCAAGCTTTAGCAGGTGATCGAAGAATGGCTTGTCACCCGATTTGCGAGTGAGTTCGCGCGGTAGTAGTGCCGTCAGAACAGTGTTTGGTTCAAGCATCACCGAGTTGGGCGTCTTCGCCCGTCGATCTCGACATTTATTTAGGAGTTCTAATCATGTCCAAGATTCTTGCTGGTTTGATCGTTGCCGTCGCTGCCGTTGCCGCGCCGACTCTCAGCTTTGCCCAATCGAACGGCCCGCTCACGCGTGCGCAAGTCCGTGCGGATCTCGTTCAAGTCGAGCAGGCAGGTTACAACCCGGCGCGCGCCGACGACCCCAACTATCCGG
>JBCNPL010000482.1:0-2969 GCA_039593375.1 Paraburkholderia sp. | reverse complement strand
ATACTTGCCGCGCGGCAACCCGAGGCGGCCAAGACGCCGCTGCTCTATCGCTTCCGGCGTCTCGGCGCGGCGAAGCAGATGGCGCGCGAAGCTCGGCTCGCGGGCGCGATGTTTCCCTGGCGCAGCGCGACGACCGGTTACGAAGAGACGCCGCGCTATCAGATGAATCTCGTGAGCGGCCGGTGGATGCGCGACGAGACGCGGCTCGAGCGGCACGTCGGCGCCGCGATCTGCTGGAACGTCCGGACTTACTTTTGCGCGACGGGCGATTGGGCGTTTCTCTCTCGCTATGGCGCGCCGCTCGTCGTCGAGATCGCCCGCTTTTGGGCTTCGCTTGCCCGGTTTGACGCTGCACGCCAACGCTATACGATCGGCGGCGTCGTCGGGCCGGACGAATACCACGATGGGTATCCGTGGCGCGATACGGCGGGGCTCGACAATAACGCATACGTGAACGTCATGGCCGTATGGTCCCTGCTCTGCGCGCTCGAGGTGCTCGCGCGGCTGCCCGCGGACCGCCGCGACGCGCTTTGGGCGACGCTCGCGCTGAAGCAGGACGAGCTCGACCGGTGGAACGATATGGCCCAACGCATGTTCGTCCCTTTCACGAACGAGAACGTGATCGCGCAGTTCGAAGGGTTCGACCGGCTGCTGCCATACGCACGGGCAAGCGACGCGCGGCGAGCCGGCACGCGTTTCGACTGGGCGCTCGATGCGCGCGGCGACAGCACGAACCGCTATCAGGTGGCGAAGCAGCCCGACGTGCTCATGTTGACCTACCTGCTCGGCGACGAGACGCTGCGGGCGCTCCTCGAGCGCCTGGGCTACGCGTTCGACGACGACCGTGCGCGTCGTACGATCGACTACTACATCGAGCGCATGACGCACGAATCGACGCTCTCGCGGATAAGCTGTGCCGGCGCGCTCGCACGCATCGACCCGGAGCGGTCCTGGCGGTATTTCGTCGACGCACTGCGTGTCGACGTGGATCCGCAGGCCGGGTCGTCGCCCGAGGAGGGGCTGCACCTCGGTGCGTTCGCGGCCGTGCTCGACGTGCTGCAGCGCCGCTACGTCGGGCTCGACTTCGACTTCGACGCGATCCGACTCTTTCCCGCGCTTCCGCGGGCGTTGCCGCCGCTGCGCTTTTCGTTTCTCTATCAATGCGATCGGTTTTCGATCGAGACGTCGGCGCGCGGCTGCGTGATCGCGTCGGACGAAGCGAACGGCGGCGCCGTGCGCGTTCGTTGTCCGGCGGGCGAGAAGACGCTTGCACCTGGCGAGTCGCTCGCGATCGACGCGCGGGGCGCCGGTGAGTGAAGCGTGGCCGATCGACTGGCTAGCTGGATTCGCCGCCGTCGGGCCGCGACAGATCTCGTACCCGCTCGAGCAGTAACTCGCGCTCGCGCCCGTTTTGCGTCATTGCCGCGGCCCGCTCGAATTCGGCGCGCGCTTCGTCGCGGCGGCCCAGCTTCGCGAGCAGATCGCCGCGCACGCTCGGCAGCCAGTGATAGCGGGCGAGCACGGGCTCGGCGGCCAGCGCTTCGACGATCGCAAAACCCGCCTCGGGTCCGAACGCCATGCCGACGGCGACAGCGCGGTTGAGTTCGACGACGGGCGACGGGCTCAGTTGCACGAGTGCGTCGTAGAGCGCGACGATCTGCGCCCAGTCCGTCTCTTCGGCCTGCCATGCGCGCGCGCATGGCAGGCCGCGAGCGCCGCTTGCAGCGCATACGGGCCCAGCGAGGCGCCAAGCGATTCGGCTCGCGCGAGTGCCGCAAGCCCGCGCCGAATCAATAGCGGATCCCAGCGCGAGCGGTCCTGATCGGCGAGCAGAATGGGCCGGCCGCGCGCATCGGTCCGCGCATGAACGCGCGACGCCTGGAGCTCCATCAACGCGACGAGTCCATGCACCTCGCTGACGTCGCGTGCCAGTTCGGCAAGCATCCGGCCAAGCCGCAACGCCTCATCGCATAGCGCGGGACGCATCCAGTCGTCACCGGCCGTCGCGGCGTATCCCTCGTTGAAGACGAGATAGATGACCTCCAGCACCGATGCCATGCGCGAGCCGCGCTCCTGCGCGCTCGGCACTTCGAACGGCACCTTTGCCGCGCTCAGCGTGCGCTTCGCCCGCACGATGCGCTGCGCGATCGTCGGCTCCGAGACGAGGAATGCTCGCGCGATTTCATGCGTCGTGAGGCCGCCGAGAAGGCGCAGCGTCAGCGCGACGCGCGCGTCGGTCGAGAGAACCGGATGGCAGGCGGTGAAGACGAGGCGCAGCAAATCGTCGCCGATGTCGTCGGCGCGTTTCGCATCGAGCGAATCGACGAAATCGGGCACGACGTGCGCCTCGAGCGCGTCCAGATCGCGACCGATCGCTTCGTGCTTCTTCGCATGAAGCGCGTCGAGCCGCAGCTTGTCGAGCGCGCGGTTCTTCACGGTGGCCATGAGCCATGCGCCGGGGTTGTCGGGCACACCCTGTCGCGGCCAGTGCTCGAGTGCGGCGACGAGCGCGTCTTGCGCGAGTTCCTCGGCGACGCCGATATCGCGCACGAGGCGCGCCGCATGCGCGACGACGCGAGCCGATTCGATCCGCCAGACGGCCTCGATCGCCCGGTGCGTCGCATTCGTCATCGCGTGGGCGCTATCGTTACCGGCCATGGCAGCTCATCGCCGCGACGCTTGGAGCTCGCGGAAGCGCTCGACATCCGGATTCGGCTCGAAATCGTCGAGCTCGTAAAGCTGCCGCACTTCGATTTCGCAATCGGCCGTCTCGCCGAACGGCGCGGGAAAGCGCCGCGCCCATTCCATCGCTTCTTCGCGCGAGCGTACCTGGATCAGCGTATAGCCCGCGATGAGCTCCTTCGTCTCGGCGAACGGACCGTCGAGAACGGTGCCCTTGCCGCCCGAATAGCGGACACGCCAGCCTTGCGAGCTCGGCCTGAGTCCGCTCGCGTCGAGCAGCACGCCGG
>JBCNPL010000481.1:0-2970 GCA_039593375.1 Paraburkholderia sp. | reverse complement strand
TGGAGGCGCCCCTGGAGCCTATGCGGATGTATCTTGCTCGAGGCGATAGCCCACGCCGTAGATCGATCTGATCATGTCCTCATCGGGGCGTATCGCCTGCAGCTTGCGGCGCAGATTTTTGACGTGCGTATCGACCGTGCGGTCGGCCACGACGCGATGATCGTCATAGAGACTGCGCAGCAGTAGATCGCGCGGGTAGATCCGCCCGGGCGTCGAATGCAGCAGCGACAGCAATCGCAATTCGATCGGAGTCAGTTTCAAGTCTCGATCGTCGAGCCTCGCGATATGCCGCTCGAGATCGATGTAAAACGGCGATGACGATGGGGCGCCTGCTTGCGAGGCGTTCACGGTGTTTTCGACGCGACGAAGAATAGCCTTGACTCTCGCGACCACTTCTCGAGGACTGAACGGCTTGCATACGTAATCGTCGGCGCCAAGCTCGAGGCCGAGGAGCCGGTCGATCTCGTCGACGCGTGCCGTGATGATGATCACCGGGACGCTCGAAAACGTGCGCAACTCGCGGCAAATCTCCAATCCGCCGCGCCGTGGCAACATCAGATCGAGCAAGATCGCCGCGGGCGTCTGCCTGCGCACGAACGGAACGACTTCGAGGCCGTCGGCGAGCACTGTCGCGTCGTAGCCGTCGGCCCTCAGGTAATCGGCAAGCAGTGCCGCCAATTTTGGTTCGTCTTCAACGATCAGAATGCTCGGCCGTGAAGTGCGATCAGTCATGTCGGGATTGCTGTAGAGGAAAGCGTACGTCGATCCATAGGCCGCCCAGCGGGGAGCGAGAGGCTGTTATCGTGCCGTCGTGCTCCGTCGCAATGTGCCGGCATAGCGCCAGGCCAAGCCCTGCCCCGCCGCTTTGCCGGCTACGCGACGCGTCGGCGCGAAAAAGCCGCTCGAACAGATGCGGCAAAAGAGGCTCGGGCACGGCGGGATGCGAGTCATGCACGTCGATTCGCAATTCATCCGGGCCACTCGCAACCGCGACGCGAACTTTGCCGCCGGGATCGGTATAGCGCAGCGAATTCTCCAACAGGTTCTTCATCAGCTGTGTGAGTCGATGAGGATCGGCGGACATTAGTGCAGGCTCCGCACCGACTTCCGTTTCGAGCGCAATGTCCTTCGTGCCGAGCCTCTCTCTGAACGTTTCGGCTACGCCCTCGACGAGTGCGGCGACATTCACCTTGACCTTCTCGAACGATAGCGCGCCGATGTCGGCGAGCGATAGCTCGTAAAGGTCGTCGATCAGTTGGCTCAACATAGTCACTTCGGATTGAAGCGAAGCGAGCGTCGTCGCGTCGAGGCGACGCACGCCGTCCTCGATCGCTTCCAGCTCGCCGCGCAATATCGCAAGCGGTGTGCGCAGCTCGTGCGAGATGTCCGCGATGAAGTCGCGGCGGCTGCGCTCCGCCGCTTCGAGCGATGTCGCGAGCTTGTTGAAGTCTTTCGCCAATTGGCTAAGCTCATCGCTGCCCCTTTCCGGCACGCGTGTCGCATAGTCGCCGCTGGCGAGGCGATGAGTCGCAAGGACGAGTCGCTTCGCGGGCGCCTGAAAGAGACGTGCTAGCAGAACCGCGACAACGGCCGCGAGAAGCACGGCGAAACCCGCGATGATCCAGGTGGCTCGCGTTTGCTGAGCCTGGAACCGGCGGTCCGCCGCATAAAGCATGTTCATCGGCGACGGCATGGCAAGCCAGCCGATCACCGCGCCGTCGACCTTCAAGGGAAGGCGGTGAGCATCGGGCGGAGGGGGTGGACCGTTGCCGACCACACGCCGCATTTGTGCGTCGTATAACGTCATTGGCGGTGAATGTCCGGGTTCGGCTCCAGGTTCCGGTCCCGGGCCAGGTTCGGGCCCTGCCCCTGGGTCGACGCCAGGAGGCGGCCCCGGAGGCCCCGGTTCACCGCGATTCCCGCCAGGTGGCTCAGGGGGCGCAAGGAAATCCGCGTGGCCCGGCTGAGAAACGCGCGTCAACTCTGACCATGCGCGCGAATCGTCGCGCAGAAAATCCCAACTTCCATGCTCGGCATACGCCTGCTCTAGCCTATCAGTCAGTTTCGCCGCACGTTCAGCGCTTTGCGCGTTCAGGTAGTCGATAAAACCATGCTGGAAGCTCACTCGAATGGCGGTGCCCATGGCCACCGCCACGACAATGCATGCCGCAAGTATCGCGAGGAAAAGTTTAGAAGTGATGCCGATTTTCATTCGATGAGATCGGTTGCTCAGTGCATTCCGCTAGCCACATGGGCGACGCGTATTTTCGCGCCCGCACCCCGATTTGTCTCGACCCTCAGCGCAAGATCCACACTTTCTCCACAATTTCCCCATCTTCGCTGCACAGTTGGTCTTTACCATCGATCTTGATGCAATAAGCCCCGTCACCATTGCGCCGCAGACTGAGAGCTCGAGACTGATGATCATGCACCTTCTTGTCGTGGAACCTGACCAAGCGATCCGCGACGAACTCCGCGCGGGCCTGCGCAAACACCAGTTCGAGATGTCGGTTCTATACGATACGTCTTCACTCATCAGGCGCCTCGAAGCGGAGGTGCCGTCGGCTATCGTACTTCGACACGGTTTGCCGGTGATAGACGGGTTGACAGCCATCCGGAGCTTACGCGAAGCGGGCTACGACATGCCCATTGTCATCATCAGCCGATCCGCGGACGTGATCGACAAGGTAGTCGCCTTCGAGTGCGGGGCGAACGATTATCTGGTCGACCCGTTCGATATCTATGAGCTGGTGGCACGCATACGTAACACGTTGCGCTTTCACTGCCGCGAGCAGTTCAACCTACCTACCTATCGAAAACCCTATGGGTTTGGCGATTTCGAGCTCGACTTCCTCGGTTGCCGGCTCTTCAAAAACGGCACCGAGGTAGCGATACGGCCCGGCGAGTTAGCGTTGTTGAAGATTTTCGCGACGCATCCGATGAAGGCGCTGACACGCGCGCGAATTATGG
>JBCNPL010000480.1:0-2979 GCA_039593375.1 Paraburkholderia sp. | reverse complement strand
CGTCCTGTCGGCTTCCGCGCTGCACCCTGGCGGCGGCGGACAGGTTTGCGACACCGCCACGCTCAAGCACGAGCACGGCGAGGCGCGCATCACGAACGTATTGCACGAAGGCGGGCTCTACTGGCACATGCTCGATCAACCGCTCGAGCTCGCGGGGAGCGTTCACGTCGCCATCGACGCACAACGCCGCTCGACGCTGGCTCAGCTCCATACGGCCACGCACATTCTCAATGCGCTCGTTTATCAGCGCTTCGAAGGGGCGCTCGTTACCGGCGCGCAAATCAATGCCGACGGCGGCGCGCGAATGGACTTCGACCTGCCCGACGCCGATAACGATGTCTTGCGTACGCTCGAAGCGCCGCTCAACGATGTGATCCGTCAAGGTCTCGATGTCCGGGCGCACTACGTTGGGCTACGTGAAGCGAAGGCGACGCCGGGGCTCATCCGCAGCCTCTCGGTCGCCCCGCCGCCGACGCCGGATGGCAAAATCCGTATTGTCGAGATCGGCGATCTCGACAGGCAGGCATGCGGCGGCACGCATCTCGCCAATACATCGCAATCGCGCCCGATTCGCATCACGAAGATCGAGAACAAGGGCCGCCGGAACCGGCGGGTGCGGATCGAGCTCGCCTGAGCAGTCGCGTTCTTCATTCCGTGTATCGACGACGAAGCGGATATGACACACGTTACGCAGGACTCCGAAGTGACTTATTGGCGGGACGCCGCGCTCGAAGGTGCCGCGCTCGCCACTGCGCGTTACGGCGCACATGAGTTCGACCGCCACGTCCACGATGAACTCGTGATCGTCATGACCGAGCGCGGAGCCGGAGAATGCCGCACGCGCGCCGGCAGCGACGTGGCCGGCCCCGGCACCGTGTGGGTGTTCGGCCCCGGCGAGTATCACTGCGGCCAGGTATGGGAAGAGAAAGCCTGGCATTACCGCGCGATTTATCTCGATGAGCAGGGACTTGCGGCGCTCGGCACCGTGTTCGGCCGAGACCCGGGCAACGCGTCGCGGCTCTTCGTGCCGCCGGGGCTGTACCACGACGAGCCGCTCTGCAACCTGCTGATCAAGGCGCACGCGAGCCTCAATGAGAACGGCACGACCCCGCTGATGGAGCGGCAGGCGCACTGGTGGGCGGCGATGGGGATGCTGTTCGGCCGCTACGGACAGCCCAGACCGCCCGCAACGAACGCACGGCGCGAGACGCAAAAGATGGCGCTCGCGCGCGATTACATCGACGCGCATTACGAGCGCGACATTCCAATCGACGAACTGGCCGCACTGGTCGGCCTGAGCCGCTATCATCTGATGCGCGCGTTCTGCAAGGAATATGGCCTGCCGCCGCACGCTTACGCGAATCAGGTTCGCTTGATCGCCGCCAAACGGCTGCTTGCGGCTGGGCGCACGGCCGCCGATGCCGCGGCGAGCGCCGGCTTCTACGATCAAAGCCATCTGAACCGAGTCTTCAAGCGCGCTTACGGCATCACGCCCGGCGCCTACGCCGCGCTCAAGCCCGCGCCGTAGCCACTGGACGCCCGCCACCGCATTGCTTCATCATGACCGCGACCGATGATTGCCGTCACGCCAGCTTGAGCGCGATCACGCCGAGCAGGATCACGACGGAAGCAATGGGCCGGCCATAGCCTGGCCGCTCTTTCAAGACGAACGCCGAAATCGCCGTGCCGAACAGAATGGCCGTCTCGCGCAACGCGGCGACCATGGCGATCGGAGCGCGCGTCATTGCCCACAGCACGAGAACGTAAGCGCCCAGCGTGCAAGCGCCGCCTGCCAATGCAATGCGCCAACGAGCGCCGATGTAGGCTCGCATGTCGGCTTTCCGGCGCGCGATCGTCCAAGCGAGTAGCGTCGGCCCCGTGAATAAAAACATATACATCGTGTAGGAAGCCGGATGACCGGACAGTCGCGCGCCTGTTCCGTCGACGAGCGAATAGGCGGCGATCACCAGCGCATTGACAAGGGCGAGACGAGTCGTCTGGACTGTATTGCCGCCGGGCGGATTGACGAGCAAGAGCCCGAATACGCCCGCGCATATCAGCAAAATGCCGCCCCACTCGCCAGCCGAGAGTCGCTCGCCAATGATCGGACCGCTGGCCACTGCAATAACGAGAGGAGGCGTTCCGCGCATCAACGGATAAGCGTGGCCCATGTCGCCACTCCGATACGCCGCGCCGATCAGGACGAAATATGCGACATGAATGACTGTCGATGCCGCGATGTAGGGCCAACTACGCGGATCCGGAAACCGAATAAATGGGAGCGTAATCGCGCAGAGCACGGCAGCCCCGCAGGTGACGAGCACGATGTCGAGAAATTTGTCCGGGCTGGACTTCACCACCGCATTCCAGCTTGCATGCAGAAAAGCGGCCACCAGCACCAGCAGCATGACGTTTGTCGGCATCGATCGCTCCCCGGCATCTTCAAACAGAATAACTATCTTGTTGCGGCCAGGCAAACGAGATAAATTGCGCATTCGTGTTAGGAGATCTCTCACGGATGCGAAGAATACTGCCCCCGCTCAACGCGTTGCGTGCCTTCGAAGCCGCCGGCCGGCTAGGCAGCTTCAAGGATGCGGCAGCCGAATTGCACGTGACTCACGGCGCGATAAGCCAACAAGTGCGGCTGCTCGAAGATTGGCTGGGCGCACCGTTGTTCGAACGTCATAACCGCCGTATCGTCCTCACGCCCGCGGCGGCGAAATATCTCGAAGAGATCGGGCCACTCTTCGAGCAGCTCTCGCGGGCCACGGCGCAATACGGAACGGCCGGCCACGCTGCGCGCACGCTGTCGATCAGCGCCCCGGCCACGTTCACCTTGCGCTGGCTCGTGCCACGGCTCGCTCGGTTTCGCGCCGAGCACCCTCACGTCGAAGTCGATCTCGACACGTCGAATGAACCGGTGGAGAGCTTGGACGATACCTATGACGTCGTCATCCGCGGCGGTCCCGACACGTTCTA
>JBCNPL010000048.1:0-12931 GCA_039593375.1 Paraburkholderia sp. | reverse complement strand
CCGCGCCAAAGCGGGAGGACGGTTTGCGCAAAATGAGCGGAGAGAGCGGTGGCCTGAGCCGAGATCGCTACATCGTTCGGAGTTGACATGGAACGGGAAGTGAGTTCGAAGGTCGAGTGCGCCGGCAATTGTTGCGAGAACGCGCGAGAAGCGCCAAGGATAATTCAAATCGGCTTTCCTCCGAATCCGCCTCTCGCAGGGCCGAGCGATCGTGAGACAATGCCGACGCCGCCGCTCGTGCGGCGATCGATCGAAACAAGACGCATTGAACCGGCGGCGCGGGCCGCGACCGTACTCTCACGCTATGGCAGATTCGGCAGTATCTTCGACGTCGGGCGTCTCACGCCCTGCTACGACCAAAAGGCGCGCACGCGCCGCTTCTACCGAGACCGACAATCGGCCGGCCCGCGCGGCACTCGCCGTCGAGGACGCCGCGCAAGCCTCCCCCTCGGCTGCGGAGGGCCATGGCGCGGCAGTCGTCGAGACCGCCATCGATCTATTCGCGACTGACGATACGCCTGCCGCGGCGCACACGATGAACCTCGATCCGCGCCAGGGAACGCTCGACGGCTTCGAGCTGCCCGCCGATGCGCTCGCATCGCTGCGCGAGCGCGAGCAGATGCTCGTCGAGTCGCGATCGGGCCGGCAGCAACCGTCCGACGGGCGCGAGCATCGGAACCGGAGCCTGGCCGACATCGAGTCCGACATCGAGAAGGCCGCGTCGCGAAGCGCGAGCGTCGAGGAGAGCAAAGCGGTAGCGGTAGCGGAAGCGGACGAGCCGACGAGCGGCGCAACCGGCGCCGGATCGGCCGCCGCCACGGCTCGTGCCCCAAAAGAGCCGACGCGGCGGCGACTGCCTGAGGGCGGCAATCGGGCCGTAATCGACGAGCCTGCCGGTAACTCGCCCGGCGCTGCCTCGCCGCGTGAGCCAGCAGTCGTCCGGAAATCGACGGAGGCAGCCGCGCGCGTCGCCAACGCGGCCGAGGAGTCCGATGCAGCCGCGTTGGCGACGCGCGCCTACGATGCGCTGGCGCAAAGCGTAGCGGCGCTCGAAGCCGCGCTCGTCGACGTGCGCCGCGCGGCGAACGAGAACCGGCGCCGGATGACCCGGCTCGCGGTGGCCGCGCTTGCGGCGTTGTTGCTCGTCCTCGTTCTGGGCGTCGTGCAAACGGTCGTTGCGATTCGGGCCGCCGACGCAAGCGCGGCAGCCGAGCAGAAAACAGGGGCGCTGTTGCGAGCCCAGCAGTCGGAGCTCGCCGCATTTATCGATGCGGCTTCCGGTGCCGCAGCCGATATTCGCGACGCCGCCGACTCGCTCGACGCGAAGCTGGCGGCCCAGCCCGCGCGCTCCTCGGCGGGCGCGCCACCCGCCGTCAAGCATGCGCCGCGCTCCACGCACGCGCGCAAGAGCGCCGAAAGGACGCGCGGCTAGCGCTTATCGAGTCGCCCGCGCGTTCAATCCTTCTTCCAGCGCTTCAGCAGCAGCGCGTTCGTCACGACGCTCACGCTCGAAAATGCCATTGCCGCACCGGCGAGCATCGGGTTCAGCATGCCCAGCGCGGCTAGCGGAATGCCGACAAGGTTATAGACGAAGGCCCAAAACAGGTTCTGTTGAATCTTGCGGTAAGTCCGCCGCGAGATGTCGATGGCATCGGCGACGAGCATCGGATCGCCGCGCATGAGCGTGATGCCGGCCGCATGCATCGCGATGTCGGTGCCGCTTGCGAGCGCGATGCCGATATCCGCCGCGGCGAGCGCCGGCGCATCGTTGATGCCGTCCCCGGCCATCGCGACGACCCCGCCGCTCGCGGCCCGCAGATCGCGCACCACGCGTGCCTTGTCCTCCGGCAGCACTTGCGCATGAAATTCCTCGATGCCCAACGCCGCTGCCGCCGCTGCGGCGGCGCCGCGATTGTCGCCTGTCACGAGGATGCTCCTGACGCCGCGCGCCGTGAGCCGTTCGATCGCCGCGCGTGCTTCAGGCTTGAGCTCATCGCCGAACGCGATCAGCGCGATGGCCTCAGCGGGCGTCTCGGGGGTCGCCGCCCGCATCAGCCACGACACGGTATTGCCGGCCGCTTCGAGTTCGCGCGCGCGCATCTCGGCCGCCGGCGCAAGCGCGATCCCGAGCTCGGCCAGCCAGCGCCCATTGCCGAGCATCAGCGTTCGGCCGTCGATCCGCGCCTCGACACCGCGTCCCGCGACCGCCTGCGTCAGCGCGGCGGCAGGGCTCGCGCCGTGCTCGCTGCGCGCCCAGGCGGACTCCCCGTACTCTGCATCGAACGCGGCGACGAGCGCGCGTGCGAGCGGATGGTCGCTGCCTCGCTCGAGCGCGGCGGCGAGCGCGAATGCGGTTCGTCGGTCGATATCGACGTCGGCCGCCGTCAGTGCACTGCCCTTGGCGGGCTCCTCGCGCGACAGCCGCTCGGAGCGATCGGCCGCGGCGCTGGTGTCCGGCCCCGTCGATACCGTCTCGAATGCCACCACACGCGGCTTGCCGGCCGTGAGGGTGCCCGTCTTGTCGAACGCGACGACCGAGACGCGCTGCGCGAGCTCGAGCGCCTCGGCATCTTTGATCAGCACGCCATGTCGCGCGGCGACGCCGGTGCCGGCCATGATGGCGGCCGGCGTGGCAAGGCCGAGCGCGCAAGGGCAGGCGATGACGAGCACCGACACCGCATCGAGGATCGCTGTTTCGACCGATGCGCCCGCAAGCAGCCAGCCGACCAGCGTGGCGCAGGCGAGCACCAGGATCGTCGGCACGAAAACCGCGCTCACGCGGTCGACGAGCCGTTGAATGGGCGCCTTTTTCGCCTGCGCCGATTCGACGAGTCGGATGATGCGCGCGAGCGTCGTCTCGGCGCCGGTCGCGCGCGTCGTGACTTCGATCATGCCTTCGCCGTTGATCGAGCCGGCGGTGACCATCTCGCCCGGCTCTTTGGCGACAGGTAAGCTCTCGCCGGTGATGAGCGCTTCGTCGACATGCGTGCGGCCGTCTCGGACGATGCCGTCGACGGGTACGCGCTCGCCGGGCCTTACGACGACCACCATGCCGACCCGCACCTGCGCGAGCGGCACGTCGCGCTCGCTGTCGCCGAGCTTGATGCGCGCGCGATCCGGGCGCAAGGCGTTGAGCGCGCGAATGGCATCGGTCGTTTCGCGCTTGGCGCGCGCCTCCAGCCATTTGCCGAGCCGCACGAGCGCGATGACCACCGCCGATGCCTCGAAGTACAGATGCATCGTGTCGCCCGGATGGGCGATCATCTGCCAGACGCTCACGCCATATGCAGCCGACGTACCGAGCGCCACGAGCAGATCCATGTTGCCGGTTCGCGCGCGCACCGCGCGATAGGCCCCGCCATAAAACCGCGCACCGCACGCGAACTGAACGATGCTCGCGAGCGCCAACTGGAGCCAGGCGGGCAGCACGAACTGCCGGCCTGCCGCCTCCGCGAGCATCGGCAGCATCAGCGGCAACGCGAACGCCGCCGCGACGGCAACGGCCGCCAACTCGCGGCGGGCGAGTCGGCGACGCTCATCGGCAGCCTTTGCGATGTCGGCGACGTCTTCGGGCGCCGCTTGTTCGCGCATGACGGGACGCGCTTCATAACCCGCGTCGACGACGGCTTTGACAAGCGCCTCCAGCATCGCGGGTTGCGCGGCGGCGGACATGTCGACGCTTGCGCGCTCCGTCGCGAGGTTCACGGAGACGCTCGCCACGCCGGGCACGCGCGCGAGCGACTTTTCGACGCGCATCGCGCACGAGGCGCACGACATGCCGCCGATGTCGAGTTCGACCGCCGAGGAAGAGACGTCGGGAGGAGAGGACAAATCGGTCATGTTTGACGGCTGCGAATCGGAATGCGGACAGACGCCGCGATGAAATGCAGTGTCATCCTTCCAATGATGGGAAGGTCAAGTGCGACCGCCGGGGAGGCGAGCGCAGGTCGGTAGAGCCCGGATAGGGGCGGACAAATAGTGGGATATGCTCAGGCAGCCATCGGTATTCGGCGTGGCGTTGCGTTGTTTCGTTGCGCAACCGTTAGCGCATTCTCCTTGCCTACGGACTGAGGATACGATAAAACGCTTTCGCGATCTGATGATTCGACGACTACGCCGTGCGCGACGTCGTGGCCGGACGGCACCGCGCCGCGGAAGTGCTCCGTGGCTCGAGAGCGGCGCCTCGTAAACTGTGATACCACAATGACAAGAACACTCGCTACTGCGCGAAACAAGGTTTCGCTCGCTCGGGTCGGTGCCTGGCTGACTTGCTTTGCCGTTTTCGGGTTGGCCGGCTGCGCCGCCCGGCCGCCCGCCCCCCCTGCAATCACCAATCACGGTTGGACCAAGGACGAAGTATCCGATTCCTACGTGTTCGGCTATCCGCTCGTTCTCATGACGAGCGCGCGTGCCGCGGCGAGTGCGCCGGGCGGGCCCGGCGTCAACAAACTGCAGCACTTCGCGGCGCCGCCGAGCGCCGACGATCCCGGTCTGCCGCCTCGCCCCGATGTCGACACGCTCGCATCGTCGGGCTGGCTCGATCTCACGGCCGAGCCCGTCCTGCTCACGCTGCCCGCCACGCGCGGCCAATATCTCGACGCGCGCGTGCTCGACATGTGGACGAACGTCGTCTGGTCGACCGGCACGCTGGAGACCGCGCGCGGGGCGCTCGCGAAGCCGCGCACGATCGCCTTCGTCGCGCCCGGCTGGCAAGGCGGCCTGCCGGACGGTGTCGAGCGTGTCGAAGCGCCGGGCAAGAGCCTCTGGCTTTCCGTGCGCGTCGCCGCGACGGGGCCGCGCGAACTTGCCGCGGCACGCCGATTGCAAGACGAGGTGCGCGTCACGCCGCTGTCGGCGTTCGATGCCGAGGACAATGGAAGGCAGAAAGCGCAGCGCGTGAAGGGGACAAAGCGCGGCAGGCCGCTCAAACACGCGAGTTCCGATGAGGCGAATGACGATCCGCCGTCATTCGACGATATCCCGGCGGCGCAGACCGCCTCGGTGACCTCGCTCGACGCGAACGCATTTTTCGGCAGGCTTGCCGATGCGCTGCAGGACAATCCGCCATCCCCGAGCGATCCGCATGCATTGGAGATCCTCGCGGACCTCGGCGTGAAGCCCGGCGAGCCTGTGCGTCTGCCGGCGAGCGCGGCGCAGGCGATCGCGGGCGGGCTCGCCGAGGCACGCGAGCGGATCGCCACGGCGCCGAACAACGTGTTGTCGGCGAACGGCTGGAATTGGCTCGCCGACGGTCTCGGACACTACGATGACGACTATGCGCTGCGCGCCTATGCGGCCTACGCGCAGCCGGGTAGCGGCACGAAGGACGACGAGGTGGTGGCGACGGCGACGCTCGACGCGGACGGAGAAGCACTGGACGGCGGCAATCGTTACGTGCTGCACTTTCCGGCGAAGGGTTTGCCGCCGGTCCGGGCGTTCTGGACGCTCACGGTGTACACGAAGGACGGTGCGCTCGTCGAGGGCGATTTTCGTCATCGTTCGATCGCTTCGCGCGACGCGCTGCGCCGTAACCGCGACGGATCGGTCGACGTCTACCTGCAGGCGGAAACGCCAGCGCGGGCTCGACAGGCGAACTGGCTGCCGACGCCCGACGGCGCGTTCGAAGTCGTGATGCGACTCTATGCGCCGCAGCCGCCGGCGCTCGACGGCACCTGGCAGCCGCCCGTGATCGTGCGTAAATAAATCGGAGCAGCGATGTCCAGCGAAACGAAGGCAGGGGTGGTAAAGACCCTCGTCAAGGTGCGCGAGGCGACGCACTCGCGGCGCCTGCGCCGTATCGCGATCGTAATCGTCGTACTGATCGTGCTCTATGGGCTGATCGGTTTCTTCGCCGCGCCGCCTCTCATCCGGCACGTTGCCGAGCAGCAGATGAGCGAAGCGCTCGGGCGGCCGGCCCATATCGAGCGCGTCTCACTGAACCCCTATACGTTGCGGCTCGAGGCGGATCGCATTCGTGTCGGCGAGCAAGGCGGCGCCGGCGATTTCGCGAGTATCGAGCGGCTCGTGGTGCAGGCGTCGTGGTTTTCGCTGCTGCGTTTGGCGCCCATCGTCGACGAAGTGAAGGTCGATTCACCGCACGCGAACATCGTTCGCTACGATGCCCAGCGGTTCAATTTCAGCGATATCGCCGACAAGTTCGCGAAAGAACCGTCGAAGCCCTCGAAGGGGCCCGCGCTTTTTTCGGTATCGAACATCGATGTCGAAAACGGACGCATCGATTTCGACGATCGGCTTGCCGGCCGCAAGCATGTCATCGATCGGCTTTCGCTCGGTGTGCCGTTCATCGCGACACTGCCGTCGAAGACGAACATCTTCGTCGATCCGCGCTTCATGGCGCGCATCGACGGAAGCCCGATTCATGTCGCGGGCAAGACGAAGCCGTTTGCCGCCTCGCGCGAATCGGAAATCGCGCTGAAGTTCGACGACCTCGACGTGCCGCAGCTTTTGTCGTTCGCGCCGTCCAAGCTGCCCGTGACCGTTCAAAGCGGCAAGCTCGCGGGCGATCTCACGCTGCACTTCGTCATGGCGGGCGCGGCACCCGCGCTCACCGTCACGGGCACGACGGATCTTACGGATGCGCAAGTCGTCGACGCCCGCAACGCGCCGCTTTTCGCCGCGCGCGCCGTCCATGTGGCAGCGGCGTCGCTCGAGCCCTTGAGCAACGTGTTCCGGTTCGACGAGATTCGGCTCGATCAGCCCTCGCTGCATGTGGCGCGCGAGCGCTCGGGCGAGCTCAGCATCTCGCGCGCGTTGGCCGCTTCGCCCGCCTCCGCCGCGTCGGCCGCCGCGGCCGCTTCGTCCGTGGCTGCCAGCGGGACCGCAGGCGCCTCCGCGCCTTCCGCGTCAGGTGCGACTGCACAAGCCGCTCAACCGTTCGATCTGTCGATCAAGCATTTCGCGCTCGACGACGGGAACGTCGCGCTCGAGGACCATACGCCCGCGCAGCCCGTGTCCCTCGGGCTCACGCATCTGAACGTATCGCTCGACGATTTCTCGACGGTGGCGCAAACGCCGGCGCACTATGACGTCCACACGTCGCTTGCGCAGGGCGGCACGCTAGCGGCGACGGGGACGCTCGGCCTGGCCGCCAAGTCCGCGGATCTCAAGCTGACAACCGACGCGCTGCCGCTCGCGCTCGTGCAACCCTATCTGGCCGGCTCGACGGCCGCGCGCATCGATGCCGGCACACTCGGCACGACGCTGACGGTCAAGGCCGATTGGTCGAAGACGCCGACGAACGTGCAGGTGGGCCAAAGCGATGTCACGGTGAAGTCGCTGAAGGTGACGGGTCCCGCCGTGGCCGCCGGTCCGAATGCGCCGACGCCGTCGATCGCGCTCGATGAGGGACATGTGGCGATCAAGCAAGTCGACCTCGCTGCGCGCAAGGCCGATCTTTCCGCCATCGATCTGACGGGGCTGTCGGTCGACGGAGCACGCACGAAGGATGGGCGCATCGATCTCGCGGCGCTCGCGGGATCGTCGCACGAAGGGCAAACGTCCGCGCCCGGTGCGCAGGCCGGCGCGCAAAAGCCGCGCGGCCGCGAGCGGGCTGCGGCGCATGAAGGCGAAGGCGGCCGACGCGCGCAGGAGCAGGCCGCCGCGAACGCGCCGGCGGCGGCGGGCGCCCAGCCCGGCTGGCACTACACGATCGGCGACGTGCGGTTGAAAGACGGATCCGCCGACATCGTCGATCAAGTCCCGGCCCGGCCGGCGTCGATTCGGCTATCGTCGATCCAATTCGAAGCACACGACGTCACCGACGATATGAGCCGCGCGCTGCCGATCAAGCTCGCCGCGACCATGGGCGGCAAGGGCACGCTCGACGTTTCGGGCAACGTCACGCCGAGCCCGTTCGCGGCGTCGGTGACGCTGCATGCGAACCGGCTCGACGTGTCCGCCGCCGAGCCGTACTTCGGCGACGATCTCAACGCGAAGGTCGCGAGTGCTTTCCTGAACGCGGGCGGCGACGTCAAGGTCGGCATGGCCAACGATGCGCTCACGGCAAACTTCCGGGGAGGCCTGGCGCTCGTCGACGTGAAGCTGCTCGACCGCACCACGTCCGCGCAGCTGGCGGGCTGGCGCGCGCTGACGCTTGCGCGCATGAACGCGCGCTACGATGCGCAAGGTACCGATGTCGACATCGGCCGTATCACGTTCTCGCAATTCTTCGGCAGCGTGCTGCTCGACGAGCAGGGCAAGCTGAACTTGCAGGACGTGCTCGGCAATGAGCACAAGCCGGCACCGGCATCGGGAACGACCGCGGCGCATCACGGCAGCACGACCACGGTTGCGGAGGAGCACAAAACTCCGCCGTCGCAGAAGCAGCCTTCGTTCAAAGCTCATGTCGGCGAAATCGTGCTTCAGCAGGGGCACGTGAATTACACGGACCACTTCGTCAAGCCGAACTACACGGCGAATCTCGTCGACATCACGGGCACGATCGGCGCGTTCGGCACCGAAAAGCGCGCGCCCGCGCCCGTCGACGTGAGTGCCAACCTGGCCGGCAACGGGCCGATCACGATCCGCGGCACGGCCGATCCGCTGGCCGACAAGCCCTCGCTGGACCTCGGCGCGAGCGCGCACGAGATCGAGCTCAAGAGCCTCACGCCATACTCGCTCAAATATGCCGGCTATCCGATCACGAAGGGGCAGCTCAACGTCGATTTGCACTACAAGCTCGAAAACGACGTGTTGACGGCGAACAATCACATTTTCATTTCGCAGCTGACGTTCGGCGATCACGTCGAGAACAGCACCGAGACACATCTGCCCGTGAAGCTCGCGATCGCGCTGCTGAAGAACCGGCGTGGCGAGATCGACGTCAACATTCCGGTGTCGGGCTCGCTCTCGAATCCGCAATTCAGTATCGGCAGCGTGATCTGGGGCGCGATCCGGAATCTGCTCGAAAAAGCCGTGACCGCGCCGTTCACGCTGCTCGCCAATGCATTTGGCGGCGGCGGTGCGGACAGCGCGCATGCGGCTGAGCAACTGCACTACGTGGCGTTCACGCCGGGCTCGGCGGATCTGAGCGATGCGGCGCGCGGCAAGCTCGACACGATCGCGAAGCTGCTGACGGAGAAGCCCGAAGTGAAGCTCGAACTGACGGGCCGTGCCGATCCCGCCATCGATACGCCGGGGCTGCGCCTCGCTTATGTCGACGATCTCGTGAAGAAGGAGAAGGCGCAGGATCTGGCGGCGAAAGGGCAGAAGGTCGACGTGTCGACGGTGAAGGTCGATCAGAGCGAATACAGCGATTACTTGAAGAAGGCTTACAAGGACGCCGACTTCAAGAAGCCGCGCAATTTCATCGGCATGACGAAGAGCTTGCCCGACGACGACATGAAACGCATGCTCGCGAATCACGCGACTGTCGACGAGGCGAGCTTGCGTTCGCTCGCGCAGCGTCGGGCCGACGCCGTGCGTCAATATCTTCTGGCTGCAAAGGTCGATGCGCAGCGCGTCACGATCGCCGCGCCGAAGCTCGACGCCAAGGAAGTGAAGGATAGCGGGCCGACCACGCGCGTCGACTTCGGCCTGCAGTGAGCGAAGGCACGGTGTCCTGACCTTCGAATATGATGCACGGTGTGCCGGCAGGTATGCCCGTTTTGTCATGCAAAGGTCATATGTCAAGAAGGCCGTCTCCTGAGCAGCGACGTGAGCTGGGCGCGTTTTTGTCGAGCCGGCGCGCTCGCCTGCGGCCGGCCGAATTCGGTCTCCCGGAGGGTCCGCGCCGCACGCCGGGCCTGCGCCGCGAAGAGGTCGCGGTGCTCGCGGGCGTCAGCGTCAGCTGGTACACCTGGCTCGAGCAGGGACGCGACATTCAACCTTCGGCCGATGCACTGCGCAGAATTGCCAGCGTGCTCAAGCTCGATCCGATCGAAGCCGCTCATCTTTTTGCGCTATCGTCGCGCGAGGTTTCGCCGATCGCGACAGGTAAAGGCGTCAGCGAGGCGCTCGAACTGCTGGTTCGCTCCATCAATGTGCCGGCTTATATCCGCAACACGCGGCTAGACATCCTCGCTTGGAACGAGGCCATCGCCGACGTGTTCGTCGACTACGGATCGCTGCAACCGCACGAGCGCAATACGCTTCGCTTGCTTTTTCTCTACGAGCCCTACCGCACGCTGATTCTCGATTGGGAACAGATGTCGCGAGGCATGATCTCCAACTTCCGCGCCGCGCGCGCTCAAGCGCAGGACAAGGCGCCGTTCGACAGTCTCATCGATGAGCTTTCGGAACTGAGTCCAGAATTCCGGGCCTGGTGGAAAGACACCGACGTGAAAGGCTTCGACGAGGGCGAGAAGCGGCTTCGCCATCCGGCCGGTGGCCACATCGAGTTCACCTACGTGGCGCTGACCCCCGCGGGGAGACCCGATTTGTCGCTCGTGACCTACATCCCCAGGCACTCTGCCGGGGACCCCGACTCATAGGATCACAAGACGCCTTATTCGCGCGATCCGATTTGCCTAAAGTGACGCCAGTGCAGCGATTTTCCTACTGTTTTTACCGTCACGGAGGCAAACATGTCGAACCCGAACACCGCTGTCGCCATCGGCGCGACCTCACGTAACCCTGCGACTGGCGAGCTCATCGCCCACTACGCGTTCCAGACGCCCGAGGAGGTCGAACGCATGCTCGAGGCCAACGCCGCGGCCTACCGGCTCTGGCGCGCGACGCCGATGACAGAGCGCGTTGCGACCTATCGCCGGTTGTCCGCCACGCTGCGGGATCGATCCGAAGCGTTGGCCGCGCTCATCACGGCGGAAATGGGCAAGACGCTGGCCGCCGCGCGCGCGGAGGTCGAAAAGTGCGCGGCCACGATCGACTGGATCGCCGAGCACGGTCCTGCCATTCTCGCCGACGAGCCGGCGCCGGTGGAAGGCGATGACCAAGTCCATGTGTCTTTTCTGCCTATCGGCTCCATCCTTGCAGTCATGCCGTGGAACTTCCCGCTCTGGCAGGTCATTCGCGCCGCCGCACCGATCATGCTGTCGGGCAACGGCTTCATCCTCAAACACGCGCCCAATGTGATGGGATCGGCGTATGCGCTGCAGGGCGTCTATGAATCCGCCGGGTTTCCGGTAGGGTTGTTCGCGAACTTGAATGCCGATAACGAGACGGTAGCCGACGTGATCGAAGATCCGCGCGTTGCGGCGGTCACGTTGACGGGCAGCATGCGCGCGGGGTCGGCCGTCGCGTCGATCGCGGGGAAGGCGCTCAAGAAAAGTCTGCTGGAGCTCGGCGGTGCCGACGCATTCATCGTATTGGCCGACGCGAACATCGATCTCGCTGTCAAAGCCGCAATCGAGGCGCGTTTCCAGAATGCCGGTCAAGTCTGTCTCGCGGCCAAGCGGTTCATCCTCGAAAAGCCCGTGGCGGAGGAATTTACACGCAAGTTCGTCGCGGCCGCCAAAGAGATAAAGGTGGGCGATCCGCTCGATCCGTCGACGACGATCGGACCGATGGCGCGCGCAGACTTGCGCGACGAACTGCACCGGCAGGTCGAACGCACGATCGAGGCGGGCGCGACGCTGCTTCTCGGCGGCAGGAAGATCGAAGGGGCCGGCAACTTCTATGAGCCGACGGTTCTAGCGAACGTCGCCCCCGGCATGGCCTCGTTCGACGAGGAGACATTCGGTCCCGTCGCCGCGATCACGATCGCCGACGACGCCGAACAGGCGATCGAACTCGCCAATGCGAGCGACTACGGCCTCGCTGGAAGCCTCTGGACCGGGGATGTGGCGCGTGCTCAGCGCATCGCGCGTCACCTCGAAACGGGTGGCGTCTTCATCAACGGCTTCTCGGCTTCGAATGCGCGCATTCCCGTTGGCGGTGTGAAGAAGAGCGGCTACGGACGCGAGCTCTCGCATTTCGGTCTGCGCGAGTTCACCAACGCTCAGGCAGTCTGGGCGAAGACGGTGGATTGATCGGCCGGCACCGGTACCGCCGCGACACCGAGCCCGCCGCAACGAGCCCGGTGATCGCCGGCGCCGCACGCGCCTCTTGCGTTGGAGACCTGCTCGACATCTATTGAGCTGGCGCCAGCGTAACGATGTCGAGTATTGCTATCGCGATTGCGGTTCACGCCGTTTTTGCCACCGCGGCAAAGGCGGCCTCGAGCGATGAAGGCTGGTGGGCTCGCAGCACCAGCCACATCGCCGAGCGCGCTCCTTTGTCCTTCAGCGGTCTGTAGACCACGCCATTGGCGTTCATACTGCGTAGCGACTCTGGCACCAGCGAAACGCCGAGCCCCGCCGCGACGAATCCGACGATCGTCGGCGCGGCGCGTGCTTCTTGCCCTATGCGCGGAGCGAACCCTGCTTGCCGGCACAGGGCGATGATCTGATCGTAGACGCCGGTCCCGCTTTCGCGCGGGTACATGACGAACGTCTCGTCGGCCAATGCGCCAATCGAGAGCGGTTTCGCGGTCGCCGCGAGCCGGTGGTGATGCGGCAGCGCCACGATCAGCGAGTCCTCGAACAAGCGCGTCGCACGCAGCGTCGAGGGTAAATCAGGGGCGGACACCGCTCGCACGATGGCAACGTCGAGCCGCTGCTCGAGCAGCGCACCCAGTTGCTCCTGTGTCGTCAGTTCCTCGATCCGCAGGTGCACGCCGGGAAATCGCTGCCGATATTTCAGGATAAGGCGCGGGATCAACGCGGTAAAGGCGGCCGACCCCGTCAATCCGACACGCAGTTCGCCGATTTCGCCGCGTTGCGCGCGGGCCGCGACCGTCGATACGCGCTCGGCCTGCGCCAGCAGCATGCGCGCCTCGGGCAACAACGCCTTGCCGGCTGGCGTCAATTCCACGCGCCGGTTGCCGCGATCGAACAGTTGCGCGCCCAGTTCCTCTTCGAGCACGCGAATCTGCTGACTGAGCGGCGGCTGCGCGATGTAGATGTGGCCGCGC
>JBCNPL010000479.1:0-2981 GCA_039593375.1 Paraburkholderia sp. | reverse complement strand
ATTGGGATGTTGCCTAATGCCAGACATTGCCGCCCCTCGAAGCGTTCGAAATGCGAGCATGTTGCCCAAGATTCCTTACCGGAAGCTTAAGGGTCGCGCCATCCAAGCGGATTTTGAAGCCCCGAACCGCTCCAGGCCGACTCGTTTGACGCGAGTCAAAAGGTGCTCAAAGCCAACTCGCATACTGTGAACCATGACTAGAGCCGGAGCCGTTTCACCACGCCGCGCCGCACCGATTAAAGACTCACGCCATGCAACGCCTGTTGCGCTCCATCCACTTCGTCCTGCTATTTGTCACGGCATTGAGCCTGATAACCGGGCTCACGTTTGCCGCACTCGGACAACGAACGATTGCACATGCGCTGTGGACTGCCGGCGCAGTACCGATCCTGCTAGCGTTGTCGGTCTCCATCGTCCAGGCGCTGCGGCGGCACGAAGCGGGGGTCGATGTTCTCGCCTTGCTCGCCATCGGTTTCGCGCTCGCGCTCGGCGAAGATCTCACCGCCGCAGTGATTTCATTGATGTTGGCGAGCGGACGTGCATTGGAAAAATACGCACAGGAACGGGCGCGGCGCGAAATGACGGCGCTCCTTGCTCGCGCGCCGCGCTACGCTAATCGCTTCGAAGCCGGCGAGTGGCGCTGCGCGCAGCTGGACGCGGTCCGCCCAGGCGATCGCCTCCTGGTGCGCAGCGGCGAGTTCGTGCCGGTCGACGGCACGCTTGTCGGCCACGCGCAACTGGATGAATCCGCGCTCACGGGCGAGTCCGTGATCCAGTCGCGTTCGTCCGGTCAGGGGGTGCGCAGCGGCGTGCTCAACGCAGGGGCGGCGTTCGAGGTGGTGGCCGCGGCAACGGCTCGCGATAGTACCTTTGCGGGCATCGTCCGCATGGTGCAATCCGCGCAGCAGGAGCGCAGCCCCGCGGCGCGTCTTGCCGACCGCTATGCATTGCTCTTCATTCCGGCCGCGCTACTCGTTGCCGGCGGCAGTTGGCTCCTCACGGGCAACGCGATGCGCGCGCTCGCGGTACTCGTCGTTGCCACGCCGTGTCCGCTGATTCTGGCGGTTCCGGTAGCCATTGTTTCCGGCATGTCGCGTTGCGCGAAACGCGGCGTGCTGGTCAAAGGCGGCGGTGCGCTGGAAAGACTCGCGCAGGCGAACATCCTGTTTTTCGACAAGACCGGCACGCTCACTGGCGGGCATGCACGTCTTGTCTCTGTCGAAAGCGGTCCCGGCACGACGCCGGAGAAAGTGTTGCGGTTCGCCGCGTCTCTTGCCCAGGCGTCGGCGCATGTGATTTCCGAAGCGGTGACCACCGCGGCACGCGAGCGCAATCTTTCTCTTTCAGTGCCCACCCGAGTTGTCGAGCAGCCCGGCGCCGGCCTGACGGGCGAGGTGGAGGGCCGCGTCGTCGCGATCGGTTCGTTTGCCTACGTGTCGGCGGTCGCCGTGCCGGCGCCATGGAGCGCGGCGTTCTTGCAGCGCGTGGCCCACGAGGGTGCCTCGGCCGTCTTCGTCGGGGTGGACGGCGCAATGGTGGGTGCGATTCAAATGGCCGATCAGATCCGCCTGGAGACGCCGCGGGCGCTGCGGTTGTTGCGGCGAGAAGGTATCCGGCGGCTCGTCATGCTCACAGGCGACAGACGCGACGTCGCCGAGACCGTGGGTGCGATGCTCGGTGTAACCGAAGTGCGGCCGGAGCAATCGCCCGCCGACAAGCTCGCCGCCATTCAAGCCGCGCGCCTGGAAGGCGCAGTCATCATGGTCGGCGATGGCATCAACGACGCCCCTGCGCTCGCGGCGGCCGATGTCGGCGTCGCCATGGGAGCGCGCGGAGCCGCGGCGTCTTCGGAGGCAGCCGACATTGTGCTGCTCGTCGACCGGCTGGACCGCCTCGTGGAAGCTTTGCGCGTGGCTCGCCACTCGCGGCGAATCGCGGTTCAGAGCGTGGTCGCCGGGATGGCGCTTTCGTTCGCAGCCATGGCGGTGGCGGCCGTCGGCTACTTGCCCCCCTTGCCGGGGGCACTGCTGCAGGAACTCATCGACGTGGCGGTCATCGCCAATGCACTGCGAGCATTGCGGATACGTTCGATCACGGCGACCGGCAGCCTCGCGCGAGGCGACGCCGATCGCCTGAAAGCCGGCCACGTCGAGCTCGGCCCCGTGATGGATCAGATCCGGAGACTGGCCGACGAGCTGCCGCGATTACCGCGAACCTCGGTAGCCGGTGCACTCGCCAATGTGAACGAGTCGCTGGCGCGACAGCTTGTTCCGCATGAACATCGCGACGACGTGGAGATCTATCCAGAGCTTGCGCGCCTGCTTGGGGGCGAAGATCCGATGGCGGCGATGAGCGGCATGCACCATGAAATATTTCGCATCGCCCGTCTGCTCAGACAGATGACGGCGGATGTACCGATCGACGGGCCTGACGCGGACAGGATACGCGAATTCCAGCGCCTGCTATACGGTCTGGACGCGATTATGCGCTTGCATTGCGCGCAGGAGGATGAACTGTTCCACGCGCTTGGGGAAGTGACCTAGTTGGGGATCGCAGCACGTCGTCGTTTGATCCGGCTAACCGCCTCGTGATCGCATTGCTCCAGGAACTCGCCGATTCTCCTGTCGCTTCACGATCAGCCTGAGGGCTGCGAAGATATCCATATCCGCCGTCGAAGAACCGACCCATAGCCTCACGCCGATCCGTGGCTCGCCCCATACGCGTCGTTACACCGGAGAGGAAGCTGGTATGAAAGTTGACGATGCAACGACGCGGTCTTGCCGACCTTATGGCGTACATCAACCGACGGCTATCTGAACTCACCGCCGTGGAATGAGTTTCACGACCGGGCGAGAATAGGTGACGCTCGCCCAACGAGTCTTCCTTTGCCACTTCCCGTCAGGGGCACGCCGTTGAGCGCGCGACCTAAGTTAGACTCGCGCACTCGACTTATCGCATGCCCCGCTCGCTTCATTACCGTC
>JBCNPL010000478.1:0-2984 GCA_039593375.1 Paraburkholderia sp. | reverse complement strand
GATCGCGGCAACCGCCGTGACGGCGCCCATCGCGATCAGCGCGAGTGTCCAGTCGAACAGTGTGACGAGCAGCGTGGCGCCAAGCAGATGCATGACGATGCCGTCTTCGAGCCAGGCATTCGATGCCCAGAGGACCGAAATTGCGGTGACGAGCGCGAGCCACACGTGCTGCAGCGTGGCATCCTGCAGGCGTACGAACGGGCGATTCCAGATCGCGAGCGCGAGCAGGGCCGCGGCGGCGATCCAGCCACCGATGCCAACCCAGAGCGGAAGCGGTGTGAAAAGAAAACCCATGCGTTCATATTACTCGTTGAGCATCAAAGGTGGGAATCCACACATACCGACCGTCGCAATATCGAGACTGTTTGCCTAGCGCCCGCGCCGGAACCGTGCCGGTGGCTCGGCGGCGAGTGGCAGGTCTTGCGTGCCGGCGTTCACGGCCGGCAATGGGTACGGATGGTCGTTCCGTTGTGCACGCAGCGGAACCGGACCGCGTTCGCCGATGTTCGGTTTGCGTGCGCGGTTGCGGTTCGCCAGCAGCACCTCGAGGTGCGGCGAGAGCCAGCCGTTGTAGATCGCGACCGCGGCGGCGCGGTTTGCGGCACCGAGCTGCTGGAAGATGCTGGCGAGGTGGATCTTCACGGTGCCTTCGCTGATGCCGAGCGTCCGGGCGATCATCTTGTTCGTGCTGCCCATGTGGACGAAGCGCATGATCTGCGCTTGCCGCGGCGACAGGAGGCCGCTGGGCGGGCGGCGGGGAAGCGATCCGGCAAGCGTCTGGAAATGGGCATCGTGGCGTGCCGCGGCCACGGAGGGCAGCAGACTCAGCGCGCTCGGCGGAATGTAGTGCCCGCCCAGCAGCACGATCTCGAGCGCCCGCACGATCAGGTGCGGCCGCGTGGAGTGCGGGATCACGCCCGCGACACCATGGTTGAAGAAGCGCTGGACGGCATCGGGTGGCGCTTCGTCGACCAGCACGGCGGCCGGTGTCGGCGAGCACGCGCTGCAGATCGCCTGAAGCTCGCCGAGCCGGCCTACGTCGAGCCAGTCGATCGCGACGAGGTCGAAGCGCTGGGCACGCAGCAGGCGGCGCGCCTGGAAACTGTCGGGCGCATCGTTGATGCTGGCGTGACGGTCGATCTGCCGCAGCAGGGCCTTCAGTCCATCACGCCGCTCGGCGTCTGAATTGAGCATCAGGAACCGCATATTCAATCTCCGTTAGGTTGAGTCATTGATTGCTGTCGGGCATGCGTTGATTCCGATCATGACAAAGACCTTACACGATGTCTGCTAGGCTGAAAGGCTTAGGAGTTGTCCGAAATTTCGGGCGGAAAAGGATCGGACAAGAAAAAAAGCCGCTCCGGCGGGAACCGGGAGCGGCTTCGGACCGACAGGCCGTGGCGGCCTGCGGCGTCGGATCAGTGGAAGTGCGGCTGGGCGGGCGATGCGTCTTCCGGCATTTCCGCATGGACGATTTCGCCGAGCGGATCCGCGTAGAGCGGCACGCCGCAGTCGTCGCAGTATTCCGGTTCGAAGCGGCCCGCGTGCCTGCGGACGTCGGTTACGCCGCATTCCTTCAGCAGGCTCACGATTTCCTCGAGCGGTCCTTCCATCGGCGCTTCGTCTTCGAGCGTCGCGTTGTCGATCGACACGTCGCCGTTTTCGCGGCCGTACAGCGGCCAGACGACGCCGTAGATCACGTCGTTGCTGGCGCGCCGCGTGAAGCCGACGCGATACTCGTCGATGCGGCGTTCGCCGAAGCCGGCGACCACCGCGCGCAACTCCTGCGGCGCCGCACCAAGTGTGTCAAACAGATAACGAATGGCCGTTCGTACCGTGTGCGGACGGATACGCTCGTCCGCATCGCGGCAGGCCGAGTAGTACGCGTCCGGAAGCAGGCATTCGAATTCGCAGCCGGGCAGGGCGATCGACAGGTTCGGGCCGCCCTGGGCCGTCCACTGCTCGAGACACTGGCCGCGTTCGATCCGGCTGCCGTTCTCCTCTTCCTGCCAGCGGAACAGCGGCGCGCCGGCAGGCGCGGCGACGACCGCAAGGAGGAAGCGGGGATCGGCCAGGATCGGCGACGTTTCGGGCAGGTCGCCGAAGCCCAGTTTGGGCGTGTGCTGGCCGATCGCCGCATGCGCGAGCTGCTGCGCAAGGCGGTAGGTCTCGACGTGGTGCCGCGGCAGCTGGTCGATGCTGTAGAGGAACGGCGCCAGCCCGACGAGCGTGCCGTTCGCGAGGACGTGTGCCTGCAGGTGCGTTCGCAGCGCGTCGGTAACGTCGCCCTTGAGCGGACCCGACGGAATCATGTAGCGCGTCCACGCGAGCACTGGAACCGCGACCAGCAGCGCATCGTACGGCTGGCCGTCGTGCTCGATCACCATCGACTCGCTGTGCGTCTCGGCCATGTCGGCCAGTGCACCGTACGCATCGGGGTGATTCTGCTGAAGATGATCGAGTGCTGCGTCGAGCGTGGTCTGGTTGCCGTTGCGGACAATCTTGGCGAGCAGCGCATCGAGCTTCGCTTCCCAGAAGCGATCCTCGATGCGGCTGCCCGAGGCGAAGAGCGCAAGCGACAGACCGACCAGTTTGTCGGCATCGGGGGGGAGGCGTTTGGCGATTCGCTGGCGCATATTAAAGACGTATATAGAAAGAGGCGAAGAACCTCACATTCTAGTCCGTTCTGTGCACCATAAGCGGTCTCGTGCCGGGACATGCGTGGCGGGCCGAAATGCGGCTTTCGTAGAAAAAGTTGCGTCGAGCCCCTTGCGCGATTGCCGACGGGTGCATAGAATCACGCCTCTTTCGCGCTCACGGAAACGCGGCGCGGAAGGAAGGGAAGCAGTGCGGTTGAGGCTTGGCAGGAACGGCCTCGGCGGTACGGAAGTTGAGCCCCGCGGTCGCAACGACGTAGTGCAAAAAGTTGTTGACGAGCTGCGAAACACGGTTCATAATCTCGCTTCTCTGCTGCTGAAAACGCA
>JBCNPL010000477.1:0-2995 GCA_039593375.1 Paraburkholderia sp. | reverse complement strand
GGCGCAAACGATCGTCCGCACGCGGTTGCCGCGCTCGCAGATGTCGATCGGCATGACGATCTTCGGCCTCATCGTGCTGTTGGGCCCGTTGCTCGGCCCCGTCGTCGGCGGATGGCTCGCCGAGAACATTTCGTGGCGGTGGTGCTTCTTCATCAATCTGCCCGTTTGCGTCGCGCTGATTACGTTGCTGATCGTGGGGCTTCCGGCCGACTCGCCGCATTGGCACGACTTCGTCAATGCGGACTGGATCGGGATCGTCGGCCTTTCGATCGGTCTGTCCTCGCTGACCGTCGTGCTCGAGGAGGGG
The DNA here is from genome assembly GCA_039593375.1 of Paraburkholderia sp. Taxonomy (GTDB): domain Bacteria; phylum Pseudomonadota; class Gammaproteobacteria; order Burkholderiales; family Burkholderiaceae; genus Trinickia. The sequence continues at coordinate 2,688 of JBCNPL010000477.1, read as the reverse complement.
CAGCGGCATCAGTGGTTCGAGTCGCGCGAGATCGTGGTTTGCGCCTGCCTGACAGCGCTCGGATTCATTCTCATCGGCATTTCTCAGTTCGTCGCGTCGAAGCCGATCATGCGGCTCTCGCTGATGACGAATGCCCGCTATGCGAGCGTCATCGTCATCGTGACCGCCGTCGGGGCGGGGCTTTACGGCGTCTCATACCTGGTACCGCAGTTCCTCGGCATCATCTCGGGCTACAACGCCGAGCAGTCGGGCTCGATCATGCTGCTCTCGGGGTTGCCGTCGTTTCTGATGATGCCGCTCTTGCCGCGCCTGCTGTCGAGGGTCGACTTCCGGATTCTCGTCGTGACGGGGCTCCTCTGTTTCGCCGGAAGCTGCCTGCTCGATACGACGCTTACCGCGCAAAGCACGGGCGGCGACTTCGTCTGGTCGCAGCTTTTGCGCGGCGCCGGCCAGATGCTGGCGATGATGCCGCTCAATCAGGCGTCGATGGCGGCCGTCTCGCGCGAAGACTCGGGTGACGCCGCGGGGCTTTACAACATGGCGCGCAATCTCGGCGGCTCGATCGGCCTCGCGATCATCGGCGTCATCATCGATCGGCGCACGACGTTCCATACCGAGGCCATCCGCGAATCGCTGACGGCCAACTCGCTCATCGGGCAGGAGCATATCGCGGCTAGCGCCGCCAGTTGGTTCGTGCAAACAGGCGACATGGCCTACGCGAAGATGCGCGCGTTGGGCCAGCTTGCCATGCAGATCGAGGTGCAGGCGTCCGTCATGACGTACTCGGAAACGTTCTATGCGCTCGCCATCGCACTCCTTGCCTGTGTTCCGCTCGCGCTGTTGCTGAGGACTCCTTCTCAATCGGCCGGTGGGTCGCAGGCTTCGGGCCACTAACGATCAGTACGACGAACAATGTCATGACGACGCAGATCCGCCGTTCCTTGTCCTTCGTTTCATCCCCGACGGCTCGGCGCACGACCGGCCTCACCGTTGCCGTCGCCGCGGCGCTCGGCACGCTCGCCGCCTGCACGGTCGGCCCCGACTACCGCGGCGCGCCGAAGGTGGCGAGCGACGCGGTGCACGCGCGCACGTTCGTTCGCGCGCCATTGGCGGGCGTGTCGAGCGGTCCGGCTCCGAGCGCGTGGTGGCATGCGCTCGGCGATGCGCAGCTCGATGCGCTCATCGATGCGGCGCTCGCTCACAATCCCGACGTGCATGCGGCCGAGGCGCGCCTGCGCGAGGCGCGCGCGCAACTGAATCTCCAGCACGCCGGCGAGTTACCGAAGGTGAGTGCCGATGCCGCCGCGCTACGCATGCGTCAGCCCGATCTCGGCAGCCTGGTATCGTCAGGCGGCAACGGGTCCGGGCAGGGCTCATCGAGCGGGGGAGGGCCTGTCCAGTTTTACGCCGCGACCTTGCAGGCATCGTGGGAAGTCGATCTCTTCGGCGGTACGCGGCGCGCGGTCGAGGCCGCCTCGGCGCAGGCCGAGGCCGTCGACGCCGATCTCGCCGACACGCAAGTCGCGCTCGCGGCCGAAGTCGCGCAGGCCTACATCGATCTGCGCGACGAGCAGCAGCGACTTGCGCTGGCGCGCGATACGGCAGACCTGCAACAGCGCATGCTGACCCTGACCGAGCAGCGCCGTGCGCGCGGTACAGCCGCCGATGTCGACGTCGAGCGGCTCACGAGCCAGGTGGAAACCACACGCGCCACGATCGTTCCGTTGGACGAGCAGATCACCGAATCGCTCGATCGGCTCTCCGTATTGACGGGACGCGCGCCCGGCGCGCTCGACGCGGAGCTCGCATCGGCGCGGCCGCTGCCGTCGTTGCCGGCTTCGGTGCCCGTGGGCGACCCGGCGGCGCTGATGCGGCAGCGCCCCGACATCCGCGCCGCCGAGCGGCGGCTGGCGGCGAACAACGCGCAGATCGGCGAGCATATCGCCGACTATTTTCCGAAGCTGACGCTCTATGGCGATCTCGGCTTCACGGCCGGCAATCCAGGACACCTCTTTCACAAGAACAATTTTTCGTGGTTCGGTGCGCCCTTCCTGCAGTGGAATGCGTTCGACTTCGGCCGCACGGCGGCCAACGTGCGCAGCGCCGAAGCGTCGCGTGATGAAGCGAGTTCGAAGTACGAGCAGACGGTGCTCGCGGCGTTGCAAGACGCCAATGCGGCCCTTTCGCGCTACGGCCATCAGCGCGAGCACCTCGTACGGCTCGAGGCGGTGCGGCGCTCGGCCGACCACGCGTCGGTCCTCATGCAGCAGCGCTACAAGGCAGGCGTATCGACGCTCATCGATCTGCTCGATACCCAGCGCACGCAGTTCTCGGCGCAGCAGGACGTCGTGGCGGGAGAAGCCGAGTTGCTCAAGGATTTCGTGCTCATCCAGAAGAGCCTCGGACTGGGCTGGCGCACGCAATCCGACTGAAACCGGTTCGCGGGACCTCCTCAATATTTCGGTGCCCTGGCCGTTAATACGTCAGGGAGGGTAGGGTCGCGCCCGAATGCTCGCTGACTCGCGGGATCTGGTCTACTCTCGTTAGATCATACGAACCCGTCGGGGAAACACTGTGCTCACGTCCGGAAGGGGCGATAAAGGCTGGACTTCGAGCCTTGTGCGACGCATCTACCACCTGCGCGTGCTCGGCTATACGATGGGTGCCGGACCCGTGCTGTTGCTGCTG
>JBCNPL010000476.1:0-3013 GCA_039593375.1 Paraburkholderia sp. | reverse complement strand
TGAGCGTCATGAATGAAACGGTTCCGGCCGCCGCGCCGACACCGTGACGCATGGCGGCGAAAGCGTGGCTCGCGAGCGCGCCGCCGCTGATGGCGAGCGCTTCCTTTCCGTACCGGAACATGTCCGTGCGCTGCACGATCGCCTCTCCGGGATCGCGCGGCGGTCTTTGCAGTACATCCGGCTCCGGCGGCTCCACGGCGAGCGCGAGGGCAGGGAAGATATCGCTCAACAGATTGATCCAGAGCAACTGCATCGGCGTGAGCGGCTGGCCGATACCGAGGCCGAAAGCCGAAAGCGTCACCATGATTTCGCTCATGTTCGTCGATACGAGAAAGTGCACCGACTTGCGGATGTTGTTGTAAATGGTGCGCCCCTGGCTCATTGCAATCGTGAGCGTTTGGAGATCGTCGTCTTCGAGGACTACATCGGCCACTTCGCGAGCGAGGTCGGTGCTGTGGCGGCCCAGCGCCACACTGATGTCGGCGGCTTTCAGCGCGGGGCCGTCGTTGACGCCGTCGCCGACCATCGCGATGACTTGCCCTTGTCGTTGCAGCCTGCGCACGATACCGAGCTTTTGAGCGGCACTGGCGCGCGCGAAGATGTCGGCGTGCGTCGCGAGTTCGGCGAAGGACGCTTCGTCCATGCCGTTGATCCGCGTCGAGTCGACGACGGTCGCGCCGCCGTTCTGGCCGATGCCGAGCGTCTTGCCGATCGCTTGCGCCGTGATGCTCTGGTCGCCGGTGATGATGACGGTCTTGATACCGGCCCTCTCGAAGAGCGCGATCAGCTCTTTCGCCCCCTCGCGAACCGGATCGGCGAGTCCGAGCATGCCGAGCCAGCACAGGCCGCGCGTATCGACGCCGAGTGTCTCGTCGCCGGACGCATAGGCGAACCCCAGCATGCGCAGTCCACGGCCGCCCATCTCGACATTCGCTTCGGTGATGCGCCGGCGATCCTCCTCCGCGAGCGCGAAACGCCGACCGTCCTTCATCTGTTCGTCGCAAAGCGCCAGCACTTCGACCGGGTTGCCTTTGACGGCAACGACGTGCGCCCCCGATTCGGCGTGCCGGTGCAGCGTGGACATGTAGTTTCGATCTTCGGCGCGATACGCGATCTTCAACTGCGGGTGACGCATACGAATCGCATTGACGTCGATGCCGGCCGACAGCGCGAGCTCGACGAGCGCGATCTCGGTCGACGAACCGTCGAGCCGATAGCGCGGTGCGGCGCCTCTCAGTTCGACTTCGTTGCAGAGCACGGCGACGTGGAGCAAGCGCAGCACGTCTTCACGCGCGAAGAGATCGATGCGGCCTTCCCGCGAGTACAAGAGCCCGTCGATCACGGAGCTGTGCTCGTCGTTCGCGTGCATGGCGAGCACGCGCATGCGGTTGACGGTCAGCGTGCCCGTTTTGTCGAAGCAGACGGTATGGACGGCACCGAGCGTTTCGACCGCATCGAGCCGGCGCACGAGCACGTTTTGCCGGCGCATGCGGCGGATGCCGAGTGCGAGGGTGGTCGTCGCGACGGTCGGCAGCCCCTCGGGCACCGCGGCCACGGCGAGCGATACCGATGCCTTGAACATCTCGAGCAAGCCGCGCCCGCGCAGCAGACCGAGAACGAAGACGAGACCGCATAATGCCGCCGCGATCCGCACGGTCTGATTGCCGAGGCGTTCCATTTGACGCTGCATCGGCGTTGCCGGTGGACGTGTCGTGCCGACGAGCGTCTGGATAAGACCGATTTCGGTCGCGCGCCCGGTGGCGACGACCACGGCGAGGCCGTTGCCGGCGACGACCGTGGTGCCCATATAGACCATGCTGTTGCGCTCCGCGAGCGCGACGTCTTCGCGATCGGTACGGATCGACGATTTTCGCGCCGGCATGCTTTCGCCGGTCAGTGCCGATTCGTCGGCGGCCAGTTGACGTGCCTCGATCACGCGCGCGTCGGCCGGCACATAGGCACCGCCGGACAGCACGAGCATGTCGCCGACGACGAGCTCGGCCGCGTCGATCCGGCGCAGGGCGCCGTTACGCAGCACGAGGGCGTGCCGTTCCGCGTTTTCGCTGAGCGCATCGATCGCACGTTCGGTCTGTGCCTCGGTCACATAGCCGATTACCGCATTCACGACCACGACGCCGAAGATCAACAACGCATCGGCGAGCCCACCCGTGACAGCCGAGACGGCGGCGGAACTCGCCAGGAGCGCGACGGGCAAGCTCTTGAACTGGGAGACGAACATGGCGAACGGCGAGCGGCGCTGGGGCGGTTGCAAGCGATTCGGCCCATTGGCGACCCGCCGTTGCCGCGCCGCGTGGTCGGACAGACCGCGACGCTTCGAGGAGCCGACTGCAAGCAGCACTTCCTTCGCATCGAGTGCATGCCATGGTCGCACAGGACGATCGAGCGGACCGACACGGGCACGCGCACGCTCATTGCGGTCCTGTTCGCGCCCAGCGAAGCGGGGACGAAGCACGCGTACCGTGGCGCGGGCGCTGGTGCCGCCGCCAGGGCTTGCGACGGTGCCGGCGCGCGCCGGCGATTGATTGCGAGATGGAGTGCTTTCTGGCGCGTCGACCAGCGCGACGATTTCCGGAAGCGGCATCGCCGGGTCGAACCATATCAATGCGTTGCCCGTCAGCGAACTGGCATGGACGCCGCGGACCGAGGCGCGACCGGTCAATGTTTGCGTGAAGACGTTGCACGCCGCTTCATCGCGATAGAGTCGCGGGACATGCAGCCGTGCGCGTCCGGGGACGGCCGAATGGAGAACGACGGCCGAGTCGATTGCACCGGGCAGCGCGACCGATTCGCCCGACGCACGCGGAAGCGCGGTTGCGAGCGCCGCAACGGAGCGCCTGTTCATGGTTCTTCTTTGCGGTAAGCGGGTGAAAGTCCAAGCATAGGGCAATCTGATGCGAATTCCAGCCGCCTGGGGATGCCGTGGCTCGCCTAGAATGACGGCCATTCACGAGCTTCTCGCGATCGACCAGGTATGAAACGAGACGAGCGACAG
>JBCNPL010000475.1:0-3016 GCA_039593375.1 Paraburkholderia sp. | reverse complement strand
GCGTCTCGCGGGGCCCTGCGCCGGATGTCGGGCTCGGCCCGCCGCGTATCACCTGGATCGTATCAACGCCGGGATTTGTTCGATCTGAAGAACAACGCCGTGTTTCGAGGCCTTTTCGCCGCGGCTCAAAGTGCCGACTGCCATGCATCGACGGGTCGCCGCCCAACCAGATCCCGCCAAATTGGCGCGCCATCTGGCTTCTGTTCCACTGATTGCGAGTCGACCGCGTTCGATAAGATCCGTGAAGTCAGACCTTGTGGCCGAAATACTTATGAAAGCTGTCATACTGGCCGGGGGATTGGGTACCCGACTCATGGAAGAGACCGTCGTAAAGCCGAAGCCACTCGTCGAGATCGGCGGAAAGCCTGTCCTTTGGCACATCATGAAGATCTATGCCGCGCACGGCATTACGGACTTCGTCATTTGCGCGGGCTACAAGGGGTATCTGATCAAGGAGTACTTCGCGAACTACATGCTGCACAATGCCGACGTCACGTTCGACATCGCCAAAGGCAGCATGGATGTGCACCACAACACGGCGGAGCCGTGGCGCGTGACAGTAGTGGATACGGGCGAGAAAACCGCGACCGGCGGCCGCCTCAAGCGGATTCGCCGCTACCTCGGCAACGAGGACTTCTGCATGACCTACGGTGATGGTGTCGGTGATATCGATATCACGGCGCTCATCCGCAAGCATCGCTCACACGGACGCCAAGCGACCGTGACCGGGTCTCAGCCCGTGGGCCGGTTCGGCGCCATGAACGTAGAAGGTGAAACCGTCGTATCGTTCAAGGAAAAGCCGCTCGTCGACGGCAGCTGGGTCAACGCGGGGTTCTTCGTGCTCAAGCCAAGCGCCCTCGACTACATCGAGGGCGATGTCATGTGGGAAGCCGAGCCTATCGAGCGGCTTTCGAGAGAGGGGCAACTGCGCGTGCACTTCCACCACGGTTTCTGGCACCCGATGGATACGCTTCGCGATAAGGCGGTCCTCGATGAAATGTGGAGTGCCGGCGCCGCCCCATGGAAATGCTGGACCGAATGAACGCGTTCGACTTCTGGCGTGGCCGTCGAGTCTTTCTGACGGGACACACCGGGTTCAAAGGCGCCTGGCTCGCCCTCTGGCTCGACATGCTCGGGGCGAAAGTAACGGGCTACGCACTGCCTCCTCCCACTAGACCGAGCCTTTACGAGCTCGCCGGGATAGCAGAGCGCGTGAATTCGATCATGGGCGACATCAATGATGCCGCCCAGCTGAACGCCGCGTTCAACGCCGCGGAGCCCGAGATCGTCTTTCACCTGGCGGCGCAGCCGCTCGTGCGCGAAAGCTATCTCAAGCCGATCGAGACCATCGCAACGAACGTGCTCGGCACGGCCACGCTTCTCGAAGCGGTCCGGCAGGCGCCTTCGGTACGCGCCGTCGTCGTGATCACGACGGACAAGTGCTACGAGAATCGCGAGTGGGTCTGGGGTTACCGCGAAACCGATCCGCTCGGCGGCCATGACCCCTACAGCGCAAGCAAGGCGGCCGCGGAAATCGTCACGGCTGCATGGCGGTCTTCGTTCTTTCGGCATGGCGTATCCATCGCGACAGCACGTGCCGGGAACGTCATCGGCGGCGGCGATTTTGCCCGCGACCGCCTGCTGCCGGACTTCGTTCGCGCCGCCGAGCAAAATACGGAACTCGAAATCCGGTATCCGCATGCCGTGCGCCCGTGGCAGTTCGTGCTGGAACCGCTGCGCGGGTACATGGCGTTGGCCGAGCGCGCCTACGCCGGCGAGCCGGGCATCGACGGCGCCTGGAATTTCGGCCCCGACGAAGCAAGCACCTGCACGGTCGGCGACGTGGTTAAAGCATTCGCCGGCGCGTGCAGCCTTCAGCGGCCGGTCCAGATCAAGCTGAGCTCCGACGCGCAGCAATTGCACGAAGCCACGTTGCTCAAGCTCGACATCTCCAAAGCGCGCGCACTGCTCGGTTGGCAGCCGCGAGTGGAACTGACCGAGGCACTGCAGTGGACGGCCGACTGGTATTGCGCATATCTGAACGGCGAAGATTTGCGCCGCGAGAGCGCTCGCCAACTGCAGCAATACTTGGAACGGACCGCTTGATGGAGCCGAATTGAAACGAACGAGCGCGGCCTGCTGATTTCAAGCCGCGCCGCCCCCACCGAGCGCTCGGCGGGACACGGCGAACGCCGAGCGGCTAGGTCCGTTACCTCTCAAGCGCCCAACATTCTTGCCATTTGCGAGAGCGAGCGCTCGGCGGCAGCAAGTTCGATTTGCTGGAAATGAGCGTCGACCTTTTCGATCATCTGCCCAACGCTGGTTTCCCACCCGTCGATATAGCCGCGCAACCGGCTCAGGTACCCGGCTCGGGCCACCTCGAACTCTTCGTAGAAGTTATCGCCTGCTTCGATGCCGTCGTAGAGTCTCGGGAAGACGCCCGGCTCGGCGCCGTCGATTTCCTCGGGCTTCCACGGTCCGTAGTCGAGGAACGCGGGAATGGCGCCGCAGGCAAGCGCTTCGACGTTGAGGTTGCTGCAGGCATCCCCCGTATAAAAGAACCGGCAATTGCGCAACAGAATCGCCAACTGCTCCTTGGTCGTCGGCCAAGTCCTGGTAATCACCACCGTCTCGGGCACGATGTGCGTATAGCCATACGCCGGACCTTTGCCGAGGTAGCACAGATCCATCTGCCGATACTGAGCCGGGTAGCTGCCCTCGCTGTTGAAAAGCGGGTTCAGTTCGGCGAAGTAGCAGATGTGATGCGGGTTGGGGTGCATCACTCTCGAATGCGCGAGGATGAAATCGTCTGGCCCGACTTGGACCTTTGCCGCAGGAAAAAAGGTGTCTTTGTTGAGGAAGTAGCGAATCACCCGCTTCGCATTCAGCGGGTTGTACCGCATTGCCTCCGGGTAGACGACGTAACATTCGCCGATCCGCTGCGGAGAGAAGTCCTTGAGCATTTTGATGCCGAATTCCTTCGTGGCGCGCCTGACTGTGTCGACGAGCTGTTTTT
>JBCNPL010000474.1:0-3020 GCA_039593375.1 Paraburkholderia sp. | reverse complement strand
AGCGTCGAGGATGCCTTCGGGAATTTCGTTGCCGTCGCGATCGAGCACGGCGCCTATCGTCATCAAGTGGCCGACGTTGCGCACGAAGAGCAGCGAGCGTCCGTGAAGCGTCAGCGTTTTGCCGTCGGGCGTCCGATAGCCGCGGTCGGCGTTCAGGCGTCGCGTGAACGTTTTGCCTCCCTTGGCGACCTCCTCGGTCAGCGTGCCCTGCATGAGGCCGAGCCAATTGCGATAGAGCGCGACTTTGTCGTCGGCGTCGACGGCGGCCACCGAGTCCTCGCAATCGATGATCGTCGTCACGGCCGCCTCGAGCAGCACGTCTTTTACATGAGCCGGATCGGTACGGCCGATCGGCGTCTCGGCGTCGATCTGAATCTCGATGTGCAGCCCGTTATGCTTCAGCAGGACGGCCGCCGGTGCATCGGGCTCGCCCTGGAAACCCGCGAATTGCGCGGGAGTCGCGAGCTTCGTCGCGCCTTTGGCCGTGCTGACGACGAGCTCGCCATCGCGCACGGCGTAGCCCGTCGCATCTCGATGCGAGCCGCTTTCGAGCGGCGCCGTCCGATCGAGGAAAGCGCGCGCGTATTGGATCACTTGCGCGCCGCGGATGGGATTGTAAGCGCCGCTACGCGTCGCGCCGTCGTCCTCGGGCAACGCATCGGTGCCGTAAAGCGCGTCGTAGAGGCTACCCCAGCGCGCGTTCGCCGCGTTGAGCGCGTACCGTGCGTTCGAGAGCGGCACGACGAGTTGCGGGCCGGCCTGCTCGGCGATTTCGACGTCGACGTTCGACGTCGTCACTTGCACGCGTTCGGGCGCGGGCGCGAGGTAGCCGATCTGCTCGAGGAACGCGCGATACGCGCGCGGATCGGCCACGGGGCCGGGATGCGCGCGATGCCATTCGTCGAGCGCCGTTTGCAGACGATCGCGCTCGGCGAGCAGCGCGCGGTTCTTCGGAGCGAGATCGTGCACGATCGCCGAGAAGCCTTGCCAGAATGCGTCGCGCTCGACGCCCGTGCCGGGCAGCGCTTCGTTTTCGATGAAGCGGACCAGCGCGTCGTCGACGCGCAGGCCGTGAAGGTCGGTCAGATTACTCATGATGGTCATGCGTGTGCTTTTTGTTGACGAGGGCTCAGCCAGCCTGCCGCGTAACGCTGGCGGCGCCGGCCTTGGCGATTTGCGCGTCCTGCTCCGACTTCACGCCGGATACGCCGACGGCGCCGACGCACTGGCCGTCGACGACGATGGGCACGGCGCCTTCGAGCGTGCCGGCGAGCGGCGCGCTCAGGAACGCGAAGCGTCCGCCGTTGATCATATCTTCATAAGCTTTCGATTCGCGTCGGCCGAGCGCCGACGTCCGCGCCTTCTCCGTCGACATATAGGCGCTGCTCGGCGGGGCGCCATCGAGGCGCAGCAGGCCGAGCGGATGCCCGCCGTCGTCGACGACGGCGATCGCCACTGCCCAGCCGTTCTGTTCGGCTTTGGCGCGCGCCGCGGCGAGGATGTCGTTGACTTCGGCGACGCCGAGTACGGATTTCGTTTGCATGTCGATTCTCTCTTTTCTCTTCGGACTACTGACTGATCTTGCGCGGACGCCCATTCTCGCCGATGGCGATCGGCGAGCGTCGCTTCAGGCGGACGTCAGCGATGCGTCGACGAGTTCGATCCAGTGCCGCACGGGCGTGCGTCCAGCACCGTTCAGGTGCGTCTGGCAGCCGATATTGGCCGTCACGATCGTATCGGGACCGCCGGCTTCGAGCGCGTCGAGCTTATTGTCGCGCAACGTGCGGGCAAGCTGGGGCTCCGTGATCGAATAGGTGCCGGCCGAGCCGCAGCAAAGATGTCCGTCGGCCGATTCGGTGAGATCGAAGCCGAGACGTGTCAGCACCGCCTCCACGGCGCCGCCGAGCTTTTGCGCATGCTGAAGCGTACAGGGGCAATGGACGGCGATACGCTGCGCGCGGCGCCCTCGATCCGTCTCACTCGAAGCGGGCGCCTGCAAAGTCTCGAGCGGCTCGGCCGCCAGCACTTCGACGAGATCGCGCGCGAGCTCGCTCACGCGTCGCGCTTTTGCCGAATACGCCGCGTCGCCGCGCAGCAGATCGCCGTACTCTTTGACGAAGGCGCCGCAGCCGCTCGCCGTCAGCACGATCGCTTCAGCGCCGGCTTCGATGGCCGGCCACCAGGCGTCGATGTTGCGGCGCGCGCGCTCGAGCCCGTCGGCCTGTGCATTCAGATGATATTCGGCCGCGCCGCAGCAGCCGGCCTCGCGGGCGGGCGTCACGCTGATGCCGAGCCGGTCGAGCACGCGCGCGGCCGCCGCGTTCGTGTTGGGCGAGAGCGACGGCTGAACGCAGCCTTCGAGCATCAGCACGCGTCGCGCGTGGCGCGCGGGCGGACGCGGCGACGCTTGAGCGGGCAGCGCCGGAATCTTCCTGCGCAGCGAGACGGGCAAGAGTGGGCGCACCGCGCGGCCCGCCGTCATGAGCTTGCCGAAAAGCGACGAGTCCGGCACCACGCGGCGCAAGCCCGCGCGCAAGAGCCGGTCCTTGACGGACCGCTCCGTGCGTCGCTCGAGCTCGGCGCGGCCGATGTCGAGCAGCGTGTGATAGCGGACGCCCGACGGGCAGGTCGTTTCACAGTTGCGGCAGGTGAGGCAGCGATCGAGGTGCGTCTGTGTCGTGGCGCCGACCGGCTTGCCTTCGAGCAGTTGCTTGATCAGATAGATGCGGCCGCGAGGACCGTCGAGCTCGTTGCCGAGCACTTGATAGGTCGGGCAGGTCGCGTTGCAAAACCCGCAATGAACGCAGGCTCGCAGAATCGCTTCGGCTTCGTCGGCCCGGGCGATCGACCGGGCTTCTTCACTGAGGGTGGTTTGCATCGGATCGTAGGGTGGAATTCTAATGTTCGGCTGCGCCGGCTTCAGACGCTGGCGTTCATAGCCCGGAGTAAAGGCGGCCGGGGTTGAATATTCCGTGCGGGTCGAGCTGCGCCTTCAACTGTCGATGAATGCGCAGCAGCGC
>JBCNPL010000473.1:0-3020 GCA_039593375.1 Paraburkholderia sp. | reverse complement strand
GATCTCCTTGCTGAACGGGCGCCGGAATCTAGCCCGGCCTCATTGCCGGCGCGTCGTGCGGCGCGTACATTTCGCTTGCAAGGATAGCGCCTGGCGGTGGCTTTTGCAGCCTCGTTCGTCACTGGGCCCGCGGCAGCCCCTCGATCTTCGTGCCGGGCGTGATCCCCTTCGACGAAAACCAGCCTTTGCTCATTTCCAGCGCATAGACGCCGTTGTTGCGCGGGCAATGATTGTTGGTCGTTTCCGCCTGCATTTCGTCGATATCGGTAATCGTGCCGTCGGCGCGCATGAAAGCGATCGATAGCGGAATCAGCGTGTTTTTCATCCAGAAACAATGGACGGCATTCTCGCCGAAGACGAACAGCATGCCCTCGTTCGGCGCGAGTTGCGTTCGGTACATGAGCCCTTGTTCGCGATCGGCGTCATTGGCGGCTACGGCCGCGTCGATCACGAACATGCCGGCGGTGAGCTTCGTGCGCGGAAACTCGGACGGCTGCTTGACGCCGGCAGGCATTTGTTGCGCCAGGGCGCTGGCGGCGGTAAGCGAGGCGGCGCACATGACGGCGGCCGGAATCGCGGCGGCGATGCGCGCGCGAAGCGGGCGAAGCGAAACTCCCACGAGAGACTCCTTGCTGAAGAGATCCGCGCATGTTACGCGAGCGGCCGCCGCGCATGCAAAGCGGATGAGTATCGGGCATGCAAAACGACAAAAAGGCAGGCGCCTTGCGGCAGCCTGCCTTGCAACGCCGTTAAAAACGGCTGGTGCTTCTTCTTGACTTCTTGCTTTACAGGAAGCTTACTCCGAAGCGCCCGAAGCGGCTTCAGCCTTGGCGGCCTTCTTGTGCGACTTCTTGGCGTGGTGCTTGGCGGCCTTCTTGGTCGTCTTGGCAGCCGGAGCAGCCGGAGCCGACGCGGCTTCCGTGCTCGAAGCTTGAGCAAAAACAGCCGTTGCGAACAGGCCAGCGACGAGGGCGGCGATCAGCTTCTTCATGTCTTGAATCCTCAGCGTTAGTTAATTAACCAAATGACCCGGTCATTGAGTCATGTCGGTAAACGTGCCATCCACCTTTCGGTTGACAGCCGTATCGAACGAATTCGTCGACACGTCTGCAAGCGCATCAGATCCGCTCTTCGCCGCTGAAAGACTCGGAAACGGGAACCCGCACGCTAATGCCGGATAGCTTAGAAGCGGCATCTGCGTCGAATAACGCGCGATCGGCGGCGCTGGTTGACGCCGTCGCCGCAAAATTGTCGCGCGGGGCGCCGCAATAGCGCGGCGGTCGTCGCGTCGATCCGAGGCATACCGGTTGCGGCCGGAAAAAGCCTGACGCGACAATCGGTTACGGCTTGCGCGAGCGTCGCGGCGGCAACGCCGACGGGTTCGCTCGTCGCGGCCCGCGCCCGTCGCCCGCCTCGGGCACGCGCTCGACGATGCCGTTCCAGGGCGCCGCCGGCGGCAGCGCCCGCCACTTGCCCGGTTCGAGACCGAGCTCGAACAGATCGAGGGCGCCGATGCCGACGCGGACCAGGCGCAGCGTGGGAAATCCAACGGCCGCCGTCATGCGCCGGACCTGGCGGTTCTTGCCTTCCGCGAGCGCGAGCTCGATCCAGGCCGTCGGGATGGCGGCGCGATAGCGTACGGCCGGCACGCGCGGCCAAAGCGAGGCGGGCGCGTCGATTGCGGCGACGCGGCACGGGCGTGTCACGTAGTCGCCAAGATCGACGCCGCGCGCGAGGGCGTCGAGCGCGGCCGCGTCCGGCACGCCTTCGACTTGCGCCCAGTAACGTTTGACGAGTTTGTGACGCGGGTCGGCGATTCGCGCCTGCAAGGCGCCGTCGTCCGTGAGCAGCAGCAGCCCTTCACTGTCGGCGTCGAGCCGCCCTGCCGGGTAGACGCCGGGCACCTCGACCCAATTCGCCAGTGACGCGCGCGTTTCATGCGGCGTGAACTGGCAGATCGTGCCGAACGGCTTGTTGAGAGCGATGAGACGCATCGATAAAAAACACGACCAAAAAACAAAATGTTCGGCCAAACGCCGGAATCGAGAAGCGACGCGACGCGGCGGCGCGACGAGATCGGCGCCAGGGCTCGATCTCGTCGCCGGCGGCAACCGCGCGGCACTGCTCGCACCGCGAGGCGACGGCTGCGCGGCAGGAGCCTATGGCAAATGGCGGGATCTTAATGCATAATACGGGACGGCAAGTCTTCTGTCTTATATAAGACCTCGAAGTACTCCCGCATCTCCGATCGTCCCGTGGTCGCTGCGTTGTCGCCGCGCGAGCGGCGGCCGGTCGCGGTTCGGGCGCTTGCGGTCGCCGCCGCGGATACGTGGGCTAGAATAGCGAGCCAGCCGTATCTACGCGGCGCTGTCAAGCCGACAGCGATTCGAACGCACGAGGCGAAACTCGAGACCCATCGCGCGACTCTGCTCGGGATGGATGGCTCGATTTCGCGGGATCCGCTTGCTTATCACCTGCACAGCCAACACTGGAGTCGATCATGCCGTATCAGCACATCAAGGTTCCGACGAGCGGTGACAAGATCACCGTCAATTCGGACTTTTCGCTCAACGTATCCGATCAGCCGATCATTCCGTACATCGAAGGCGACGGCACGGGCTTCGACATTACGCCGGTCATGATCAAGGTCGTCGACGCGGCGGTCGAAAAGGCGTATGGCGGCAAGCGCAAGATTCAATGGATGGAGATCTACGCGGGCGAGAAGGCCACCAAGGTCTATGGCCCCGACGTCTGGTTGCCCGAAGAGACGCTGCAGGTGCTGAAGGAGTACGTCGTTTCGATCAAGGGTCCGCTCACGACGCCCGTCGGCGGCGGCATCCGTTCGCTCAACGTCGCGCTGCGCCAGGAGCTCGACCTCTATGTCTGCCTGCGCCCCGTGCAGTATTTCAAGGGCGTGCCGTCGCCGGTGCGCGAGCCCGAGAAGACGAACATGGTGATCTTCCGCGAGAACTCGGAAGACATCTATGCGGGCATCGAATGGGCGGCCGATTCGGAGCAGG
>JBCNPL010000472.1:0-3022 GCA_039593375.1 Paraburkholderia sp. | reverse complement strand
GACCGTCACGACGGTGCTCAATCTGCTCATGATCGTCATCTACTTCACGGTCATGTTTCTCTACAACGTGAAGCTGACGCTGCTTCTGATCGGCTTCGTGATCCCGATCATGGCGCTGACCGCGTTCGCGACGCCGAGAACGAAGCGCTTCGCGCGCGAGATGTTCTCGGCTTCCACGGAAGCCAGGTCGCTGCTGATGGAAACGTTGAGCGGCGTGGAGACGGTGAAGGGGATGGGAATCGAGCGGCCCGTCAGGCTCAAATGGGAGCGCAAGTATGCGAAGGCGCTCGATGTGCAATATCGCGCGCAGGCGTTCCATGTTCTCGTCGCGCTCGGCAGCCAATTGCTCAATGCGGCGACGACGATCGTCATACTGTGGGTCGGTGCGCGGCTCGTGCTCGCGCAGGAACTGAGCATCGGTCAGTTGATCGCGTTCAACGCCTTCATGGGCAGCGTGCTCGCGCCGCTCATGGGTCTCGTCGGACTCTGGAGTCTCATGAACGATGCGGCCGTCGCGATGGAGCGCCTGGGCGACGTCCTCGACATCGAGCCCGAGCAAAAGCCCGCCGAGCTCGCTACGCGAGTCGTGTTGCCCGATCTGCGCGGCGAGATCAGGCTCGAGGGGGTCTACTTCCGCTACGGCGGCAACGAAACGCCGTACGTGCTCGAGAACGTGACGTTCGACGTGAAGCCCGGTGAGATGGTCGCGATCGTCGGCAGGAGCGGCTCGGGCAAGACGACGCTCGCCAAGCTGCTCGTCGGCTTCTACGCGCCGACGGACGGCAGGATCGTCGTGGACGGCTATGACATGAGCGTCGTCGACCAGGGAAGCTACCGCGCGCAGATCGGCTATGTGATGCAGACGAATCTCGTGTTCTCGGGCTCGATTGCCGAGAACATCGCGTGCGGCGATCCGAGCCCCGACCGCCGCCGCATCGAGGAGGTCGCGAAGATGGCCGACGCTCATGCCTTTATCGCCAAGATGCCGCTTGGCTACGAGCAAGTCGTCGGCGAGCGCGGCGTCGGACTCTCGGGCGGCCAGATTCAGCGGCTTTGCATCGCGCGGGCGCTCTATCACGATCCGCGCCTCATCGTCTTCGACGAGGCGACGTCCTCGCTCGACACGCAATCGGAGAGCAACATCCTCGCGAACATGCAGGAAATTCTGAAAGGGCGCACGGCCGTCGTCATCGCGCACCGCTTGAGCACGATCATGCGCGCCGACAAGATACTCGTGCTCTATGACGGCGCGATCGTCGAGGAAGGGTCGCACGAAGCGCTGATCGAGCGAAAGGGCATGTATTACCAACTGGTTCAGAAGCAGTTGAGCCACACCGCGGTCGAATCGTCATGAAGCTCTTCGACCCGCTCGGCACCGGCAGCTCGACCGTCTCCTATGCGGGACTCATCGAGAGAATCGAGATCTTGCGCTCGACGCTGCGCTGGGCGCCGAAGCTCGAGCGCGCGGATGTCGAGAAACTGCTCGGTCAGGCCAATACGCTTCGCGACGAAGTGATGCAGCTCTCGCGCAAGGAGCGATTCATCGCGGCAACCGAGGCCGAATCCGATGCCGCACCCGAAGCGGCAGCTGTTGTTTCGACGGCGCACATGCGCAGACAGGCGCTGATCGATCGCAGCTTCGTCTTCGAAGGCACGTTCGGCGACAATCCGAAGCTGCTTGCGGCGCTCGAGATCGCCGAAAAAGCCGCGCCGACCGATCTGCCCGTGCTGATCGACGGCGAGAGCGGCACCGGCAAGGAGTTGATGGCGAAGGTCATCCACGCGAACGGCTCGCGCTCGGACAAGCCGTTCGTGTCCGTCAACTGTGGCGCGATTCCCGAGAATCTGCTCGAGTCGGAGCTGTTCGGCCACAAGCGCGGGGCGTTTACGGGCGCGTCGTCGGATCGCAAAGGCAAATTCGAGAGCGCGCACACGGGCACGATCTTTCTCGACGAGATCGGTGAGCTGCCGCTCGTCGGCCAGGTAAAGCTATTGCGCGTGCTCGAAGCGCACGAGATCCAGCGTGTCGGCTCCGACGAACGCATCGCCGTCGATACGCGCATCGTCGCCGCGACGAACCGCAACCTGCGCCGGATGAGCGAAGCGGGACAGTTCCGCGAGGACCTGTTCTACCGGCTCGGCGTGATTCATTTGACGCTACCGGCCCTGCGCGAGCGCCGCGACGAAATCCCGCTGCTGTTTTCGTACTTCGGTGACGAGGCCGCGGAGGCGCTCAAGCGCCGGCCAATCAAGATGACGCCGAAGCTGCGAGAGTTCTTGCTCAACTATGCATACCCGGGAAATATCCGTGAGTTGCGCAACCTCATCTATCGGCTTTCGTGCCTGGCCGGCGACGTGGCCGACATCGAGCATCTGCCGGAGGACATTCGGCCACAACCGGCCGGCCGCCTTGCCGCTCAACTTGCCAACGGGGTCGACGGTGTCGCCGCGATGCCGGTTTCACTGGCCGAGGCGAAGCGCGCGGCGAGCGACGAGGCGGAACGCTCATTTCTCGAGCGTGGGCTGCAGGAGACGGGCGGCACCGTGGCCGAGCTTGCGCGTCGCTGCGAGATGAACCGCTCGCACCTGCAGATGCTGCTGAAAAAACACGGCATTCGGTCAAAGGATTTCCGGCATCAGGAGGCCGTGGCGCGAGGGAAGGACGGCAAATAGCGGCTTTCCTCAGCTGGAGACGGACGGATTCACGAGCGTCTTGTCGGTCGCTGCCGGGTCTTCGGCACGTACGACGATGGCCGAGATGTTGTCGCGCCCGCCCGCCTGCAACGCCAACTCGACGAGTGCATGCGTAGCCTGTCCGCAATCGCCGCACGCGAGTACCTCGGCGATCTCGGCATCGCTGGCCTCGTTCGTCAACCCATCGCTGCAAAGCAGAAGTAGATCGCCGTCTCGGACATCGACGATGGTGTCGTCCAGCTCGAGTTCATCGGCCGCGCCGACCGCGCGCGTGATCAGGTGTTGAGCCGGATGGTGGAGCGCTTCTTCGGCGCTCAGATAACCCTGG
>JBCNPL010000471.1:0-3023 GCA_039593375.1 Paraburkholderia sp. | reverse complement strand
CCGGTTGGGCCGCGGAAGCACTATCGCAGACGGCGAGCATTGCGGAAACGGCAATGACGATAGGGAGATACGACTTCATGAGCAATGCTTTTTGCCGGGCCGCCCCAGGGGTGGCATCCGCCCCTTCGGGGGGCAGCGAGCGAAAATGGGCTTGGGCGTCCATACCTTTTCTCCAAGGAACTCTTCGATTCTAGCAAATGCGTCCCCGATAACGGGGTTGCATGCGCGCAAACCGGAAGACTTTTTTCGCGCGGCGGTGCGCGGCGCCGCGCCTCGCTCGCGCGGCGGCTAGCCGTGACGGGCCGCGCACCGTTCGGTCAAGGACTTCGTGGTAATGTCGTTGCATTGGACGCGAGGCAAATTTCGAAAATGAAAAACGATCTGACGCAGCACGCGCGGGCGGTGCACCCGAGCGACTTTCCGACGGAGGCCTTCACCGACGCAGCGGATGCCGTCGCGCGGCTCTCCGCGATCTACGAGGCCAACACGGCGTTCTTGCGCGACGCGTTCGCTCGCTACCGGCGCAACGAGGCTTTCACCGAGCATATACGCGCCTGCTATCCGTTCGTGCGCGTGCAGACGGAGGTCAATACGCGCGTCGATTCGCGCCGCTCGTATGGCTTCGTCGCCGGTCCCGGTGTATATGAAACGACCGTGACGCGTCCCGATCTGTTCGGCAACTACTACCGCGAGCAGCTGAGGCTTCTTGCGAAGAATCACAACGTCTCGATTGAAGTCGGCGTATCGCAGCAGCCGATCCCCATTCACTTCGCGTTCGCCGAAGGCATTCACCTGGAGGGCGATCTCGGGCGCGATCGGCTGATGGCGATGCGCGATGTGTTCGATACCCCCGATCTCGCGCAACTCGACGACCGCATCGTGAACGGCACGTACGAGCCGGCGCCCGGCGAGCCCCATCCGCTTGCGCTGTTTACGGCGCCGCGTGTCGATTTCTCGTTGCATCGACTGAAGCACTACACGGCAACGTCGCCCACTCATTTTCAGAATTACGTGCTTTATACGAACTATCAGTTCTATATCGACGAATTCACGAAGCTCGGGCATGCGCTGATGTCGCAGACCGACGACGAGGAACTGCGCGCCTACCGAAGCGAGTACACGTCGTTCGTGGAGCCCGGCGACGTCATCACCTACAACGCGAATCTCGGCGAGCAGCCCGACGAAGGCACCGCGCCGACGCGGCTGCCGCAAATGCCGGCCTACCACCTGAAACGGGCGGACGGCAGTGGCATCACGATGATCAACATCGGCGTCGGCCCCTCGAACGCGAAGACGATCACCGATCACATCGCCGTATTGCGGCCGCATGCCTGGATCATGCTGGGGCACTGCGCGGGCCTCAGAAACACGCAGCGGCTCGGCGACTACGTGCTCGCCCACGGCTATGTGCGTGAGGACCACGTGCTCGATGCCGATCTTCCCCTTTGGGTGCCGATTCCGGCGCTCGCCGAGGTGCAGGTCGCGCTCGAGCGCGCCGTCGCGCAGGTGACGCAACTCGAAGGCGCCGAATTGAAGCGCGTGATGCGCACGGGGACGGTGGCGAGCGTCGACGATCGCAACTGGGAACTGCGCGACTATCGAGAACCGGTGCGGCGGCTTTCGCAAAGCCGCGCGATCGCCCTCGATATGGAAAGCGCGACGATCGCCGCGAACGGGTTCAGGTTCCGCGTGCCGTACGGCACGCTGCTGTGCGTATCGGACAAGCCGTTGCACGGCGAGGTGAAGCTGCCCGGGATGGCGGATCAGTTCTATCGCGCGCAGGTCGATCAGCACTTGCAGATCGGCGTGAAGGCGATGGAGCTCCTAAGGATGAATGGGCTCGATCGCCTGCATAGCCGCAAGCTGCGCAGCTTTGCCGAGGTGGCGTTTCAGTAAGCAAGATCACGAGCGGCCGACAGCACGCCGTATCCCGGCCACCCCGAGCGTGCCGACGAGATAGCCGGCGCCGACTGCCGCCGGCTTCGTCAATGCTTCAGGCACGTGTCGGCGTTCTTCCAGGTGCAGACGTCGAGGCCCGTATGGATAACGGGCTTCACCGTCTTCCCTTGCGCGAGATCGCGCATGGTCATCGCGGCCTCGTAGCCCATTTCCTCCGGCCGCTGTCCGACGAGGGCATTCACCTTGTGCTCTTTCAGAGCTTGCAGCTCCGGTCCGAGCGTATCGGCCGACACGATGACGAACTTGCCATCCTTGATCTTGTCCATGAGCGGCGCGACGACTTGAGAATACGCCTGCGGCGCGAAGAGCGGCCAGCCGCCCTCGAATACGAAGGCGTTCAGCGTGTTGCCGTTGGCGGTCAGCGTGTCCTGCATCATCTGGTTCGCCTTCGCGGCGTCGTCGTTCACGTAGAGCGGACACGCGCTGATCTCCTTCCAACCGTTCTCGCCGTTCAGCTTCGTGATTCCCTTCTTGCCCGAGAGCACGTCACGCGTCCCTTGAGCGCGCTGATTGATGTTCTCGGCCGCGGGATTGCCCATGACGAGGCAGATGTTGCCGCCTTTCGGCATCAGCGACTTCAGTTGTTCGCCGAGCTTCGCGCCCAGTTCGTAGTTGTCCGTGCCGACATACGCCTTGCGCAGCGAAGCGTCCTTCGGCAGCAAATCGGCGTCGGCGGTGATGATCGGGATCGTCGCGTGCCTGCTGCGCAGCGCTTGAGCGACGGCGGCGGCGTTCGAGGGCGAGACCGCGATAGCCGAAACTCCCTTCGTCAGAAGGTCGTCGATGATCTGTACTTCGGCGCTCTCGTCAGCGGCTGTCGCGGGACCCGTGTAATAGCAGTTGTATCCTTCCTTGTGCAGCTCCTTGTTCGCCCGGTCGCATCCCTGATGCATGAGATCGAAATAGGGATTGTCGAGACCCTTGACCACGAGCGCCAGGGTCTTGTCGGCCGCCAAGGCGGAAGACGTCAGCATGACCAGTCCTCCGATCGCGGCGATGCACATCCATGCTTTCTTCATTGTTGCCTCCTGTTTTGCGCCGGCTATGCGGCGCCCATGTCTGCC
>JBCNPL010000470.1:0-3031 GCA_039593375.1 Paraburkholderia sp. | reverse complement strand
CAATGAGCGCGGCGGGTGAGCGCGGGACGATCGCGTCGCCCGGCTCTCGAGATTAGACAGTTATTGCCCGAAGTAGACGGACTTCGGGCCGGACGTAGCGGCCGCGTGGCCCGAAGCAGCCGAGCCCGTGCTTACGCCGCCGACGTCGGTCACGCCTGCAACGCCGCCGTTTTGCACGGCGACGCGCGCTTGGGCCGCCTGGATGTCAGCGGGATAGTTGATGTCGTCAGCGCGACTCGGCGAGTAGCCCGCCTTTTCGAGTTGCACCAGTTCGGCGCGAACTTGTGCACGGGTGACGGGTTGGTTCGATTGCGCGAACGACGCGACGGGAGCGGCAATGGCGAGCGCGACGGCAACGGCCTTGATGAGCGAGTTCATGGTGTAACCTCCTGAGTTCTGTTCCGAGTGAGCTGTGATTCGATATCAGCAGCAGGTGCTTCGCAGTCTAGGCGTGCTCGTTTATTAGTTAAATGCCTGCTACGTGAAATCACTGCTTCGGGGATCAGAACAATCTCGGTCGATGCCGTCGGGAGCGTTGCCGATTATCCACCGCGCGCTGACCGCGGAAGTCTGGCCCACGCCTTCTCAACATCGATACTTCGGAGTGAAAGATGTCCACGCAATCGCCTGAACTCGACGATGCGATATATGCAGAAATCGTTCGGCTTTCAAAAAGCGGCGACGACCTTGCCGCCGAAGCCCGATATGAGGCTGCGGTAGCCGAATACAACGAGGCGTGGGAACTCGTGCCCGAGCCCAAGAATACGTGGGAGGCCTCCACGTGGATTCTCGCGGCCATTGCCGACGCGTGCTTCCTCATGGGCAAGCACGAGTCGGCAAGAAGGGCGCTCGAGTATGCGATGGGGTGTCCTAACGGTTTGGGAAATCCCTTCCTTCATCTGCGTCTGGGCCAGGTGCTTTTCGAAGAAGGCGAGAAGGACGCCGCGGCGGACGAGCTGATGAGAGCCTACATGGGCGGGGGCGCCGAGGTTTTCGATGAGGATGATCCGAAGTATTTCGAATTTCTCAAGACGAGAGCAACGGGTATGCCGCGGAAAGCGACACCGGCGAATACACCGAGGGAATGAAATGCCGCGCTTGAGAGGGGGCTTGCTGTGCCAACGTGGAGTTCATGCATGCAAGCGTCTTACGGCTAGGGATTTCGCTCTTCAGCTGCCGCGCAATGGACGCCTCTCAAGCGGAGCTTTCTGCAAATCTTATCGATAAGGGCATCGTTGTCTTGCGCGCCGATAAAATAGCGCTCGTTCTGGAGCGCTTCCAGGCCCGTCGGCAGTGCGAAGATGGGGGAGTCGTGATTCCTCACGGATCCCTCCAGGTAGTAGCTGTACTTGCTCTCCCGATCTTTCAGCGAATAAATGCACTCGTACGAGGTCAACCATTCCTCGAGGTCTTTACTGATTCGATACAGTCCAGGGTAACGCCGGCTCAACGCGCTTGTGCGAAAGTGGACCTCGCCGACGGTCCACAACGATTCGCGAACCGAACGAGGCGGGACGACCGTGACGATAGGCGATCGATCCGCGTCGATCGTGCCATCGTCCGCATGATGCAGCGGTCCCAAGTTTGCAAAATAAAGGACGACGCATTGCGCGGCGATGACTTCGCGCGGCGGCTCCTCTAGTCGACGAAACCAGCGCAGGACCATTTCCGCATCGGCGGGATCACAGGCGAATCGATAGGACATTCCCACGGCACGCTTCCTGAACGGGACTATGAGATCGGTGCGAGTCGCCGGCTCGGGAGGCCGAGCCAAGCCCGCGCTCGCAGCCGGCGAGATGAGCGCCGATCCTTGGCTCCTTGGCTCGACCGCGATTCGCGTCAAGCGCTACCGCTCCTCCCGCCGTACTGCCGGCGACTATACCAAGCTGACGCGCTCCTCGACCATCCTGGACCCCGCGATCGTCGGACCCGACGAAGCCATTATCCTTTGCCCGGCGAATCACAGTCCGCCGACCCGGGTAGCGCCTTGCCCGGCCGCGCCAGGCTACGAGGCTGTCGCCACATGCCTGGCATCGCTCGAGGTACGGGCCCGGGTCGCATGCCAGCCTTCGAGGCGCTCCGCGACGACCGCGACGATTACTCAATGCGGTTGCTGATGCGGCCCACGAACGTCCAGCCTTTGTCGCGATTCCAAACGTAGGTGTACCCAGTGGGACCGTCGACAAATACGCTCATGGGCTGGCTTCCGTCCCGGCTCTGATCGCGGTGTTCAGCCTCGGCAGGTACGGCGTGGGGTGCGGCCGCCTCCGCGTCGGAGCGAACAGGCGCGGCGGTAGTCCAACCCAGTCCGGGTCGATAGGCGAGTTGCTCTGTGCGCCCCGTGGGTGCTTCGACCCGCAACATGATCGGCGAATTCGCCGGAGCGTGACGAGCGACCTTCGCTGGAGCCAGGGCAGGCCGTTCGACATCGGCAGCTTTGGCTGTTTGGAATGTCGCAGTGGCGAGCGCTGCGACGAGCGCCGTCATCCATCGTTTAGCGTTTTCCATCGTGGTTCTCGAACTGGACCGAAGCGCGCCGATGAGCGGGTTGTCTTGCCAACGCCGCACCGGTCACCGCTTTCGGTCGGATTCCAATGACTGCGGAAGGCAGCGTCATTGCGCGACCGTGTAGCGCGGCGCGGGGACGTTGCTCGTGAGGTGGGGCGACATCGTCAGGCGCGCGGCCTCGTAGGCTTCCCATTCCTCGAGCGCGTGTAGCGACGGGATCGTCACGAGTTCGCGTCGATCGAAGCCTGTCAGCGCCGCGTCGACCATGTCTTCAGCCGACATGACGATTTCCTTGGGAAGGTTTTCGAGCGGCAGGCCGCCTGTCTGCCAGAAATCGGTGGCCGTGGCCCCCGGCAGAACCGCTTGGACTTGCACCCCTTTGTCGGCGAGTTCGTGGTGCAGCGACTGGCTGAAGGCCAGTACGAAGGCCTTGCTGCCGCCATAGACGCCGTTCAGAATTTCCGGCGCGATCGCGACGACCGAGGATATGTTGATAAGCGCACCCGTGCCGCGCGCCACGAAG
>JBCNPL010000047.1:0-13272 GCA_039593375.1 Paraburkholderia sp. | reverse complement strand
TGTTGATGATTTGATTGAAGAGAACTGCTCGCTGCTACTGCCAGCCGCCTGAGTATAGTCAACCGGGCCGCCCCGCATCGGGCGCCGGAGGATTTTCAGGCGCCGAAGGACTTTCAGGCGCCGCCGCGGCCGGCGCCGAGTCGGCAGGCGGCACCATCACTGTGCGCAGTGGATTGGCGATGACGATCCCGCGCTCGTGGAACCTCTCGAGAATGCGTTTGTTGAATTCGCGCTGCACGGGCCAGCGCGACGAATCGCGGCATTGAATCTGCCCGACGAGCGTGACCATCGCTCCGTCCACCTGGTCGACGCCCCAGAAGCTGAAATCGGAGACGATACCGTCCTTGAAGTTCGGGTCCTCGCGCAGCGATGTGCCGATCTCGAAGAGCGTTTCCCTCGCCAGTTCGACGTCCTGCCCATAGGCGATGCTGACGCGCACCGCTGCATTGCCGAGGCCGCGGTTCGTGTTGTTGACCGTCGTCACCGAGCTGAACGGTATCGTATAGAGCGAACCGTCGCCTCCGCGCAAGCGCACGGTGCGTATCGACAAATACTCGACCGTTCCCGATACACCCGCGACCGTCACCCAGTCGCCGACCTGCATCGCGTTTTCCATCAACAGGAACATCCCCGTAATGAAGTCCTGCACGAGCTTTTGCGAGCCGAAGCCGAGCGCTACGCCGAATATGCTCGCGCCGGCGAGCAGCGGCGCCACGTTCACGCCAATTTCGGAGAGGCCCGTCAAGCCGATGACGAGCGCGATGCTGACGAACAGCGTCGTGCGAAACATCGGCAGCAGCGTGCGCAAGCGCGCGGCGCGCACGAGATCGCCCGCCGTCATCCAGCGCTTCAGCCGACGCTCGATCGCGCCGTTGATCGTCTCCCAGACGACGATCGCGAGGAATGCCGCGATCGCCACGGTGATACAGGCGGAGAGCAGGCGTTTGCCGATGTCCGAGACCAGGAGAGACTGCCAGGGATGGATGTCCCATACCGACAGGACGAACGTGAACGCCACGATCAGAATCACGAACGAGGCGAGCCGACGCAGCAATGCGTAGTAGCGGTGCGCGCGCTGTAGCGCGATGGAGCCCGATTCGCCGTTCGACGACCGGAAGATGCGGCCGAGCACGCCGGAGGTGACGATTGCGACGATCCGCGCGCCGATCAGAATCGCAACCGATATTCCGCCGCGATCGAGCAGCACACGATAGCCATTTTGCACGTCGAGCGCCCAGACGAACCAGAGCGCCATCACCGCGAAGGCGGCGATATAGGCCCATACGTCGGCAAGCCAATGCCCGATGAACGAAAACACGCGCGCGCGTTCGCTCCAAGCCCGAAGCCATTCCGCCACCGGCTTGCGCAACTGCAGAATCAGCAGCGCGATCATGACGTGGCCGATCAACGTGACCGCCTTCACGATACCTTCATGCGCGTCGGGCGTGAGGCCGAGCGGAACGGGCGCCTCGGCGCAGGCAATGCCGATCGCGATCACGGTGGTCAGGCGGACGAGCCAACGTTCGACGAAAGTCGCCGTCGCATTGGACATCGGCAACAGTCTCAGTTTCGGCGCATCGGCGGCGAAAAGCAGACCGCAGGCGAGCGCCACGAGGCGCGCAACGGCAAAAATCTGGATCAGCGTGTCGATGACGCGCTCTTCGGCCGTGCCGTCGTCCGTCAATATCGATACCGCGAAAACCGCGACGAGTACGGAGACGATCAGCGGCAACGCTTTGAGGAAAGTCTGCAGCAGCGCGAAAGGCAGACGCTGGAGCAACGACCACTGGCGCGTGGCATGGGCGGTATTGCGTTGAGTCCGAGCAGCGCGTTCAGCATCGGTCTCGGTCGCGTAGGTATTCGAGCGTTTCGACAGATCGTCGAGCGCGGCGGCTGCCTCGCTGGCTGAATCGCCGCTTTCCGCCACTGCCGAATCCGTGGATTCCACTTTTCCCCCGAGCGCGTCGATATGCCTCTTCAGCGCACGAGCGAGGAGCACACCGATCAACCAGGCTGGCAGCAGCGCGGCGCACAATGTGCTCGCGAGGTCGCGCAATTGAGCGCGCCCCTCGGGAGTCGCGATCTCATAGCGCCACCATGAGCCGACCGAGTGCACATCGAGCAACGCCGCCGCGGAGCGCCGCACAGCGTCGCCCGTCGTGCGCAGGCTCACCGCCGCTTGCCTCGACAACTGCGAGATGAGACCGTTCTTAACCGCGATGGCCGCCAACACAGCCGAGGCCGCGCTCGCGGGCGATGCGGCAGGGGCCGCAGGCGCGCTTGCCGCCGCTGGGGGCGCGCTCAGCGCCCCGGCCGCCGCGATGGCCCGCAGCGTATCGGCGAGCTTCGCGCGCGACCTCGGATCGTCGAGCACCTCGAGCGCATGCTTGGCCTGATCGGGCGTCAGTACGACCGGAGAAGGATTGGAAGCCGCTGCCGCCGCCGATGCAGGCGCCGATGCGGGTGCCGGCGCCGCCGCGTACGCGATGGTGCAGAGGCACGAAAAGAGCAACGCAATGAAAAAGAATTTGCGCATAGGAAAAACGAAAGTCACCACGAATGATGGCGAATCGGCACACGCTTGTTGCCCGCGTATCGCCCGCTGATTGTTTGTCGCCTGGCGCTAGGACCGTGCTCGACGGCCGACAGTTCACGCCCGCTCGAGCGCGGCCATCTCGCGGACGAGCACGAGCAGCATCGATAGGCTCGCGCCGCCGGAGCCGCGCTGCTCCGCGATCAGCCGTTCGTAGCGCTCGAGCGATGCCGCACGCTTGTCGCGCCAGCCTTCGGCAATGGTCTCGACGGACGCGCGGCTTGCCGCCTCGGCAAGCGCACTCGCCGTCAGTGCGCGCTTGAGCCGAGCGAACTCGGCGAGTGCCGCGGCGCGCGCAAGCACGTCCCAATGGGTATGCGTCGGCAGCGCACCTGCGCGTTCCGCGATGAACCCATGATTGAGTACGGTGCCCAGCGCGAAATAAACACCCGCGACGAGTTCGAGCGGCTGCCCCGTCGTGGATGCGATATCGGCGATGTCGAGCATCGCCGCTGAAATCTCGCCGCTCGCAACGCGCGTGGCGAGATCGCCGTCGACTCCGGCCTCTTCGAGCGATCGGCGCCGCTCGGCGAGGTGCGCTAGATCGCCGGCCGGCAGCAATTGCTCGAGTTGCGGCGCGAGCCGATGAACCGCCTCGCGGCAACGATCAATGACCGCCGCCACGCTTTCCGCATCGGCTCGCGCGAGACTTGGCGCCTGAAAATGTCTCAAGAACCAGAGCGCCGCGTTTTCGACGAGGTGCGCCACTTCAACGAACATGCGCGCCTGAACATCGTCGGCAACGCGATTGTCGAGTGAATCGATGCGACCCCAAAGACGGCCGATGTCGAACACGTCACGCGCAATGATACAGGCGCGCACAATCTCGCTAGCGTTAGCATCTGTTTCCTCCTGTAACCGATGCACGAATGCGCAGCCGACGCGATTCACGAGCGCGTTCGTCAGATGCGTGGCGAGAATCTCGCGCCGCAACGGATGGCGCTCGCTCGCATCGGCGAAGCGCGACTGCAACGGCTTGGGAAAGTAATCGCGCAACATGTCGGCGACGAGCGGATCTTCGGGCAGATTCGACTCGAGCAGCTCGTCGTAGAGCCACATCTTGCTGTAAGCCAGCAATACAGCGCGCTCGGGCGAGGTGAGCCCGCCCTTCGCGGCTTGACGCTCCGCGATCTCCTCATCGGTCGGCAAGAATTCGATCACACGGTTCAAGCGGCCCAAGCGTTCGAGCGCGCGCATGAACCGCACCTCGGCCTCGAACGAATCGGCCGAATACCGCCTGGCAATCGAGAGCGCCTGCGTTTGCTGATAGTTGTCGAGCAATACGAGCTCGGCCACTTCGTCCGTCATCTCGGCGAGCAGCGCATTGCGCTGCTTTTCCGTCATCTCGCCGTCGGCCACGACGAGCCCGAGCAGGATCTTGATGTTGACTTCGTGATCGGAACAATCGACGCCGGCCGAATTGTCGATCGCATCGGTGTTGATGCGGCCGCCCTTCGACGCGAATTCGATGCGCCCGAGCTGCGTGAGCCCTAGGTTGCCGCCTTCCGCGACCACCTTGACGCGCAGGTCGGCGGCATTGACGCGCACGCCGTCGTTCGTTCGATCGCCGACCTGAGCGTGCGTTTCGTGCGATGCCTTCACGTAGGTGCCGATGCCGCCGTTGTAGAGCAGATCGACCGGAGCCAGCAGGATCGCGCGGATGAGCTCGTTCGGCGCCAGCGCGTTGGCGCGCACGCCGAGCGCGGACTGCACGGCCGGCGACAGCGGAATGGTTTTCGCCGTGCGCGGATAGATCCCGCCACCCGCCGAGATACGGGCTCTGTCATAGTCGGCCCAGCTCGACCGTTCGAGCGCGAAAAGCCTTTCGCGCTCGATAAAGCTTGCCTCGGCGTCCGGATCGGGATCGAGGAAGATGTGGCGATGATCGAATGCGGCGACGAGCCGGATATGGCGCGAGAGCAGCATGCCGTTGCCGAACACGTCGCCCGACATGTCGCCTATGCCGACAGCCGTGAAGTCCGTTGTCTGCGTATCCACGCCCATTTCGCGGAAATGGCGTTTGACCGATTCCCATGCGCCGCGCGCCGTGATGGCCATCTTCTTGTGGTCGTAGCCGACCGAGCCGCCCGAGGCGAACGCGTCGTCGAGCCAGAAACCGTATTCGCGCGCAATCGCGTTCGCATAGTCGGAGAAAGTCGCGGTGCCCTTGTCCGCCGCGACCACGAGATAGGGATCGTCGCTATCGTGTCTCGTCAAGTCGGGCGGCGGCACGACGGCACCGCTCACGCGATTGTCGGTCACATCGAGCAGGCCGCGCAGGAACGTCTGGTAGCAGGCGATTCCCTCGCGCATGACGGCTTCGCGATCGGCGGCCGGAGGCGGATTCTTGACGACGAAACCGCCCTTCGAACCCACGGGCACGATGACCGTATTCTTCACCATCTGCGCTTTCATGAGGCCCAGCACTTCGGTGCGGAAATCCTCGCGCCGGTCGGACCAGCGCAACCCTCCGCGCGCCACGCGCCCGCCGCGCAAATGCACGCCTTCGACGCGCGGTGAATAGACCCATATCTCGAACATCGGCTTCGGCTCGGGCAGACCCGGAACTTGCTTCGGATCGAGCTTGAACGACAGGTACGGCAGCGGCCGGCCGTTCGCATCGCGGCGAAAGTAGTTCGTGCGCACTGTTGCCGTCATGATGCCGAGCAGCTGCCGCAAGATGCGGTCCTCGTCGAGATTCGGTACTTGATCGAGGCCGGTTTCGATGTCGTGCAGCAACGCCTCGGTCCGCTCCGCCCGCGCGGGTCCGGCCGTCGGGGAAAAGCGAGCGACGAAGAGTTCCACAAGCTTGCGCGCGAGCGCCGGATTGCCCGTTACCGCGCGCTCGACATACGCATCGCTGAACGTCGAGCCGACTTGACGCAAATACTTCGCGTACGCGCGTAGAATCGAAACCTCGCGTGCCCCTAGCTCCGCGAGCAGCACGAGTCGATTGAAATTGTCGTTCTCGATCTCGCCGTTCCAGACGCCGGCGAACGCCTCTTCGAACAGTGCCTTCACACGCTCGATGTCGAACTCCGCTTCGTCGGCGAGCTCGAGGCCGAAATCGTGGACCCATGCGGGCGTCGAACCTCTCGGCTCGATCAGATAGGGGCGCTCCTCGTCCACGCGCACGCCCAGGTGCTCGAGCATCGGCAAGCTGCGTGAGAGCGCAATGGACTGACCTACACGGTAAATCTTGAAGCGAAACGCGCGCGCGGAGGCTTCGATCGGCCGGTAAAGATTCATCGAAAGCGCATTGCGCTCGCGCGCCGCTTCGATGAGCTCGATGTCGCGCACCGCCGTGCGCGCGGCATAGTCTTCGCGATAGCCGGCCGGAAACGATTCGCCGTAGCGTTGCAACAGCAGATTGCCGTCTTCTTCGCCGAATTTTTCGAGCAGCGCGGCCGCCAGGTCGTCCTGCCACCGGCGCGTCACGTGGACGAGCCGCGACTCTAGTTCCGTCGTGTCGACCTGAGGCAACGCGCCCGATCCAGTCCGCACGACGATATGGATGCGCGCGAGCGGCGATTCGGACAGCAGCGGCGTGAACTCGACGCTAGTCCCGTTGAACGCATCGGCAAGCAGCTTGGCGATGCGGCGACGCAGATCCGTGTTGTACTTTTCGCGCGCGACGAAGACGAGGCACGAGACGAACCGCTCGAAGCGGTCGCGCCGCACGAAAAGGCGCGTGCGCTGATGCTCCTGCAGGCGCAGAATGCCGAGCGCGATATCGTAGAGCTCGTCCTCGTTGGCTTGAAAAAGCTCGTCGCGCGGGTACTGCTCGAGCACCGTGACGAGCGATTTGTAGAGATGTCCCTTCGCCAGAAAACCCGCCTTCTGGACGATGTTGGCGCACTTGCGGCGCACGATCGGGATATCGGCGATCGGCAGCGTATAGGCCGTTGACGTATAGAGCCCGAGAAAACGCCGCTCGCCAATCAGCTTGCCCGACTCGTCGAAGAGCTTGACGCCCACGTAGTCGAGATAGCCTGGGCGATGCACCGTGGCACGCGAGTTCGCCTTGGTCAGGAAGATCGGCGATGTTTCATCGACTAGACCCAGCGCGGCCTGCGGCAGCGGCGTGATATCGGTAGCGCCGGGCGCACGCAGGCTTTCTCGCAGAATGCCCGTGCCGGTGCCGTCGATGCCGCGCAAAGCGAGACCGTCACCGTGAGAGACGAGCTCGTAGTCGCGCAGCCCGAGGAACGTGAAATGATCGGCGACCATCCATTCGAGAAACGCGCGGGCTTCCGCAGTTTCCATGCCCGCGTCTTGCGTGGAGAGCCGCTTGATGGTCTGCTTCGCGACGTCGATCATGCGCGGCCAATCCTCGACCGCGGCGCGCACGTCGCCGAGCACGCGGGCAAGGTCTGCGCGCAGTTGGGCGAGCCGCGCCGCATCGCCGCATCGATCGACCTCGAAGTGAATGAACGACTCGAGATGCGAAGACGCGGCCGTCGCATCGTCGGCACGCGCGGCGCCGCCGGGCGCGATCCGCTCGATGGCGCCGTTGGCGCCGCGCCAGACGCGAAAGACCGGGTGCATGCCCGAATGCAGCGTGAGCCCCGATCGATTGACTTCCATCGTGACCGAATCGACGAGAAACGGCATATCGTCGTTGACGATCTCGACGATCGTATGGTCGGAATGCCAGCCGTGCTCATCGACGACCGGGTTGTAGACGCGCAGCACTTCGGTGCCCGAGACGAACTTCTGCGCCAGTTGCCAGTGCGCCATCGCCGCGCCGTAGAGATCGGCGAGCGAGCGAGTTTGCATGTCCTGAGAGTCGACGAGCTCGTAATAGGAGCGCAGGAACGATTCGATCGGTCCGAAAGCAGCTTGAGGCCATCTTCCTCGCGCATGTTCGACGACGTCGTCCAACAGATGCGTAACCGCTTCCTCGTTCTTCGTCAGCATGATGTCCTCCGCGGCGGGCGACAATGCGTTCGACGGGCAGGTTTCGGGCCTGCTTTGCTCGCAACCGCGATTATGCGCCCGTCACCGCACCGCAGCCACCGGCAAATGCGGCAAACGCCCGAGAAGCCGGCCCTCGTCAGCCGCGGCTGGACGCGTTCTCCCCGGCGAGCGCCGCGACCCAACCGGCTACCGAATCGGCGAGCCATACCGGGTCGTCGTGAGGCAGGTCGTGCCCTGCCCAGGGGTGCTGCCGGCGCTCGGCATGCCAAGCCTCGGCGATGGCCGATGAACAGGCAGGATCGACGAGCGCGTCGCGCGCCGACGATAAGAGCAGGAGCGGACATTGCGGCGGTGCGTCATTCGCCTTGAAGCGCGCCGCGGCCCAGAGCTGACGCAACGCGTTCGCGCGGCTGACGGGTGCGCTTCGATAGATCGCGATCCATTGCGCGAGATCCGTATCGCGCATGTCGCGCCGATTGCAGGTCAGATTGTGGATCGCCGCTTCGGCGTCGCGCCGACTGCGCCAATTCAGCGCCGCGCAAAGCAACTCCGGGAGTGCGCGCGGCCGCAGACGCATGAAAGGCCGATTGAAAGGCCGCATGCTCGTATTGATCAACGCGAGGCATTCGATCTCGCTCGGCTCGCGTTGCGCCCATGCGAGCGCGATCATCGCGCCGAGCGAAAGCGCGATCACGCGAAATGGCGGCGCATAACCGCGCGAACGCATATCGGCTCGGACGAAGTCGACGAAAGCCGGGACATGCGCGGGCGAACGCACCTGCGAATGAATACCGGTGCCCGGCAAATCCGCGCATACGATCTCTCCGTCGAGACCGCCTGCATGCAGTTGCTCGGCGATGTCGGCCCAATGCCGTGCCTCGCGAGTCAGGCCGCGCAGCAAGACCCAGGTCGTCACGGACTGCGCCTCCGGTACCAGTGCTCGATCGCGCGCGTCATCAACTGCTGCCGGCCCGTGCCTTGCGGTAGCCAGCGCTCGCTCGCATAGGCCGCGCGAGCAAGGAAATCGAGCAGGTTCGCATGCCGCCGCAAGACGCGCTCCGTCCGGTGTGCCTTGATCGGATTGAAGATGCCCTCGCGCTTCAGGATCTGCAGCGGGTTCTCCCTTATCCAGAGCCATGAGCCGAGTTCCAGCGTCAGCGGCAGGAAAACCGACGGGGCGCGAACGCGATCGTAAGCGTAGTCCCAGAGATCGCCGTGCGCGAGATATTGCAGACTCTGCGGCTCGAAAAGGTAGCCGTGATGAGGATACGCCCCTTCGAGCATCGCCTTCAGCGCGTACATCTCGGGCAGATGCGCGATATGCCTCGTCGATTTCGCGTACGGAAACCAGATGCTGTCGCGAAAGCCGTAGCCGGAATGGCAATCGAGCGCGAAGCTGAGCGGCCGCGACATCAGTTCCTCTTCGACGACACGCATCAGCAACGCCGCCTCCATTTCCATCGGCGCGCCGTGCCTGCCGCGATACCACGGAAGCCAAGGGCCGATGCGCTGCCCGCCCGCGAGAAACGGGACGCGGCCTTCCGCGCTTTGCGGCGCGTTTCGCATCAAATCGACCCCGTTCGGATTGGAACGTGTCATCGCCCACATACCGCCCGGATTGACGATCGGCATGAAGACGAGCCTCACCGTCTGGAGCTGTTGCTGCAGCAGCTGGTCCCATTCGAGGCGGCACAACAGCACGCGCATGTAATCGAGCAGCAACTGCGTGCCGATCCGTTCGAGCCCATGAATGCCGGCGAAAAAGCCGATGGCAGGCGCACGCGGATCGGAGGAGCCAAGCGCGGCCACGTAAACAGCGAACGAGCGTTCCCCGGCTTTCACTTCGCCGACGACGTTGATGGTCATGCGCGGGCTTGCCGCTTCGAGGATTGCCTTGAGATTTTCGTATTCGACGAACGAGGCTTCGGGGAGAGGCGTGAGGATGGCGGTCATCGTGGCAGACCCGCGAGAAAGAGCGAAAAGCGGCCGGCGCCGCGGATGATGCAATCAATATAGGTGCAATTCGTAGGAGAAAGGGGTCGTCTTTTTTTATTTTGTGCGGCGCCGCGCCCATATTCGGGCGATCCCGATTGTGCTAGGGCGCTTGTTTCGTATGAGCTGCCGGCGAGCGCACTGGCGCACCGGCTTGACACTCCGCTCGTCCTCGGCCACGCTTCGTTTCGCCGCGTAAACCCGTAGTTGAAAGGCTAGCCTCGATGAGCATTGCACCGCAGCCCGCATTGATCCACGCCGACCGATATCAGGCGGCAGTCGCCTTGTATTCGAGCGGCAGATTTCTCGACGCGCTGGCGATACTTTCGCCTTTTATCGCGTCGGGCAAGGCCAACGATGTCGCGGCAGTTGAAGCGCTCAACCTCGCGGCGGCGTGCTCGCTCAACCTCGACAGAAAGACCGACGCGGAAACGTATTGGCGAGAGGCGATACGGCTGAAGCCGGATTACGACCACGCCC
The DNA here is from genome assembly GCA_039593375.1 of Paraburkholderia sp. Taxonomy (GTDB): domain Bacteria; phylum Pseudomonadota; class Gammaproteobacteria; order Burkholderiales; family Burkholderiaceae; genus Trinickia. The sequence continues at coordinate 3,287 of JBCNPL010000047.1, read as the reverse complement.
ATTACAACCTCGGCGTGTTGCTGCATGGACTCGGCCGCTCCGAACAAGCGGAGTCTTCGTACCGGGATGCGTTGGCCATCCGCCCCGATTACGTCGAAGCCCACCATAACCTTTGCTCGCTGCTCAAGACGAGCGACCGCCTATCGGAAGCCGAAGCGGCGTGCCGCGAGGCGCTTGCCATTCTTCCGGGCAGCGCAGTTATTCATCACGATCTCGGCACGGTGCTCATGGAGCTTGGACGTTTGCATGACGCCGAGGCAGCCTTTCGGCAGGCATTGGCGATCCAGCCGGACTACGCCGACGCGAAAGCCAAGCTGGGCGCATTGCTGCTGGCCACCGGCCGCTTCGCCGAAGGCTGGCCACTTTACGAAGCTCGATACGACAAGACGCTGACGGGCAGGACGTCGTTCGCGCCGGAGTTCTCCTATCCGCAGTGGCGAGGCGAATCGCTGCAGGGAAAGGCCGTGCTCGTCTGGCAGGAGCAGGGTTTCGGCGACATGATCCAGTTTGGTCGATATCTCGCGTTGCTGAAGGCGCGCGGAGCCGCTTGGATCACGCTGGCATGTGCTCCCGTGCTTCACGGGTTGTTCGATACGCTCGGGTATATCGATGCCGTTGTCGACGGCCAGTCGGAACTCGCGCGCGCCGAATATGACTTTTGGACACTTCCGCTCAGTGTTCCGTTTTGCTTAGGCACGACGTTGGAGTCGATCCCCGACGCCGTTTATCTGAGGCCGGCCGCAGAGCGCGCTGAAAAGTGGCGGGAGCGGCTGGCGCCGTTGTCGGGCCTCCGCGTGGGCCTCGTATGGAAGGGGCATCCGGGGCATGGCAACGACGCGCACCGGTCGCTGCCTTCGCTCGAAATACTCGCGCCGCTGCTGGAACTGCCGGGCGTTAGCTTTGTGAGTTTGCAGAAGGGGCAAGGCGAAGATGAACTGCAATCACTGAGCGCGGGGCGGGCGGTTCTCGATTTCGCTCGCGATATTCGGGACTTCGCCGATAGCGCCGCTGTTATCGCTCAACTCGATCTGGTGGTTTGCGTCGATACGGCGGTTGCGCATCTTGCCGGCGCACTCGGCAAGCCATGCTGGGTACTGTTGCCGGCACGGGGCACCGATTGGCGCTGGATGCGCGAGCGCACGGATTCGCCTTGGTATCCGGGGACGGTGCGATTGTTCAGGCAGTCGCGCGCGGGGGATTGGGTTTCCGTGGCCGAGGCAGTCGCGAAGGCTTGCGCGGAGGTTGCTGGGGCGATGGGGCGACGGTAGGGCCACGGCAGGCGCAACGCCGTTTGGACGCAATTGCCGAGTAGCTCCGACCTTGTCCTCAACGAAGACTCAGCCGACGACCACTTTGACCGGCTTGCCGACGCGGGCTAGCATGTCCACCAAGGCATCAATCGTAAACTTGCCGGCCTTTTGGTTGGCAACATCCGATACGCGAGGCCGCGAGACGTGTAGTATCTTGACTGCTTCGGCTTGCCTCAGATGGTGGTCCTCGGTCGAAGAGATCGCGCAGGCATGCGCCGCCGATCAGTTGCGCAGTCGTCACATATTTATTCGTGCCTATTCGCGAGGCACTACGCCCTGCTCAGCGCTGCGATGGGCCTGCAGCCTCGCCGCCCACTCCAAGCCTGACAGGCTCTCCACGCTTTGCTGCCGCCAGGTAGCAATGCCCAAGTCCACGCCTCTCACGAGGATTACCGTAACGGTTTCCCGGTCAGCCAGCGTTGGCGTAGCAGTGAACGCGGCACGCACAATCTCGAGCGCGCCCGCTTCGCTCTGCAACGCAGGTGTGCGCACGACTGCGGTGATGATCGTCCGCGTATCAGGCGATGATGAGGCCGCGCCCACCCGATGCAGGCTCGAGACCGAGCTTTGTCGCACACCGGGAACGTCCGACACCGCCCGCTGAATTTCCCACAAGCCGGTGAGCGCTTTCTCAAACCGGTGTCGCAGGACGAGACCTCCTACCGCTACTAGCGTAGCGATCACCGTCATCGCGATCCAGTGAATACGACGCACCGGCGCTTGCGGGCCGGCGTGCGATTCGATATGGACCACGACCGTGGAGACAGCCATGTCGTGCAAAGATCGGCGGCTCGGCCGGTTGAAGACCAGCAGGTAGACCAGTGCCGCCCCCCACAGAAAGACGATCGCCGAATTGGCGATCGCCAGCCATGACGTGCCATTCCTCATCGCGGGCACATCCACAAAGCCAACACCGCCGAGAACGAACGGCACCGCAACGATCGCGTAGCGCGCCCACGCGCGAATCGGAGTGAGCGGCGCAAAGCCGTCCGGCACGATTCTCACCACCTTGATTTTCAACGCTTGCTTGCCCAATGACTGGCACCGGCCGTTCACACCTTCCGTCAGCACGAAGTACAGCGAGCCGAACGCAAACCCGATCAGCCTGCCCCAAGCGCCGATTCGAGCTAACCACTCGAAGCCGAGCGCAATCACCGCCATTCCGATGAGGCCGAGGACGATACCGTCGATTGCGAACGCCACTGTCCTGCGCCAGAAGCCGGCCGCCGCCCCGTGGTCCAAACCGGGCACCGCGTGTTCGTTATGGATTTCTTTGGTCATTGTTTGATTCCGTTCGATAGGGCCCGGTCCTACTGCGCTGCTGGATCCGCTCGGCTTCCTTTCGACGCGCCAGCCGCGCCGGTGAGTCTCCGTACCAGACACCGGCTCCAGACAGTTCTACTGCGCCGATTTGTGGGACATGCCCGCTCCGTTATGCCGGAAGGTGGCACTTGGCGCTTGCGAGTTGGTTATTCGAGCACTCACGTTCCATAGGAACATTCAATGCTTCCATAGGAAGCAACCTGATTGAGGCCCTCCGGTAGCCGCCGCCACCGCGTTGCCCTTCCTGAACCGGCGCCAACAATATATCGGTCCGTTCCCGCTTGTACTTGAGGATGGTTCTCGGTGCGCTGCCGCCATCGCCGATCCGTTTTCCCCGGTCAAATCGCTCGTAGGAATTTGCCGATAGCAAGCAGGCCTGCGACAACGGCCAAGGCGAAGCAAACTTTCCAGTTGCTTATTAAAGGAAGCGTTCGTGCTCTTTCCTGGGCCGTCATGCCGCGAGCTCGCACGCCGAAGTACACGAACATCGCTGCCATCAATACCGGTACAGCAACGTCGTACATTGGACCGAAAAGTTGACTTCCGTAGGTCATTGATGATGTTTTCCGTTACCGAATTCTATTCAATTTTCGCGGCCTAACTGATCCGGGGCAAGTCGAAACTAGCGCAGCACATGTCTGCGCATACCTCGCC
>JBCNPL010000469.1:0-3033 GCA_039593375.1 Paraburkholderia sp. | reverse complement strand
GTTCAGGCGAAGCGCGGCCCGGCCGAAATGCAGCGTCTCGGCCAGCACGACGAAGTAGCGGATGCGGCGCAGGTCCATGATATTTCCCATGTATCAATCCGAGCGGATTCGATATTGGACGCATATGCGACAAAGCGCGATTATTTCATAGTGTCGAAGAACTTCCGAGCAAGGCCCGAACATGACTGGACAACCGATCGACCTTGTCGAACCGCAAGGTGCGACCATGCGGAACAAGGCATCGCCCGCTCACGCAGCGGCGGCAACCCCGAAAATCGAATTCGGTACGCCTGCGTTCGTCCGCACGAACTGCGCGCTATTTGCGGCGGGCTTTGCGACGTTCGCGCTGCTCTACTGCGTGCAGCCGCTGATGCCGCTGTTCTCCGAAAGCTTTCATGTGGGCGCGGCAAGCGCGAGCCTCGCGCTATCGCTGACCACGGGCCTGCTGGCGGTCTCGATGCTTCTTGCCGGTGTGCTCTCCGAAACCTGGGGCCGCAAACCGATGATGGTCGGCTCGTTGTTTCTGTCGGCCGTCCTGGCAGCGCTCAGCGCGGTACTGCCGCACTGGCATGCGCTTCTTGCCACGCGCGCGCTCATGGGCGTTGCGCTGAGCGGCTTGCCGGCCGTTGCGATGGCCTATGTCGGCGAAGAGATGCATCCGCGCTCGCTCGGCGTCGCGATGGGACTATACGTTGGAGGCACCGGTCTGGGCGGCATGGCCGGGCGTCTGCTGACGGGCGTGGTGACGGACTTTTGGGGCTGGCGCGCCGCCGTGATGACGATGGCCGTGCTTGCAATGTTGTGCGCGATGATGCTGTCGCGTTACCTGCCTGCATCGCGGCACTTCACGCGGCGCCCGCTGCGCTTCCTGCCGCTTGCGAAGACGTATGCGCTCCAGTGGCGAGACCGCGCGCTGCCGTGGCTATTCGCCGAGGGTTTCCTGCTGATGGGCGCGTTCGTGACCGTCTACAACTACGTCGGCTACAGACTCATCGCGCCGCCGTTCTCGATGAGTCAAACCGGAATCGGTCTGATCTTCGCCGTCTATCTATGCGGCATCGTCAGTTCGGCGTGCGTCGGCAGCCTGTCGGAGAGGCTCGGTCGGCAAACGTTGCTGCCGGTGACGCTCGGTCTGATGCTGCTTGGCACCGCGCTCACGCGAGCGAGTTCGCTGCCTGTGATCATTGGCGGCATCGCGGTGTTGACCGTCGGCTTCTTCGGGTCGCATTCCGTCGCGAGTGCATGGATCGGTGCGCATGCGCGAAGCAGCAAAGCTCAGGCATCTTCGATGTACCTGTTCGCGTACTACCTCGGGTCCAGCGTCGTGGGTTCGGTCGGCGGCGTGTTCTGGAGTTTCCGTGGATGGTCCGGCGTGACGACGATGACCGGATCGCTACTTGTCATCGCTATAGCCGTTGCGTTCAGACTGCGCGCCATAACGGCGCAATCCGACGGTTCGCCCTGAAGCCATTCGCAGCGCCGACGGCCCGGGCATTCGCCGATGCTGTTAACCGATATAACACGATAACGTCACTACTTTACTGCGACGGTGCGAGTGACAAAATCTGCCTCGAATTCATTCCGGAGGTTTTGTCCATGCGCGTATTCGTTACAGGTGCTACTGGCTTCATTGGCTCGGCGGTCGTCAGAGAACTCATCTCTGCGGGCCACCAGGTGATCGGGCTTTGCCGCTCGGAAGACAAAGCCGCCGCGCTGGCTGAAGCAGGTGCGGAAGTCCATCGCGGATCGCTTGAAGACCTGGATAGCCTCAAGGCAGGCGTCGCCAAGTCCGATGGCGTCATCCACCTCGCCTTCAACCATGATTTCTCGACGTTTGCAGCGAATTGCGAGGATGATCGTCGTGTCATTGCGGCGCTCGGCTCGGCCCTGGCCGGCTCGAGTCGGCCGTTGGTCATCACTTCAGGCACGGGAATCGCGAGCACCGGGCCGGGTCAGTTGGCGATGGAGGACGGGCCGACGATCACTTCGAGCGACGTTCCGCGCGCGGCTTCCGAGGAGGCGGCCGCCGCTGTCGCCGCGCAAGGCGTCAATGTCTCGGTGGTGCGGCTTCCGCAGGTTCACGACACGGTTAGGCAGGGTCTCATTACCTATGCGATCGACATCGCGCGCGAAAAGGGTTACTTCGCCTATATCGGCGACGGTCAGAATCGCTGGCCCGCCGCGCATGTTCTCGACGTGGCGAGGCTCTATCGGCTCGTGGTCGAAAGAGCCGAACCGGGCGCGAAATACCACGCGGTGGCGGAAGAGGGCGTCCCGATGCGCTCCATTGCCGAAGTCAGCGGCCGACGTCTCGGGATTCCGGTGAAATCGATCGCCGCGGAAGAAGCGCAAGCGTATTTTGGCTGGCTCGCAATGTTTGCTGCCTATGACATGCTTGCTTCGAGCAAGCAAACGCAGGCGATACTCGGATGGCAGCCGACCGGACCTGGGTTGCTCGAAGACCTGGAAAGGCTGGAATTCGCGGATGGCTGAATTTACGAGGCCCACTTTCGATTTGAGGCGACTCAGTCCCCGCTCCGGCGGGGGCAAGGCTGGGTACCAACGGACGAACGGGCCTAAATCTACGAAAACAATGCCGAAGCGTCGAGATCGGACATTCTTTCCAGTTCATCGCGGCGCGTGTCGCAGATTCGCCTTATCGTCGCGCCTTGCGTGACCCACACCGCTAGCGAGACAACCGCGAGGCTACCGAGCGCAAGGAACGCGGCTGGATAGCCGAAGCGGCTGGCGAGCCATCCGCCAAGCAATGGACTGAGGCATCCGCCCGCGGCCTCGACACTTTTCACCGCTCCCTGACCTAGGTTCACGCGCCCGGTGCCGTGCAACAGGTGCACGACCAATGCCGGTATCGCAACGCTTTGCAGGCCGGAACCCAGACCGTCGAATATCTGCACGGGCACTATTCCCCACACCGCCGTCAGCCACGCCGCGGTCAATCCTCGCAGAGGCAGCGTAATCAGCGTCGCGAGGATGACCCACCAGAAACCCCAATGGCGGATGATGCGGCTGGCA
>JBCNPL010000468.1:0-3035 GCA_039593375.1 Paraburkholderia sp. | reverse complement strand
TGACGAATTCCTTGCCGATCTGCTCGAGCGTCTTGCCCGTCTTTGCGATCTCGTCCTTCATCATTTCGGCGAAGCCGTCCGATTTAAGCGCTTCGCGCGAACTCCGTCATTCCGCTCGGAGGCGATCAGAAGGCGTGTCGCAGGCCGACTGTCGCGACGAACTGCGAGCGGCCGGAAGACGGCGTCGTGTTTTGCGAATCGCCCACCACCGCGACTGCGTCGATGATGCTCGTTCCCGTGGTGCCTGCGCTGACGAGCGTCTTTCCACGTGCGATCTGATAGGCCTCGAGCAAATAGACCGTCGTCCGCGCCGACAGGTTGTAGGCTTGCTCGAGCGAGACCTGATGGTAGCGCGCAGGATCGCTGATACCGTTCGATTTGCTTGCGCGCGTATAGCTGTAACCGGCGCCGACGATGAGAGCCGGCGTAAAGCGGTACGTCGTGATGACACCGTAGTTGTTGAAGACCGCTTCGTTCATGAAAAGCGACCCGGTTCCCGGCGCGTACTGCACGTTGGAGTAGTTGACGCCGACCATCCAGTTCTTGAGCGTATAGCGCGCCGCCGCCGCGATCAGTTGCACGCTTTCGGCCGTTGAATAGCCGCTGTTGACGGGCGAGTTGATGGCAAAGCTGCCGAGCGCCTGACTCGTCGAAATGTTCTTGAGCTTTACGTAGCCGGCCGCGAAGGCGAACGGCTGATAGGCGTAACTGACGGCGGCGCTGAAATTGCTGCCCGTCGCCACGCTGCCCGGCACGCCGCCGAGCGCATACTGCGCGCTCAGCTGCAATCCGGCGATCGTCGGTGAAAGGTAGGTCACGGAGTTGTTGAAGCGCAGCGTCGTATCGAGCGCGTCGACGTCACCCGGATGCGCCCCCGTAGCGCCGGTCAGCACGCCGGTCGGCCCGAGCGCTCCGACCATCGAAAAATACGGTGTGTATTGACGGCCGAGCGTCAGTGTCCCGTATCGGTCGTTGGTCAATCCGACATAGGCTTGCCGGTTGAACATCAATCCCGAACTCGAGAGCGCCCCGGTCAGCGAGTTGAAACCATTTTCGAGCCGGAAGATGGCTTTCGTGCCGCCGCCGAGATCTTCCGCTCCGAGCAGGCCGAACTTGCTGGCCTGCAAGTTGCCCTGGCTCATGTAGAAGTTCGACTGTCCATGCTGGTTGCTGACATAGGTGAATGCGTTGTCGACGACACCGTAAAGCGTCACGCTGCTTTGCGCGAGCGCGTTCGTCGATAGCGCGACGCCGACGAGCGGCAGGCATGAAAGGGTGATGGCACGGCGCCTGGCGTGCTTGCGATCGTTCACTTGAGAGTCTCCGATGTGAATCTCCGCCCGAAATGGGCAGGGCGAATCCGGTTGTTGTTCACTGCGTTCACGCGCGTGGACGCACGCTGCTCAGCGTGTCGCTCGTTGCCCGCTTGGCGTGAAGGGCATCGATCCTTTCATTGCGGCGGCAATCGAACGGTAAGACGCCTCCATTGCGCCTCCATGCGATCGGAAGCGAGCTCGCCCCCGATGCAGGTCACCGCCCGCGTATCGGCCGCGGGCAGCCACACCTCTACCTCGTCTTGCTCGCGAGCGTGCGCGCCGGTGTAGCCGACGGATAGGCGAAGCGCCGTTTCGTCGCTTGCGAGCGCGATTTCCCAGCGCCCCTGTTCGCCCGTGCGCCACGCCTCGCTTTCACCGTCGTCTTCGATCGAACCGCCCCGTGCGACCCCCGTGCCGGCGAACGGCAGTACCGCGAACGCGCGCCGGTCGGCACGGTGCGAGAAGGTTTGCTCGGCCACGTTGAGCGCGATGGCGAAGCCTTCACGCAGCAACATGACGGGCTCATCGAGCGGCGCCGGAAAGCGAACGGTCTGTCCGCCCTCGAATACCTCACCGCTCCAGTACGACAGCCAGCGAGCGCCCGACGGCAGATAGACGCCGCGCGTGGTTTGCCCCGGATCGACGACCGGTGCCACGAGCAAGGAAGAACCGAGCATCATGTCGTCGCCGTCGAAGAGGCAGCGCGGATCGTCGGGAAACTCCGCGAACATCGGACGCAGGATCGGCTCGTACGCGTCATGCGATTGCCAGAGCAACTCGTAGAGATAGGGGAGCAGACGATAGCGGAGCTTGATGAGGCCCGCGATGCACGGCGTTGCTTGCGGATACATCCACGGCTCGTTGACGGTGCCGTCGTCGTTCCATGAGTGAATGCTGAAGCGCGGCAGGAAAATGCCGAACGCGACCCAGCGCGCGAAGAGCTCGGGATCGGGCGCGGGCCCCGAGAATCCGCCAATGTCATGGCCGCTGTTCGAGACGCCGGACATGGCAAGGCCGAGACCCATCTTCAGGTTGAAGCGCAGCGTTTCCCAAGACGTATAGTTGTCGCCGGACCAAGTCTGCACGTAGCGGTGCATGCCGACGCCGCCCGAGCGCGACACGAGGAACGGGCGCACCGATGGCGCGTGCTCCCGTTGCGCGTCGCGCGACGCGCGCATCATCAAGAGCGTTTGCAGAACCTTCGCTTCGCGGGCCGGATAGGGCTGGCCGAAGCCTTGCGCGAGCGCGTCGTCGGTCCAGATCTCGAATTCGTTGTTGTCATTCCAGGTGGCGGCGATGCCGTGGCGAAGCAGCGCCTCCTTGACGTGCGCTTTCCACCACGCGACCGTGGCCGGATTCGTGAAGTCGAGGTATGCCCCGACTTCATCCCAGAACTGCACCCAGGCCGGCTCGCCGCCGTGCGTTCGAATCAGCAGTCCTTCGTCGGCCGCTTCTTGAAAGGCCGGATGATCACGCAGCAGGCACGGCTTGATGTTCGCGCAAAGGCGCACTCCGTGACCGAGATAGTCGCTGACGAACGCGTCGATATCGGGAAACTTGTCGCGATTCCAGTGAAAGACATAGCGCTTCGACCCGATCGACGTATAGCCCGAAGACAAGTGAAACGAATCGCAGACGATGTCGTGTTCGCGGCATCGCTCGATGAACTCGTTCATGCGCCGCTGAGCGTCGGGCGCATCGGTGTAGGTCATCGTGGAG
>JBCNPL010000467.1:0-3043 GCA_039593375.1 Paraburkholderia sp. | reverse complement strand
GAGGGTCCTTGCGGAGAATTCCGGAGCGCGCGTCGGGGCGTGAGCGGCCCGCGATGCACGATAGACCCGCGCAGTTTGCCGACGGGGCACTGACCCCGCCGTTACGTCGAGATTACAACTTCGTCATCTAAGCCCGAGAGAGGGCCGGCACGGGGAAGTAGACGCCCGCGCGCTGTGCCGCCGCGACGATATGTGTTTCGATCGCGCGCCCGGCGCGATCCGGATCGCGGCTTCGCAACGCCTCGACGATCGCCGCATGTTCGCGATGCGTCGACAAGACGAGTTCGCGCTGATAGAACGGCAGACGTTGGCTTTCCTGCATGATGTCGGCGCTGTTGCGCAGAATCGTCTCGATCGCCGTGTTGCCGGCGAGCGCGACGATGCGCATATGGAAGTCAAAATCGAGCCGGGCGGCGGTTTCGAATTCACCGTCCGCCAGCGCGATGCGCAGCGCGTCGAGGTTCTCCTCCAATTGCGCGAGATCCTCGTCGCCGATCGCCAGCACGGCGAGCCGGGCGACGAATCCCTCGAGCGCATAGCGCATTTGATAGGTATCGGGCAGCGACACCTGATCCGCGAAGCGCCACCGCTGCGGATGCGCCGGGCGGGCGCGGGAGACGTAGACGCCCTTGCCGGCGCGAATCGTCACGAGCCCGAGCGCCTCGAGCGTCGACAGCGCCTCGCGTAACGAGGCGCGGCTGATCTGGAGCTCGTCTGAAAGCTGGCGCTGCGCCGGCAACAGGCTGCCGACGGGGTAGACGCCCTGCTGAATGCGCTCCTGAATCGTGGCGGCGGCGACTTCGGTAACGGTTTGGGCGATGCTGCTCATGCGGTCCTCTGCGGTCAGACCGGTAGTTTAGTACCGACTGACGGAATTGGGGTGCCAGAGCCGCGCCGGCGCGACCGTCCGATCGTTTTTTCCAGCCGAATCGATCCGGCGATAGGCGCGGGTTAACCCCCTCGAAGCTTTCCTTGACGCTGCCATATTGGGTTTCTAATATTCGCCTTAACGAGTGAGGTCTGACCAGTTAGACCAGTCCGGCCAGCCTCGTGAATTCCTCGTTGACAGGAGGCAGGCCGTGTTTAGATTCCTCAATTCGTTGTTTGGGCGCGTCATCGTCGCGCTCGTGGCTGGCGTCGCGCTCGGCGCATTGTTTCCGCACTTCGGCGAATCGCTGCGTCCGTTCGGCGACGGCTTCCTGAAGCTGATCAAGATGGTGGTCGGACCGATCGTTTTCTGCGTCGTGGTGAGCGGCATGGCGAGCACGGGCGATCTGAAAAAGGTCGGGCGTGTGGGCATCAAGGCCATCGCCTACTTCGAGGCCATGACGACGATCGCGCTCGTGATCGGCGCGCTGCTCGCCTGGTTCGTCCAGCCGGGTGCCGGCATGAACGCCGATCTGCACAGCCTCGACGCGTCTTCGCTCTCGAGCTACACGGAGCACGTCAAGAGTTTGAAGGACGTGGGCGGCTTTTTGCTGAAGATCATCCCCGATACCGTCGGTGACGCGTTCGCGCGCGGGGACATTCTGCAAGTGCTCGTCTTTTCCGTGCTGTTCGGCGCGGCGCTGTCGCTGCTCGGCGACAAGGCGGCCCGCGTCAGTGGCTTCATCGATGAGCTCGCGCAAACGTTCTTTCGCATCATGGGCTTCGTCATCAAGCTCGCGCCGCTCGGCGTGCTGGGTGCGATTGCGTTCACGACCGGCAAGTACGGCGTCACTTCATTGAAGCAGCTCGGGATGCTCGTCGTCGTGTTCTACGCGAGCTGCGTCGTGTTCGTCTGCGTCGTGCTCGGGGTCGTCATGCGCATCGCGGGTTTCAACATCTTCAAGCTGATTCGCTACTTCAAGGACGAGCTCTCGATCGTGCTCGGCACCGCGTCGTCGGATGCCGTCCTGCCCCAGGTCATGCGCAAGCTCGAGTGGCTCGGCGTCAAGGATTCGACTGTCGGGCTCGTGATTCCGACCGGCTACTCGTTCAACCTCGACGGCTTCTCGATCTATCTGACGCTCGCCGTCATCTTCATCGCGCAGGCGACGAACACGCCGCTTTCGATGCACGATCTCATCGTCGTCGTGCTCGTCTCGCTGATCACGTCGAAAGGGGCACACGGTATTCCGGGTTCGGCCATTGTGATTCTCGCGGCCACGCTTTCGACGATTCCCGCCATTCCCGTGCTGGGGCTCGTATTGATCCTGCCTGCCGATTGGTTTGTCGGGATCGCCCGCGCATTGACGAACCTGATCGGCAACTGTGTCGCGACGATCGTCGTTGCGGTATGGGAGAACGACATCGATCGAGCTCGCGCGAAGCGCGTGCTCGACGGCGACGCCGATCTGAAGTTCGTGCCCGATACCGCGGTTCCCCTCGGCCCCGAAGCGCCGGTCGTGGCGCGCGCCGGCTGATTGCGGTCGAGCCCCGCAAGCGATTCGTCCATCCGTTACGTTATCCAGTACTCCGAACCATCTCGACATCATGGCAATTCCCAACCTCGACCCCGCGGCCCCCGACTTCACGCGTCGCTACGTCAATCTGGCCGATCCCCGTTTCGGCGCGAAAGCGCTCGAAGCCAGCGACGAGTTCTTCGCTCCCAAGGAGCGCATGCTGAATCCCGAACCGGCCGTCTTCATTCCCGGCAAGTACGACGATCACGGCAAGTGGATGGACGGCTGGGAGACGCGCCGCAAGCGCACGAGCGGCTTCGACTGGTGCATCGTCGAGCTCGCGCGACCCGGCGTCATCAAGGGCTTCGACCTCGACACCAGTCATTTCACCGGCAACTTCCCGCCCGCGGCATCGATCGAGGCGGCCTTCGTCGAGGACGGCGCGCCGAACTCCGAGACCCGATGGGTCGAAGTTCTATCTTCGGTCGCGCTGCAGGGCAACTCGCATCATTACCATCGCATCGACGACACGAGGACGTTCACGCATCTGCGCGTGAATCTTTATCCGGACGGCGGCCTCGCGCGGTTGCGCGTGTACGGGGCGCCGCAGGTCGACTGGAGCAGGGCCGGCCTCGACGCCGACGTGGACCTCGCGGCGA
>JBCNPL010000466.1:0-3045 GCA_039593375.1 Paraburkholderia sp. | reverse complement strand
CTCGGCGGCGAGTACGGCGGCGCGGCGACGTACGTCGCCGAGCATGCGCCCGCCAATCGGCGCGGGTATTTCACCTCGTGGATTCAGACCACGGCCACGCTCGGCCTTTTCCTTTCGCTGCTCGTCATTCTCGGCGTGCGAACGTCGGTGGGCGAGGAATCGTTCGGCGCGTGGGCTTGGCGCATTCCGTTCCTCGCGTCGCTGATCCTGCTCGGCATTTCAGTCTGGATCCGGCTCCAGCTCAACGAATCGCCGGCGTTCCTGCGAATCAAGAACGAGGGCAAGACGTCGAAGGCGCCGCTCACCGAAGCGTTCGGCCAATGGAAAAACCTCAAGATCGTGATTCTTGCGCTCGTCGGGTTGACGGCGGGCCAAGCCGTCGTCTGGTACGCGGGGCAGTTCTACGCCCTCTTCTTCCTGACGCAGACGCTGAAGGTCGATGGCGCCAGCGCCAACATCCTCATCGCGCTGGCTTTGCTCATCGGCACGCCGTTCTTCGTGTTCTTCGGATCGCTGTCGGATCGCATCGGCCGCAAGCCCATCATCATGGCGGGCTGCCTCATCGCGGCGCTGACTTACTTCCCGCTCTTCAAGGCGCTCACGCACTTTGCGAATCCGGCGCTCGAAGCGGCGACGCAGAAATCGCCGATCGTCGTCATCGCGAACCCCGACGAGTGCTCGTTCCAGTTCAACCCTGTCGGCACCGCGAGCTTCACGAGCTCGTGCGACGTCGTGAAGAGCGCGCTCGCCAAAGCAGGCCTCAACTACTCGAACGTGGCCGCGCCGGCGGGGACGATCGCGCAAGTGAAGGTTGGAGATTCGGTCATTGATTCGTATGATGGCAAGGCTCCCGGCGCCAAGGAGAAGGGAGCGGCATTCACGAAGACGCTCGGGGCGACGCTGAAGAGCGCAGGCTATCCGGCGAAGGCCGACCCGTCGCAGCTCAACTGGCCGATGACCGTGGTGATTCTTGCTTTGCTCGTGATCTATGTGACGATGGTTTATGGACCGATCGCGGCGATGCTCGTCGAGCTGTTCCCCACGCGGATTCGGTACACGTCGATGTCGCTGCCCTACCACATCGGCAACGGCTGGTTCGGCGGCTTCCTGCCGGCGACGTCCTTCGCGATCGTCGCGGCCAGCGGCAACATCTACTCGGGCCTCTGGTATCCGGTGATCGTCGCGATGGTCACGTTCGTGATCGGCATGCTGTTCGTACGCGAGACCAAGGACTCCAATATCTATTCGCAGGACTGATACGGGGCGGGGCGGGGCATTTGGCGGGCGGCGCGGCGGGATCGGCGCCGCCCGCCAGGCGGCCCGGGGACGGCCCTTGACAGCGCCGCCCGCCAGGCGGCCCGGGGACGGCCCTTGACAGCGCCGCCCGCCACGTCCATAATTCGCGTTCTTTCGGCGAATTAGCTCAGTCGGTTAGAGCGACGGAATCATAATCCGCAGGTCCGGGGTTCGAGTCCCTGATTCGCCACCAAATAAATCAAAGGGTTACAGCGCTTCTTGCCTGTAACCCTTTGTCATTTCGGGAAGCTGGGCCGCGTTGTTACGGCAGGCACAATCGCTCTAAAGTCCTCGTACGGCAGGCTCGCTCCCCCCTTTGCCACCGCAGCTCGAAAACACGACGCGATTGCCCTTGGTGCAACAGCCCGTCGACAATGGAATCTCGCTCGTGGCCCGCATCCTCTGCCATGCAGCATCTCGAGGAGTTCAACGATGACTGTGTTCACAATCGGCTACGAAGGACTACATCTCGATGCGTTCATATCTCTGCTTGCGGAGAATTGCATCGAGACCGTCGTGGATGTCAGAGAACTCCCCCTTTCGCGCAAACCCGGCTTCTCGAAGAAGGCTTTGGCCAGCGTACTCGATCGGTCCGGCTACGAATACGTCCACATGATCGCGCTGGGATGTCCGAAGCAGGTGCGCGACCGCTACCGTCAGGACGGCAACTGGAAACGCTACACCGAGTGCTTTCTCGAGCACTTGGAGACTCAAAAGGCAGCGATCGTCGAATTATCTGACTTGGTGAATTCGTCGAACTGTGCGTTGCTCTGCTACGAGGCCGACTTCAGGTTCTGCCATCGGTCGATGGTGGCCAATGCGATCCGGGAGCACTGCGGAGCCGATGTCGAACACATCTCGGCCATAAGCACTAGAACAACGCGCCCTGCCGGTCGTCAGTCGGCTTTCGCTTAGGTGGATAGATCAGGCTGATGATCAGCCATTGGTCTTGAAACCTATGCTGGTTGCCCATTAGGAACATCAACTCCTTGCTGCCGAGGTCTTCTTCCAACTTCGCACGGAACGGTTGCTCCCAACCAGTACCGTGACTCTGGCGGCATTTCCAGAACAGCGCTCCGGCTTCCCAGTCGACGATCTTGTGCGTGTGCTCTTGCTCGCCTTCAGGCGTCTGGCACACGTACCGGTAGCGGAAATCAAACGGCACCTTGCGGAGTTGTTTCACGTGCTTGCGCTCTTCCGCCTCGGAAAAGAGGTCGCTCTGCATCTGCTCCCGCAGCAATTTCTCGCGCTCCTCATTCGTCCAGTCCGGCTTTCGCGCCGCGATGATATCAAGGCCACTTTCGGACGATCAGCGAGTACTCGCATTCAGTCGGTTGAGCGTGTCGGTGCCTGATGACCGACGAGCATGTCTACAAGAGGATCGCGGCCGCCCTTCGTCAGCCACTTCTTCCCTTTTTCTCCGGCGTCAAACTCAGCACAATGTCGACATTCAGCGGCTGACTCCTCCATACGTCGATTTTTGCAGTCTTCGTTCGTCGTCTCCGTGGCAGCACACGACTAGCTTTCGTATTCAGCCAACATTGACAGGAGATCGACCATGGCCATCCAAAAGATCACGCCTTTTCTTTGGTACGCCGAGCAAGCAGAGGAAGCCGCTGCTTTCTATACGAGTATCTTTCCAGACTCGCGTGTGGTTCGGGTTACCCCGGTGCCGAACACAGGTTCGACGAAAGTCGTCGAGTTCGTGCTCTTCGGGCAATCCTTCCTTGCCATGGGCCACGAGCGGCC
>JBCNPL010000465.1:0-3047 GCA_039593375.1 Paraburkholderia sp. | reverse complement strand
CAGCGGAATGTGATCGCCGATCTTCCAACCATATTTCCGCGCGAGCCCGGCCCCGACAATGGCGCCGGCGCGCGTATGCTCGAGCGCGACAATCTGCTCTTTGGGAATGACGACCTCCGGGTGCGCCGCAAATTCGCGCTCTGGCTCGACCGGAAAAGCCGCGATAAGGTTCTTCGGATCCTGGTAGTACGGCCCGAACCACGACTCGTGCGAGACCATCGCAACCCCGGGGATCGATTCGATCTGCGACATGTACGAGTACGGCAAGCTCTCCGTCAGCGAGATTCGGTTCGTGACGATGAGACGGTTGACGTTCGATCGCTCGATCGTTTCCTGGAACGCCGCGTTGATTCCCTGCAGCATCCCGAAGAGCAGGAATGCGATGACGATCGACAGCAGCGTGAGCCATGTGCGCAGCTTCTTGCGCCAAAGCATCGCCCACATCAGAGGAACGTATTTCATCGCGTCACGCCTCGGTCTTCATCGGCTCCTCGACGAGCTCGCCCTTGTCGAGATGCAGCGTATGCGTTGCAAAATCGGCCGCCTTCTGATCGTGGGTCACCATCACGATCGATTTTCCGTAGTCGCGGTTCAGAACCTGCAATAAATGGAGAATCTCATCGGCCGTAGCCCGATCGAGATCGCCGGTCGGCTCATCGCAAACGAGTAGCTTGGGGTCGGACACGAGCGCACGTGCAATCGCCACGCGTTGCGCCTGGCCGCCGGACAACTCGGACGGCTTGTGGCTCATGCGGTCTTCCAGTCCGACCACCGATAGCGCGACCTGCACGTTCCGCTTGCGCTCCTGCCGATTCAACGACGTCAGCAGCAGCGGCAGCTCGACGTTACGCTCGGCGGTGAGCATCGGCATCAGGTTGTAGAACTGGAAGACGAATCCGACGTTGTTTGCGCGCCAGCGCGCGAGCCGGCTGCCTCTCAGGCGATCGATCCGTTCGCCGGCCACGACGACCTCGCCCGAACTCGGATGATCGATGCCGCCGATCAGATTGAGGACGGTCGTCTTGCCCGACCCTGACGGTCCCATCAGCGCGACGAAGTCGCCCTCTTCGACCTCGAGATTCAAGTGATGCAGAACCTCGACGGTCTGCTTGCCCCGCGTATAGGTTTTCACGACGTTCTGCAGAGAAACGATTGCGCTCATCTGAGTGCTCCTCGTTGAGGTGTTCGAGCAGTCCCACATCCTGATCGGAAATTCGAGGTTTCGGAAATTCAGAAATCGTCTCGCTCAGCGCTCCACGACTTTCACGCGCGCCCCGTCGACAAGCTTCGCGAAATTGCCGACAGCGACGCGCTCGCCCGGCGCCAGTCCGGACAGCACCGTCTGTCCGTCGTCGCTGCGTGCGCCCAGCTTCACCACGCGCCGCTCCACCGTGTCATCGTGCAGCACGAATACGACACCGGCGTTCTGTCCTGCATCGGCGCTTTGCCGTACAGCTTCGGGCGGCAATACGACGCCTCCTTCCGACGCGCCGCCGGCTGACTTGCCGGCTTCGCCGAGGAACGATACGCGCGCGCCCATCTCGGGAAGAATACGCGAATCGCGTGACTTGAAACCGACGCGCACTTTCACCGTCGCCTTGCTGCGATCGGCCGTGGGGATCACCGCAATCACGTAGGCCGGAATCTGCCAATCAGGATAGGCGTTCAGCTTCAATACGGCAGGCTCGCTGGCATGCACGCGACTGATGAAGTTTTCGCTTACGTCGACTTCGACCTCGAGCGAATCCATGTCGACGAGCGTACAAATGCCGGTGCGCGTGAAGCCGCCGCCGGCCGACAACGGCGAAACGATTTCGCCCGGCTGCGCGTTCTTGGTCGTGACGACACCGGTAAACGGCGCGCGAACGATAGTGTCGTCTTCTTCGCGCTGCGCGACGTCGAGCGCTGCCCGCCGCACGGCCAAGTTGCCCTGCGCTACCGCGAGGTCGGTTTGCTTCGCATCGTAGTCGGCCTTGCTCGAATCGAGCGCTTCCTTGCTGATCACGCCGGCCGCGGCAAGCTGCTGATTGCGCCGATAGATCGGCGCGATATCGTCTGCCGCCGCCTTCGCCTGAGCGAGCGTGGCCTCTGCCTGTGTCACGCCGGCCTTCGCCTGCAACAACGCCGCCGCCGCATTCGTATCGTCGAGTTTTGCAACGATCTCGTTTTCCTTGACGTGCTGGCCTTCCTCGATGAAGACCTGATCGAGCTTACCGGTGATCTTGGCCGAGACCGTCGCCTGCCTGCGTGCGACGACATAGCCTGACGCATCGAGAACCGACGCGGCCACGGCGCCCGCGCCTGTCGAGACGGGTCGAGCAACGGCGGCCCTGACCTCCGGCACGCTCGCGCGAAGCCAAAGCAGCGAGCCGGCCCCGGCTACGATCAGCACGGCGATGATTCCCGCAATCCACCACCAGCGACGAAGCCCCGTCTCTTCAGGAGCGCGTTTGTCGCGATCGATACGCAATTGGCGCAGCAAGTCCGACTTGTCGGTCATGTAAGGTCCCGGTTTCGAATAGTCGTGTCGCGTCTTCTGGGTCTTTTATCGTTGCGGCCGCGGTTGAGGCAGCGCCGGCTGCATACCGTTTGCGCCTCGGTCCCAATCGCCGCCGAGCGCGAGAAAAAGCGCGGCGGTATCTTGATAGCGCGCCGCCAAGGCCTGCACGTAGGCGATGCGCGATCGGTCATACTGCTGCTGCGCCACGAGCAGATCGAGGTTGTTGGCCCCGCCGAGGCCGAACCGCTGCTCGATCAGATGCAGGCTGTCTGCGGCGGCCAACTGCGCACGGTATTGCGCATTCAGCGTCTGAGCGTCGTTGTCGAGCGCGCGCAGCGTATCGGCGACGTTCTTGAACGCGAGCAGCACCGTCTGCCGATACTGGGCGAGCGACTCGTCATAGAGCGCAATGGCCGCTCGACGCTTCGCATTCAACGCGCCGCCTTGGAAAAGCGGCTGTGCGAGATTCCCCGCGAGCGAGAACACCGAGTTCGACAGCAGTGAGCCCAGCGACAGCGCCGAATCCCCGTAGCTCGCGGGGAATCTC
>JBCNPL010000464.1:0-3051 GCA_039593375.1 Paraburkholderia sp. | reverse complement strand
GCGAGTGCCCGTCGTCGTCTCTCATTTGAAGTGCGCCGGTCCGCGCAACTGGGGCCGAAGCGAGGAGGTGCTCGCCTCGCTCGAAGCGGCGCGACGGATCCAGCCGATCGGATGCGACTGTTACCCCTACGACCGCAGCTCGACGACGCTCGATTTGAAGCAAGTCACGGGCGACATCGAAATCACGATCACCTGGTCGACGCCGCATCCGGAGCAAGCCGGCAAGCGCCTCGCGGCGATCGCGGCCGAGTGGGGTGTGAGCGAGCGTGAGGCGGCCGAGCGTCTGCGGCCGGCAGGCGCCGTCTATCACAACATGTCCGAAGACGACGTGCGCCGAATCCTCTCGCACCCGGCGACGATGATCGGCTCGGACGGGTTGCCGAACGATCCGCTGCCGCATCCGCGCCTCTGGGGCGCCTTTCCGCGCGTGCTCGGCCACTATGTGCGCGATGCGAAGCTGATCGCGCTCGAGGATGGGGTGAGGAAGATGACGAGCCTCGCCGCGCGGCGATTCGGGCTCGAGCACCGCGGCGAAGTGCGCGTGGGCTTCCAGGCGGATCTCGTTCTCTTCGACCCGGCCCGCATCCGTGACGCCGCGACGTTCGAGAATCCGCGGCAGGCGGCCGACGGCATCGACGCCGTCTGGGTCAACGGCGTGCTCTCCTGCCGCGACGGCGAAGCGACGGGCGAGCGGGCGGGGCGGTTCGTCGCGCGCGGGGCGGTCTGGCGCGAGCAGTGACCGCGCCTCGACGGCGCGCGTTACTGCCGCGCCGTGCGCGCGTTGTCGGGCATCGGCTGATTGAAGTTCGTGCGGAACGGATTGATGTCGAGCCCGCCGCGCCGCGTGTAGCGTGCATAGATCGCGAGTTTCACGGGCCGGCATTCGCGCAGGATGTCGATGAACATGCGCTCGACGCATTGCTCATGGAACCCCGTGTGATTGCGGTACGACACGATGTAGCGCAAGAGCCCCGCCTGATCGATCTGCGGGCCGACGTAACGGATCTGCACGCTGCCCCAATCGGGCTGGCCGGTAACGGGGCAGTTCGATTTCAAGAGATTCGAGCAGAGCGTCTCGTCGACGGGCGCTTCTTCGAAGGCTGCCGTGAGCAGAGACGGGTCCGGATGATAGACGTCGGTTTCCAGGTCGAGCCGGTCGAGCGAGAGCCCGTCGAGTTCGTCGAGCTCGAGCTTGCCGAACTCGGACGGCGACACGAGGCGCACCGAAACGCTCGCGCCGCAGGCGGCCGACACGTCGCGCTTCAGCATTTCGCGCAAAGCCTCGATCGATTCGACGCGCGTTTGCGCGAACGAGCCGAGATAGAGCTTGAACGACTTCGATTCGACGATGTTCGGCGATTCGGCCGGCACGTAGAACGTGGCGATCGCGATTTGCGGCTTGCCGCGCGGATTGAGCCACGAGAGCTCGTAAGCGTTCCAGATGTCGGTGCCGAAAAACGGCAACTGCGCGCCGATGCCGATTCCATCGCGCGCGAGGCTGCGCGCGATGGGGAAGAGCAGTGTCGGATCGTACTGCTCGGCGTACGCGGACGGCTTGCCGAGCGGCGATTGGTCAGGGGTCATGGCAAAACTTCTCGAATACGCCTGTGGCGCCGGCCTCAGCCGAGAAAGAGCCGGTAGACGGGATTGCCGCTTTCGTCCCAATGCGGATAGCCGAGCGTCGAGAGGAAGCGCGCGAATGCCGCATTGTCGGCGACGGGCACCTGGATGCCGACGAGGATCGAGCTGTAGTCGGCGCCTTGATTGCGGTAGTGGAAGAGACTGATGTTCCAGTCGGGTGCCATCGACGACAGGAACTTCATCAGCGCGCCGGGCCGCTCCGGAAACTCGAAGCGAAAGAGCCGCTCGTCTTGCGCGAGCGGCGAGCGCCCGCCCACCATGTAGCGGATGTGCTGTTTCGAGAGCTCGTCGTTCGTGAGATCGACGGTCGGGAAGCCGTGCACCTCGAACGTCTGCGCGATCGCGGCCGATTCGCCGCGGCTCTTGATCTGCACGCCGACAAAGATATGCGCCGCGCTCGCATCGGCGATCCGGTAGTTGAACTCCGTGACGCTGCGCTCGCCGACGAGCTCGCAAAAGCGCTTGAAGCTGCCGCGCTCCTCGGGAATCGTCACGGCGAACACGGCCTCGCGCGCCTCGCCCACCTCGGCGCGCTCGGCGACGAAGCGCATCCGATCGAAATTCATGTTCGCGCCCGACGTGATCGCCACGAGCGTTTCGTTCTCCACGCCCGTGCGCTCGGCATATTGCTTCGCGCCGGCGACGGAGAGCGCACCGGCCGGCTCGAGCACGCTTCGCGTATCCTGAAAAACGTCCTTGATCGCGGCGCAGATCTCATCGGTGTTAACCGTGAGGACGTCGTCGAGATATTCGCTGCAAAGGCGGAACGTCTCGACCCCAACCAGCTTGACCGCCGTGCCGTCCGAAAAGAGTCCGACCTCGTCGAGCGTCACGCGTTCGCCGGCTTTCAGCGACATGGCCATCGCACAAGAGTCTTCGGTCTGCACCCCGATGACCTTGATCTCGGGGCGCACGGCCTTCACGTAGGCCGCTACGCCGGACGCGAGCCCGCCGCCGCCGATCGGCACGAAAATCGCGTGAATCGGTGCCTGATGCTGGCTCAGTATCTCCATGGCGATCGTGCCCTGGCCGGCGATCACATATGGGTCGTCGAACGGATGGACGAACGTGAGGCCGCGTGCCTCCTGAAGCTCGAGCGCGTGCGCGTAGGCGTCGCTGTACGACTCCCCGGCCTGTACGACGTCGACGGTCGGACCGCCATGCGCGCGTACGGCGTCGACCTTCACTTGCGGTGTCGTGACGGGCACGACGATGACGGCTTTCACGCCGAGGCGCGCGGCCGAATAGGCGACGCCCTGCGCGTGGTTGCCGGCCGAGGCCGTGATGACGCCGCGCGCCATCGCCTCGGGGCCAAGATGGACCATCTTGTTGTAGGCGCCACGCAACTTGAACGAGAAGACGGGCTGGTTGTCTTCTCGTTTGAGGTAGACGCGATTCGCGAGGCGCGCG
>JBCNPL010000463.1:0-3053 GCA_039593375.1 Paraburkholderia sp. | reverse complement strand
GAAAAACTCGTCCCGCGATTGATGGACTACTCGTACGAAGGCCTACACGATCGTGCAAGCTTCGTCGAATTCGAACCGAGGACTGCGTGGAAAGAGTCCAGCCGGATCGCCATAGCCGAGACAGCAGAGAAAATTCACGCGCAGCGATGTACCCTCGAAGAACAGCGAATTGAGGGCGGCCGCGTCAAACCCCGACAGCGGCCCGCAGTCGAGTCCGAGCATGCGGGCCGCGAGGATGAAGTAACCACCCTGCAGTGAACTGTTTCTGAAGCAGGTCTCCTCGGCGAGCGCGGGCCGATCTCGAAAGAGCTCGCCCGCATTCGGACGATGCGGAAACAGCTTGGGCAATTGCTCGTAAAACGCCGTGTCGTGAGCGATGATCGCGACAACGGGCGCCGTTCGGACTTTCTCGGCGTTGCCGGGCAAGACCGCCGACAAAAGCCGTGTGCGAGCCTGCGTCGAACGCACGAACATCACGCGCATGGGCGAACAGTTCATGCTCGTCGGCCCCCACTTGGCGAGTTCGTAGAGCTCGCGCAGCGATTCGTCGGATACCGGGCGCGGGAGCCAGGCGTTCTGACTCCGCGCATGCGTCAGCAATTGCGCACGAGTGCGGCTATCTAGAGGGAGAGGATCCGTCATCGGGACGTACTCCAATTCAGCGCGACTCACAACGCCGCCCAAGCCTGCCGACGGCTAGCGCCCACCATGAAAAACGCGACGACCGCGGGAGCATTACTCTTGTTGCGCCATGCGTGCCGCGTGCCCTGCTGCACGACGACATCCGTCGGACGTAGCAATGTCTCGTTTCCATCATCGACCTCCAACCAAATCTCTCCCGACAGCACGATCCCGTAATCGACCGTATCGGTCCTGTGCATGCCCGGGCAATCGGGTTCGAACGTGCGAGCAAGGTCAGGCATTCGCGCCAGGCACTCCTCGCCCGCAGCGACGGGATCGAAGCCCGGTGCGCTCATCGTGCTGTCGGGTGGAAACGTCACGATCAACAGGCTCGTGCCGCCCGAGGGAGGCAGTAAATCGGTTCGTCCTTCGGTCGGATCGGTATCGCCGGAAGGCACGACAGGCGCAGGCGGTGTCGTCCAAACCTGTGCGAATGCGTGTCCGGGGATCGATTCGAAGTTAACAGTGCGCGGCGTTGCGCCATCGGAAACCACCACGGAGCGGCCGTGGGTGTCGTGACCGGTTACCACTCGTCGGATAGCCATGAACACTCTCGATGCAAGGAATGAAGAATCGCAATGCGCCCAGCCGGATCGTCACGCGCCGGCCGGGCGCGTGTGCCACGCTCAGGGGCAGATCACGTAATTGCTGAAACCGCCGTTGCGGTTCTCGATCCCGCCGAGTGCGGTGTTGATGTCTTCGAGCTTAAACGTGCAATGCTCGAACACCGACAAATCGACGACACCCGACTCGACCATATCAGCCATCTCCTGCCCCTGGCCAGCGGTGAACCAAGCAGACCCGCTGAAGCGCTGATCGTTGTCCATCATGTAGTGCAGATTGATGGGGACTTCGCCGGCCACGGCACCGATATTGACGAGATGGCCGCCGCGCCGCAGCGTCTTCAAGGTCTCGCGCAGCGTCTCTTGCGGCGCGCCCGGGCCCAATGCGTCGATGACCGCATCGACACCTGCGCCTTGCGTCACGCGCGCCGCCCATTCGCTGACCGAACCGTCGTCAAGCGACATGACTTCGATGCGGTCGGGCGCGATTGCCTTGACGCGCTGTAAGAGTTCCCGGTTACGGGCCGTACCGAGAATCTTCTTCGCGCCCATCGCGAGGCCGAAAAGTGCAACGCCGATACCCAGCGTTCCGCTGACGCCGCTCACGAGAATCGTGCTGCTCGGGCCGACCTCCGCCTTCTTCAATGCTCGATATGCCGTGCCCAGATAGCCGAAACGCGCGGCCGTTTCGTGACTGAGATTGTCCGGAAGGCTCACGAGGCTGTATTGCGGTGCCGTCATGTACTCGCACAAACCGCCGTACGGATAGTCGTCGAACATCGCCTGCGAACGTTTGCTGAAGCCGAAGTAGCCGTTGAACGTGTAGTAAGGGCACGCCGTCGTATCGCCGGAACGGCAAGCGCGACAGCCGCCGCAATAGCGGGCGGGATTCACGTAGACGCGTTCGCCCGGCTTGAACGCATGAACCTGGCTGCCTACCGCTTCGATCACGCCCGTGGCATCCAGGCCGAAGATCGCCGGCAGTTTAGGCAACGGAAGATGAGGAAACCATTTCTCCCAATTGCTCAAGACGTTGCCGAGATTCGGCACGATACCGCATGCTTTCACTTTCACGAGCACGTCGTTCGGGCGCGGCGATGGAACCGGGATGTCCTCCACCACCATCGGCTCGCCTACGTTGTGCATGCGCGCCGCCCGCATCATCTTCGTCGTCATCGTGTGTCTCCTGTTTTGTCGATACGTGCACGATATTTATTTTTGTGCACAAAGCAAATCATCGTTTACCTGAACGCTATCGCAGACCGTCCAGCCCCTTGATTTCCGATACCTGCAATCCGCCTAGCCGCGCATGAACGCGCCCGCCCGTCGCCATGGCCAAAGCGAACGCGATCTCGTTGCGACGCGGGCCGTCCCATACCGTGACCTCGCACGTTCCGAAGTGGCTGCGGACATAGGAAGCTTGAATGTGGCCGAGCGGAACCATCAGACGCGTGCCCACTCCGCCGATCGTCTTGGCGGACGGCACAATCGCTTTCGGCCCGCCCAGGGTTTCCCGCATGGCCCATCCGCCTGCCTCATGCCAGACGGCGCCGTGTTCGAGTTCGCCGTCTTCGCCGACGATCGCGCCCTTTCCATATGCCTGCACCTTCGGCGCGCCGCCGAGCTGCGCCACGAGACGGGACGACAGCTCCGCCCCGAGCTGACGCAACTCGCTCATGAACGGCAGCAGATCGGGCTCGTAACGCCCCGCATAAGGATTTGCGACGATCGCCGTCGCCACGGCAACCACCAACGGCTCGCCGAGCCGCTCACCGCCTTCGTGCCAGACCTCTTCGACATCCAGCTTGA
>JBCNPL010000462.1:0-3060 GCA_039593375.1 Paraburkholderia sp. | reverse complement strand
GCATGGGCCTGCCCGAGCGCAATGCCGCCCCCCTATCAGCCAGCAGCAGCGAGTGGAGGAGACACCATCTTGCGCATGCTCAAAAGCCTTTACGTGCAGGTGCTCATCGGCCTTGCAGCCGGCATTGTCGTCGGCTATCTCCTGCCCTCCACGGGCGTAACGATGAAACCGCTCGGAGATCTCTTCATCCGGCTCATCAAGATGCTGGTCACGCTCGTGATCTTTTGCACTGTGGCGCTCGGCATCGCGCGGATGGAAAATCTGAAACACGTCGGCCGCGTGGGATTGAAGACGATTCTCTACTTCGAAACGATCACGACGCTCGCGCTCTTGATCGGGCTCGTCGTTGCCAACGTCATGCACCCGGGCGCGGGCCTCAATATCGATCCTCGCACACTGGACGCACATGCGATCAGCCACTATGAATCGGTGGCGCAATCGCAGGCAGGCGGCAGCTTCCTCGAGGAAATCGTGCCGAGTTCAGTCGTCGGCGCGTTCGCGCGAGGCAACCTTCTGCAGGTACTGCTCTTTTCCGTGCTGTTCGGCATCGCGCTATCGATCATGGGCGAGAAGAGCCGCTTCCTCTCGAACGTGATCGAGCAGTGCGGCGACGCGCTGATGCGCATCGTCGAGATGATCATGCGACTGGCGCCGCTCGGCGCATTCGGCGCAATGGCGTTCACCGTCGGAAAGTACGGCATCGGCACGCTGCAGCAGTTGGGTCTTCTCATCGTCTGCTTCTATCTGACGAGCGGCCTATTCGTCGCGCTCGTGCTCGGAACGATATGCAGGTGGGCAGGCATCGGACTGTGGCCGCTCATTCGGTACCTGCGCGAAGAAGTACTGATCGTGCTCGGCACTTCGACGACCGAGTCGGTGCTGCCGAGACTCATGGAGAAGCTCGAGACCCTCGGTTGCCCGAAGTCCGTCGTTGGACTGGTGCTGCCCACCGGCTATTCGTTCAATCTGGACGGCGCCGCCATCTATTTGACGATGACGTCGCTCTTCATCGCCCAGGCAACGGGCACGCATTTGACGCTGCTGCAGCAGATCGGCCTGCTCGCCGTGCTCATGGTGACGTCGAAGGGCGGCGCGGGCGTCGCCGGAGCCGCCCTCGTCGCACTCACGGCGACGCTGTCGACGCACAACATCATTCCCGTAGCCGGCATTACGCTGATCCTCGGCGTCGATCGGATACTCAACGAGGTGCGCGCCCTCGTGAACCTGATCGGCAATGCGGTGGCGACGATCGTCGTGGCTCGCTGGGAAGGCGTCTTCGACGTGCGCACGGCACGCGAAGTCCTTTCCGCCGCGGGGCGTCCCCGCGATGAAGAGACGGTCGCCCGCGACGCGCGAGCCGATACGGGTCGCGAGCTGAAGCCCGCCGTCGTTCGGAGGAACAGCAATTGAAGAAAAAAATCGTCATCAGCGAATTCATGGACGGCGGAGCCGTCGAGTCGCTGTCGCGCCAGTTCGACGTGTATGCCGATCCGGCGCTGGTCGACGACTCCGCGCGGCTGCTGGCACTGCTGAAGGATGCCGACGCACTGATCGTGCGAAATCGCACGCAGGTCACGCGGGCGTTGCTCGATGCCGCACCGCGACTCGTTGCGGTCGGAAGACTCGGCGTCGGCCTGGACAATATCGATCTCGAGGTATGCGCGGCGCGCGGCGTGGCAGTCTTGCCGGCGACGGGCGCCAACGCGCGCGCGGTGGCCGAATATGTGATCGCCACGGCGCTGATGCTCTTGCGCCGCGCCTACCTGTCCAGCGATGCGGTCGCCGCCGGCGAGTGGCCGCGCACTGCGCTATCGACGGGCCGCGAGGCGGCAGGCAGTACGTTGGCGGTCATCGGGTTTGGAGGGATAGGCCAGCTCGTCGCCGGCGTCGCGCACGCGATCGGCATGACCGTCATCGGTTTCGATCCTGCTCAGCCGCCCGACGCGCCATGTTGGAAGTCGACGGGCGCCCGCCCCCTGCCTCTCGACGAGGCGCTGCGCGCCGCCGACGCCGTCACGCTGCACGTCCCGCTGACGGATGCCACACGCAATTTGCTGGACGCCGCGCGGCTTACGCTGTTGCCGCCGCATGCGGTCCTCATCAACACGTCGCGCGGGGGCATCGTAGACGAAGCGGCGCTCGCATCGGCGCTGCGCGAAGGTCGCCTCGGCGGCGCGGCACTCGACGTGTTCGAGCGAGAGCCGCTCGAAGGCGGCTCGGTTCTAGCGGGCGTGCCGAATCTCATTCTCACACCGCACATCGCCGGCCTCACCGCGCAGTCCAACGAGCGCGTCAGCACCCTGGTCGCCTCACGCGTCGCACAAGCGCTCGGCGGAGACATGCGCGCGCCGCAATGATTGCGTCACCATGCGGGAAAGGAGCAATTCGATGACACGCATTCTGCCTGCCGAGCTGACAGAGCTCGCCATACGCGCGCTCGAGGCTGCGGGCGCACGCAACGATACGGCCGTCGCGACGGCGCGCGCACTCGTCTATGCCGATCGGCACGGCCTCGCCTCACATGGCGTCTCGCGGTTGCCGATGTATGTCGCGCAATTGCGTAACGGGCGCGTCGATGCGAAAGCAACGCCGACCATCGTCTCGTCGCGCGGCGCCGCCGTGCTCGTCGACGCCGCGGACGGTATGGCCTACCCTGCCTGCGCACTCGCTGTCGCGACGGTCATCGAACGCGCACGCGAGTACGGCACCGCGATCGCCAGCGTTACGCGCAGCCATCACTTCGGGGCCGGTGCCTGGCACCTGGAGGCGATCGGCGCGAGCGGCATGGTCGGCCTCGCATTCAGCAACTCGCCGGCTGCCATGCCTGCCGAGGGCGGTCGCCACGCGATCTTCGGCACGAATCCGATCGCCGCGGTGTTTCCGCGCCGGCAGGGAGACCCGTTGGTCATCGACCTGTCGCTCTCGCAGGTGGCGCGCGGCAAGATCATGGTTGCCGCTCAGGAAGGCAAACCGATACCGCAAGGATGGGCGACGACGCGCGACGGGCTGCCGACGACCGATGCGAAAGCCGCCCTCGACGGCATGATGCTCCCGTTCGGC
>JBCNPL010000461.1:0-3062 GCA_039593375.1 Paraburkholderia sp. | reverse complement strand
CGCCACGGCGAAGCGCCGTCGAGCCGTGCGGCTTCGTCGAGCTCGACCGGAATATTGCGGAACTGGTCCGTGCAGATCCAGACGACGATCGGCAACGAGAACGTCAGATAGAGCAGGATCAGCACGATGTGAGTATCGATGAGATCGAGCTTCGTCGCGATAAGGAAGAACGGTACGGCGAGGACGATCGGGCTCACCATTCGGTTCGAGATGAACCAGAACCAGAGATCCTGCTTGCCGCGGAACTCGTAGCGCGCGAGCGCGTAGGCGGCGGGCGTCCCGAGCGCGATCGCGAGCGCGGTCGTGCTGCTCGCGACGATCAGCGAGTTCACGAGGCTGCCGAGCACATCGTGCTGGAAGAGGGCATCGGTGTAGTGGCTCAACGTGGGCTTGAAGATCCAGCGCGGCGGGTACGCGAGCGCATCCGCCCGATCCTTGAGGCTCGTCGTGACCATCCAGTAGAACGGGAATACCGACGACAGGAAGACGATCAGGAGCCCCAGGAAATGCCAGACCGTTGCGCGCTGGCGCGCAGCGCGGGCGCGTTGGGAGCGTGATGTCATGGTGGTTGTTGCGTTCATCATGCCTCCCGCTGGGCCGCCCCGAGGGAGGCATGAGCCCCCTCGGGGGGCAGCGAACGATAGTGAGCGTGGGGGCTGTTCATCATGCCTCCCGATAGACGAACCGGATATAGAGCCGCGAAAGCACGATCGTCAGGATCAACAGCAGCACGGCCTGAGCGGAAGCCATGCCCTGATCGAACAAACGAAAGCCGATGCGCTGAATGTAGACGCTCACGAACTCCGTGGCGGCACCGGGACCGCCGCGGGTCATCGTGAAGACGGCGTCGAACATCTTGAGCATGTCGGCCGAGCGCAGGATCAGGATCGCCGTCAGCCCCGGCACCAGGAAAGGCCGCTGGAGGTGCCAGAGAATCATCGTCCAGCGCCGCGTTTCGAGCCGCGCGGCCTCTTCGGCTTCCCTGGGCACCATCGAGAGCCCGGCCAGGAAGATCAGCGCGCAAAAGGGCGTCCACTGCCAGACGTCCATGATCATCACCGCCACGAACGCGAGCGTTGGATCGCCGAGCCAGTCGAGCGGGCCAATGCCGACGAAGCTCAATAGATAGTTGGCGACGCCGAATTGCCGATTGAATATGAGCCGACCGATCAGGCCGACCACGGCATAGGTCGTCGCCATCGGGATCACGAGGCTCACGCGCGCGAGCGAGCGCATCCAGGCAAGCCCGGCGCGATGCAGGAGCAAGGCGGCGAATAGACCGAGCGCGACTTCGATCGGCAACGTGAGACAAAGAAAGACGACCGTCCGGCGCAGTGCGTCCCAGAACGACGGATCGGTCAGCGTCGCCACATAGTTGCCGAAGCCCACGAAAGGCGTACCTGCCTCGGGATTCGCGAGCTGGTACAGGTGAAACGAGTTGTAAAGCGCCACGAGCAAGGGATAGATCCCGATCGCGGCGAGCGCGAAAATCGCCGGAAGCAGAAACCAGAATGCCGGAGAGCGCGGCAGCAATCGAATGCGTGCGGCCGCGCGAGCCTTACCGACATCGGCAGCAGGCGACGTGGTGCTGTTCGTCATGCCGTTCCTCGAAAGTTGCGTCGGCCGCATCGCAATGCTTGCTCCCTTACTTCAACAGTGGTTTCTTGCCGTCGTAATAGCCGGCTTTCTGGAGGATGGCGTCGACCTTGGTGTCGATGGTTTGTGCGCCGTCTTTGACCGAAACCTGGCCGAGCATCATCTTGGTGCCCCATTCGCCGATGACTTCGGAGATGGCGGGCCATTCCGGGAAGCGCGGGCGATAGTCGGGCACGCCGCCCTGCCACGACTCGACCATCGGCTTCACGAACGGGTATTTCTGCTCGATGGCGGGATCCTTGTAGACCGACATGCGCGCGGGTACGCCGCCGGCTTCGAGATAGGGCTTCGCCATCTGCTCGGACGTGATCCATTGGATGAAGAGCCAGGCGGCCGCTTGCTTTTTCGCGCTCGATTTCGCGTTGACGGCAAGCGAGAATCCGCCGAGAGCGGGTTTGAGGCCTGCCGATCCGCGCGGCTCGGTGGCCACGCCGAGGCACGAGCCGATCTTCGATTTCGTGGGATCGGTCAACGTCGGATAGAAGGCCGACCATTCGGTGATCATCGCGACCTGCCCTTGAGCGAGCGCGTTCACAGCCTCGGCGTGATCGAAATCGACGATACCGGGCGGCATGTACTTCATGAGCTTTTGCCGATACTCGAGCCCCTCTTGCGATTGCGGCGACAACAGATTGGCCTTGAATTTCGCATCGAGCAGGGAGCCGCCGTTAGGCCAGAGGACGCGCATGAAGCTATCGGCCGATTGCGTCTCGCCGCGCCGAGACTGCAGCGCGAACGCGTATTGGTTCTTCGCGGGATTCGTCAGCTTCGGCGCATAGGTGTTGAGCAGCTCGTCCCATGTCTTCGGCGGTTCGCTGAAACCAGCATCCTTCAACATGCATTTGTTGTAGAAAAGCAGGCCGGAGTAGTTGTCGAACGGCAAGCCGTAGATGACCTTGTTCCAAGTGCCGAACGAGTCGAGCAGGATGGGGAAGAAGTCCTTCAGGTCGAGGTTCGGGTCGGCGAGCTTCGGATCGCCGGTGAATTTGCTGATCGGCACGAGCCACTTGTTGCTCGCGAACTCCCCGAGCCAGACCACGTCGACGAGCACGATGTCCTGGGCGCCGCCGCTCGCGAAGTTGAGCACTTCCTTCTCGCGGGTGCTTTCGTAGGGGATCACGTCCCACTTGACCTTGATCCCCGTTTCCTTCTCGAACTGCGGGATCAGCTTTTCCGCGGCGGCGTAGCCGGGCCGATCGAGAAAAATCGCGTTGATCGTCGTGCCCGAGTACGGCGCCGACGCTTCCTTCAGCGTCCACGCGGAGGCTTGCCCGCAAGCAAGGAGCGTTGCGGTTGCCACGCTCAACATCAAGGCCTTCTGCCGAAGGAAGCGCTTCTTCATTGCTGTCTCCTGGGTTGTTCTGTCGGTTGCACCGATCGTGCGTGTGCCGTCACGTCGACCTGCC
>JBCNPL010000460.1:0-3064 GCA_039593375.1 Paraburkholderia sp. | reverse complement strand
GGCCGGCACGGGCAGCCCGAGATCGCGGCAGGCGGCCTGGATGCTGCGCGTGATATGGGCCGTCGAATCCATCAGGGTGCCGTCCCAGTCGAAAACGACCAGGTCAAATTGCTGTCGGGCCATCGTCTTGCGCCTCGTCGCGCACTGCATTCAGTTGATCGAGAAAACGCCGGCAATCGTCGGGCAACGGCGCCTCCAAAGTCAACGGCTCGCCCGTGACCGGGTGCGTGAGGCCCAGCCGGTGCGCGTGCAGGAACATCCGCTTGAGGCCGGGCCGCGCATCGGCACGCGCGAGCGCCTTGTTGAGCGCGAAGTCGCCGTATTTGGCGTCGCCGACGATCGGCAGCCCGAGATGCGCGAGGTGCACGCGGATCTGGTGCGTGCGCCCCGTCTTCAACTCCGCCTCGACGAGCGCGTAGCCCGGCCACCGCTCGACGAGGTTGAACACGGTATGCGACGCCAGGCCCTCAGGGTCCACGCGCACGCGCCGCTCGCCATCGGCGGTCAGGTACTTGTGAAGCGGCTCCTTCGCGGCGCGGCGCCGCCCCCAGTCGCTCGGCCAACTGCCGTGCACGCACGCATAGTAACGCTTGTCGATGCGGTTCTCGCGAATCTGCTCGTGCAGGCCGACGAGCGCCGCGCGCTTTTTCGCGAGCATCAGCACGCCCGACGTCTCGCGGTCGAGGCGGTGCACGAGCTCGAGGAACTTGCCGAGCGGCCGCGCCTCGCGCATCTGCTCGATGACGCCGAACGCGATACCGCTGCCGCCGTGCACCGCTACGCCGGCCGGCTTGTCGATGATGAGCAGGTATTCGTCCTCGAACAGCACGTCGAACCGCGCCGGCGGCGCGACGGGCGACGCTTCGGCGCCGCGCTCGGCGACGCGCACGGGCGGCACGCGAACGACGTCGCCGGAAACGAGCCGGTATTTCGCGTCGACGCGCCCTTTGTTGACCCTCACTTCCCCGCTGCGCAGGATCCGGTAGATATGGCTTTTCGGCACACCCTTACAGACGCGCAACAAAAAATTATCGATCCGTTGCCCGGCGATACCCTCGTCTACCTGTATCATCGAGACTTGGTCGGCTGCGACCAATTTCTGGGATATTTTGCCTAACTCATTCATTCTGAATATAATTTGCCCCAGCAACTCACCGCTGCCGGCCTCGTTGCCGGAAGATCCGGCGGGTTGTGCGGGGAAAAGCAGGAAGCCGCTATTTTAGCTTCGTTGGCAGTACCCAAGGGCGGGTTGCTTGCCCTGTAACCGAGAAGCAACGAGTTGCACGCACGGCATTCGCCGCGGCAAGGATGGCGCCCACAGGCGCATTCGGTCGCGCCGGTGCCGACGGTAACGGAATTTTGGTAAAAAAGAATTCATCAGGAGAGCCGCAAGCGCCGGGGCACAAGTAGCCGGCGTCCGGGCTCTCCGATTGCGAAAACCACGGCGAGCGCCTACGAGCGTCCCGCGTCAAGCGGCGTTTGCGGCGACGTCAAAACTGGCGAGACACTCGCGCGGCTGTCGAGCGTCCAGGCTTCGAGCCGCGTCCCCGCGACGCGGAAGTTCCTGGCGCGTCGAGACGCGTAGCGTGCGATGTGCGCCGCGGCATCGACTCGCGGCAGCGCAAAGCACGCCCCGTGCAACGCCGTTATTTGAAGCCGTGTTCGCATGCGCCCCGGCGGCTCGCGGACTATTTCGATTCGCGGCGAGCCCCTTCAAGGCAATTCTCCCCGCCATTTTTCCCGCTCCAGCGTGCTTGTGACAACAAAACAAAGACGCGGCGCGCCATTGCGAGCGTTCGTTCGGTTCAGGGTCCACTGACACTGACCGGCGGGCTCGTCGGCGAAGCCGCTCTGGAGCCGTTCAATGAAACGCATGCTGTTCAATGCGACGCAGCAGGAAGAACTGCGCGTCGCCATCGTCGATGGGCAAAAGCTCATCGACATCGATATCGAAACCGCCGGGCGCGAGCAGCGCAAAGGCAACATCTACAAGGGCGTGGTCACGCGCATCGAGCCGTCGCTCGAGGCTTGCTTCGTCAACTACGGCGAAGATCGCCACGGTTTCCTGCCGTTCAAGGAAGTGGCGCGCCAATATTTCCGCGACGGCGTCGAAACACGCTCCGCGCGCATCCAGGATGCGCTGCGCGAGGGTCAGGAACTCATCGTCCAGGTCGAGAAGGAGGAGCGCGGCAACAAAGGCGCGGCGCTCACGACCTTCATCTCGCTCGCGGGACGCTACCTCGTGTTGATGCCGAACAACCCGCGCGCCGGCGGCGTCTCGCGCCGCATCGAAGGCGAGGATCGGCAGGAGTTGCGCGAAACGATGGCGCAACTGCAGTTGCCCGACGGCATGAGCATGATCGCGCGAACGGCAGGCATCGGCCGCAGCGCCGAAGAACTGCAATGGGACCTCAATTACCTCATGCAGCTGTGGCGCGCGATCGAGGCCGCCTCGCAAAGCGGGCAGCCCGGTCAGCCGATGCTGATCTACCTCGAATCGAGTCTCGTCATCCGCGCGATTCGCGACTATTTCCAGCCGGATATCGGCGAAATCCTGATCGATACGACCGAAATCCATGACCAGGCCCGTGCCTTCATGGATATCGTGATGCCCGACAACGTCGGCAAGGTGAAGCGCTATCACGACGACGTGCCGCTCTTCTCGCGCTTCCAGATCGAGCACCAGATCGAGACGGCTTACTCGCGTACCGTGCCGCTGCCCTCCGGGGGCGCGATCGTCATCGACCACACCGAGGCGCTCGTCGCCATCGACGTCAACTCGGCTCGCGCCACGAAAGGCGCCGACATCGAGGAAACGGCGACGCGCACGAATCTCGAAGCCGCGGACGAAGTCGCCCGTCAGCTGCGCCTGCGCGACCTCGGCGGCCTCATCGTCATCGACTTCATCGACATGGAGTCGGCGAAAAGCCAACGCGAAGTCGAGCAGCGCCTGAAGGACGCGTTGAAGCACGACCGCGCGCGCGTGCAGATGGGCAAGATCTCCCGCTTCGGCCTCATGGAGCTGTCGCGCCAGCGTCTGCGCCCCGCCCTCTCCGAAGGAAGC
>JBCNPL010000046.1:0-13785 GCA_039593375.1 Paraburkholderia sp. | reverse complement strand
ACCTGTGTCGAGACGGCCGGCTGAGTCAGATGCAGCTCTTCCGCGGCCCGCGAGAAGCTGAGCAGCCGCGCCACCGTCTCGAAGACTTTGAGCTGCCGCAGCGTGGCGTTTCTGATCGTCATGGGCCATTGCATAAGGGATAGGCTATCGACATCGTAACAAAGCTGGGCATTTCGGAAGCTAGCGAAGACCCTAATGCCCGCGCCGACGGGGCGCGGCACTTCTGCGGTAAATAATAGACGTGCGAGCGACGTTACGTCATATATAAGGCCGCGTGAATCGAAACGGTAATAAAGTTTGATTATCGACAATTGATCGCAACCCCTAGCATGCAGGTATGCGATCAAGCGGATCCCGAGATACGGGCTCAGTCCAGCCGCAAGCCATCGCACCTCTCGCTTTCATAAATAGATTGATGGAGACAAAGCACATGGACGGATCCGTTCAGCACGCCCCCGTGTTCTGGAAGAACAGGTGGTCTCAGCTCGTCATCGGCATGCTATGCATGGCGTTGGTCGCAAACCTGCAGTACGCCTGGACGCTTTTCGTGGGCCCGATGCATACCAAACATCACTGGGACCCGGCGTCCATTCAAGTGGCGTTCTCGATCTTCCTCATTACGGAGACGTGGCTCGTGCCGATCGAAGGGTGGCTCGTCGACCGATTCGGTCCCAGGCTCGTGGTGGCCCTCGGCGCCGTCTTCGCAGGTGCGGCGTGGATCATGGATTCGTTCGCGACGACATTGCCCGAGCTCTACATCGCCTCCGTCATTGCCGGCATAGGAGCCGGCTGCGTCTATGGAACGTGCGTCGGCAACGCGCTGAAGTGGTTTCCCGATCGCCGAGGGCTCGCGGCGGGACTGACGGCGGCCGGCTTCGGCGCCGGTGCCGCGCTTACCGTGATACCGATCGCGAACACGATCACCCGCTCGGGCTACGAGCAGGCGTTCCTGTTCTTCGGCGCTTTTCAGGGCATCGCGATCTTCTTGCTGGCCATGCTGCTCACGAAGCCCACCGTCCGTGCAGGCATCGTCGCTCCGCGCAAGTTCGCCGTCACCAAGGTCGACTACACGCCGGGACAGATGGCGCGCACGCCCGTGTTCTGGCTCATCTACGTGTCGTTCGTCGCGGTCGCGGCCGGAGGTGTCATGGCGACGGCGCAGCTTGGGCCCATCGCGAAGGACCTCGGGCTCGCTCGTATCCCGATGACGTTGTTCGGGATGACGCTGCCGCTGCTCACCATGACGCTTTCGATCGACAACATTTGTAACGGCTTCACGCGTCCGCTCTGCGGCTTCCTTTCCGACAAGATCGGGCGCGAGAACACGATGTTCATCGTCTTCATCGGAGAGGGCCTCGCGCTGCTCGGCCTCATGCAGTACGGCACCAACCCTTATGCGTTCATGACGTTCGCGGCGCTGATCTTCCTGTGCTGGGGCGAGATATTCTCGATCTTCCCGGCCATTTGCGCGGACACCTTCGGCAGCAAATTCGCCGCGGCGAACGCGGGACTGCTCTATACGGCGAAGGGCACGGCTTCATTGCTCGTTCCGCTCGCGTCGATCCTCGCGGAGATGGGCGGCTGGAACGCGGTGTTCCTGGTCGCGGCGGCCATCACGATAACGGCCGGCGTCTGTGCCAAGTTCGTGCTCGCGCCGATGCGCGCACGCTGGATCGAAGCGCGAAACGAAGGCGAGGCGTTCATCAGCACGCATCAATCGTCGTCGCCGCTTTCACACTGATCGGCGACAGCACGGATCGACGTAACAACCGCAAGCGCCTTGCTCCCACTACCGGAGCAAGGCGCTTTGAGCTTGAGGGGCTCGAGCGGACGATCGTCGATGCGCGATGCAGCCGTACGGAACACGCGAGACGAAGCAGGCAAAAGAAAACGCCGCGTGAATCACGCGGCGTTGGGATCGTGACTAAGAAACTCGAATGTCAGGCGTCGGCAAGCATCGGCAGGCCGAAGTCCCCGGAGTAATCGTTGCCGTTGAAGCGGCGCGACGCGCGCATCTCTCGCGTGCGCATCTGGAGAACCGAGGGGCGCTTCGTTTCAGCGGCGATCGACGTGCATGTTTCGAGCGCCTCGGGGCGCAGCGCGTTCTTCTTCGCGAGGATGGCCTCGCTCAGAAAATCGGCGCTGTAGGCGGTGAGCAAGTGGGGGTGGTGCGCTTCGATGTACGCGACGATCCGAGCCGCTTCGCCATCGATCGATGCAAGCGAGGCCAGCGTATGCGAATCCCAGCGAAAGCGCAGCCCGAGCTCCGCGAACGCCATGTTGTACGCGCAAACATGCGCCCTGAGGTCGCGCTCGTCGTCGAGGCCGCGCTCGTCGAATGCTGTATGGGTCATGTGCTTCTCCTTTCATCGTCCATCGATGAGTTGGGTAGAAGCATAGAGCGGCGTCTCGATAGGTGATAGTTAAAGTTTTATTTGAAATCCATAACTTAACGATTATGAACCCGTCCGCACCGTTTGCGATGCTGGCAGCAGGAGGAGAAGAAGCCGAGCGGAGTGCGATGCGACCGAATTTCCTCGCGAAAATCCTTGGGTCCTGTAGATATCTGATATACAGTATTCAACATATGCAAACAGCGAGGAGACACATGTCGACGGACAGGCGAATCGAATCCGAGCCAACGCAGGTGTCGTTGTCGCTTGCGCCGATCGGAGCTTCCCTATCGCTGCGCGACAGGGCTTATGCGAGCTTGCGGCGAGCCATCGCGGAGACCGACATCTATGAGTCGCGCGAGGACATCCGGCTCGACGAGAAGGAGTTGGCCGAGGCACTCGGCGTGAGCCGTACGCCGGTGCGAGAGGCGATGACGCTGCTCGAGCAGGAGGGATTTTTACGTACGGTGCCGCGGCGCGGCGTTTATATCCAGCGCAAGACGAAGCGCGAAATCGTCGAGATGATCTACATGTGGGCCGCGTTGGAGAGCATGGCGGCGCGTCTTGCGACAGCGCGCGCGTCCGACGAGGACATCGCGGGTCTGCGCCGCATCTTCGCCGATTTCGGCGACGCGACGCCGGTCGAGCATGTCGAGGAGTACTCCGAAGCGAACATCGCGTTTCACCAGGCGGTCTTCGAGCTTTCGCAATCGCCGGTGCTCGTCGAGACGAGCAAGAACATCTTCATGCACGTGCGCGCGATTCGCCGGATGACGATCGGTGAGAGCGATCGCGCCGCGCGTTCGATCGGCGATCACATGCGCATCATTGAGGCATTGGAAGCGCGCGAGACCGAGCGCGCCGAACAGCTCGTGCGTCAACACTCGCTCGACTTGGCGGCGTTCGTGGAAGCGCACTGCGATTTCCTCGACTGAGGGCGGTGCCGCGGGCCCGGGTCGTTCGATGACCGGGCATCGAACGACCTGAAAGCGCGCCCGGGATGGAGCGCGAATTCGTTGCGCGATGACGGCTCGCGCTTGGGCAGTGGGTTTCGACGAGAGGCTAGGACGATGCGACGAACGAACTGAGTCAAAAAAATCTTGTGCTAATACAGTGTGTGATATATGGTATATCACAGAAACAAACAAACTCTGCGCCCAGGAGGCATGACATGGCAGAAGCAGTCGGGATGATCGAACCGAAGGTCTCCCCAGTCACCGAAACGCCGGCCATGACGGACGGCTTTCATCTAGTCATCGAAGCGTTGAAGCTGAACGGCATCGAGAACATCTACGGCTTGCCCGGTATTCCCGTTACCGACCTGGCGCGCCTCGCGCAAGCCGAGGGAATGCGCGTCATCAGCTTTCGCCACGAGCAGAACGCGGGCAATGCGGCTGCGATCGCGGGCTATCTCACGCAAAAGCCCGGCGTCTGTCTGACCGTGTCCGCGCCCGGCTTCCTGAACGGGCTCACCGCGTTGGCCAACGCCACGACCAACTGCTTTCCGATGATCCTCATCAGCGGCTCGAGCGAGCGCGAGATCGTGGATCTTCAGCAGGGCGATTACGAGGAGATGGATCAGCTCAATATCGCCAGGCCGCATGCGAAGGCTGCGTTTCGCGTGCTGCACGCGCAAGACATCGGCATCGGCGTGGCGCGCGCGATTCGCGCCGCCGTTTCGGGACGCCCTGGCGGCGTCTATCTCGACCTGCCGGCCAAGCTGCTGGCTCAGGCGGTCGGCGCAGAGGAAGGACGCAAGTCGCTCGTGCGCGTGGTCGATCCCGCTCCGCGCCAGTTGCCGGCGCCCGACTCGATCGAGCGCGCACTCGCCCTGCTCAAGAGCGCGAAGCGTCCGCTGATCCTGCTCGGCAAAGGCGCGGCCTACGCGCGTGCCGATGACGAAATCCGGGCCCTTGTCGAAAAGACTGGCATTCCGTATCTGCCGATGTCGATGGCAAAGGGGCTGCTGCCCGATACCCATCCCCAATCGGCATCGGCCGCGCGTTCGTTCGTGTTGGCGGAATCCGACGTCGTGCTGCTCGTCGGCGCACGCCTGAACTGGCTCCTTGCTCATGGCAAGGGCAAGACCTGGGGCGCGCCGAAGCAGTTCATCCAGATCGACATCGCACCGACCGAAATCGATAGCAACGTTGCGATCGCGGCGCCGGTCATCGGCGACATCGGCTCCTGCGTCTCGGCGCTTGTCGACGGCATCGGCGCGAGCTTTCCGAAGCCGAACGCCGAATGGCTCGCCGTCGTGGCCGAGCGCAAGAACAAGAACCTCGCGAAGATGGCCGAAACGCTCGCCAAGGATCCGACGCCGATGAGCTTTCACAGCGCACTGCGCGTGCTGCGCGACGTCGTGAAGGCGCATCCTGACCTCATGCTCGTCAACGAAGGCGCGAATACGCTCGACTACGCGCGCGCGGTCATCGACATGTACGAGCCGCGCAAACGGCTCGACTGCGGCACGTGGGGCGTGATGGGCATCGGCATGGGATTCGCGGTCGGCGCGGCGGTCGAGACCGGCAAACAAGTGCTCGCGATCTGCGGCGACAGCGCGTTCGGCTTTTCGGGGATGGAAGTCGAGACGATCTGCCGCTACGAGCTGCCCGTATGCATCGTCGTCTTCAACAACAACGGCGTCTATCGTGGCACGGACGTGAATCCGTCCGGCGGCAAGGACGTGGCGCCGACCGTGTTCGTCAAGGGGGCGCGTTACGACAAGCTGATCGAGGCGTTCGGCGGCGTGGGCTATCACGTGACGACGCCTGCCGAGCTCGAGAAAGCGGTGGCCGAAGCATTCAGGCTCCGCAAGCCCGCTCTCATCAATGCAGTCATCGACGAATCGGCTGGCACCGAAAGCGGCCGCTTGACGAACCTCAACCCGCAAAGCTCGGCGAAGAAGCACTGACGCCCGCATCGCCCGACACGACACCTTCAGGAGAATCAAAGTGACATTGCCGCTCAAAGGAATCAAGATCATCGATTTCACTCACGTCCAGGCGGGCCCCGCTTGCACGCAAATGCTGGCGTGGTTCGGCGCCGACGTGATCAAGGTCGAAC
This sequence comes from Paraburkholderia sp., assembly GCA_039593375.1. GTDB lineage: Bacteria > Pseudomonadota > Gammaproteobacteria > Burkholderiales > Burkholderiaceae > Trinickia. The sequence continues at coordinate 8,326 of JBCNPL010000046.1, read as the reverse complement.
GTCCCGGCTCCGGCGACGTGACGCGCAATCAATTGCGCGACATCCCCGACGCCGATGCGCTTTACTTCACGATGCTCAACAGCAACAAGCGCTCGCTGACGCTCGATACGAAGACAGCCGAAGGCAAAGAGGTTCTCGAGAAGCTGATTCGCAGCTCGGATGTGCTCGTCGAGAACTTCGGTCCGGGCGCGCTCGATCGCATGGGCTTTTCGTGGCAACGTATCAACGAGCTCAATCCAAAAATGATCGTGGCGTCCGTGAAGGGCTTTTCGGAAGGCCATCACTACTCGGACCTCAAGGTCTACGAGAACGTCGCGCAATGCGCGGGCGGCGCCGCGTCGACGACGGGTTTCTGGGACGGCCCCCCGACGGTCAGCGCGGCCGCGCTCGGCGACAGCAACACGGGCATGCATCTCGCGATCGGCATTCTCACGGCGCTGATCGGCCGTCAACAGACCGGCAAGGGGCAGAAGGTGGCCGTCTCCATGCAGGACGCCGTGCTGAACCTCTGCCGTGTCAAGCTGCGCGATCAGCAGCGTCTCGAGCGCGTCGGCTACCTCAAAGAGTATCCGCAGTATCCGCACGGTTCGTTCACCGACGTCGTGCCGCGCGGCGGCAACGCGGGCGGCGGCGGGCAGCCGGGCTGGGTGCTCAAGTGCAAAGGATGGCAAACCGATCCGAACGCCTACATCTATTTCACCGTTCAGGATCATGCGTGGGAGCCCATCTGTCGCGCGATCGGGCGTCCCGAATGGATCAACGATCCCGATTACAACACTCCCGATGCGCGTCAGCCGCACATCTTCGACATCTTCGCGAAGATCGAGGAATGGCTCGCCGACAAGACGAAGTACGAGGCCGTCGATGTCCTGCGCAAGTTCGACATCCCTTGCTCGCCGGTGCTCAGCATGAAAGAGCTCGCCTACGACGAATCGATGCGCAAGACCGGTTCGATCGTGGAAGTCGATCACCCCGTGCGCGGCAAATATCTGACGGTCGGCAGTCCGATCAAGTTCTCGGAACTCAAGCCGGAGATTACGGCCTCGCCGCTGCTCGGTCAGCATACGGACGAAGTGCTGGCCGAACTTGGCTATACCCGCGAGCAGATCGCCCACATGCACGAAGCGAAAGCCGTTTGACGCCGCGCGCCGGCGCGACGAAACGCGGCCGAATCCGCCGCAACGCGGTATCTTCGAGGCTTGGCCGCCGCGACGTACGATAGGAGCGTCGCGGCGGAGCCGGTCAATCGCGCCCGTTGCGGCGCCTAGAATGGAGTGGGACATCATCATGCAAACGACGCTCGATCTCGAACAACTGGTTGCCGCCATCGGCGATGCGATCGTCGTCTCGGACGCCGAAGGCAAGATCACGCTCTGGAATCCGGCAGCCGAGCGCATATTCGGTTTCAGCGAAGAGGAAGCGCTCGGCAAGTCGCTCGATCTCATCATCCCGCAACGACTGCAGGCGCGTCACTGGGAGGGGTATCAGAAGACGATGCAGACGGGCCATACGCGCTATGGCAACGACGTGCTCAAGGTGCCCGCCGTGCATAAGGACGGACGCGCATTGTCGATAGCATTCACTGTCGCGCTGCTTTATTCGGCCCCTGGGCAATTGAGCGGGATCGTGGCGGTCATCCGCGACGAAACGAGCCGTTTTCAGGAAGAGCGCAATTTGCGCAAGCGGATCGCCGAGCTCGAAGCTCGCGTCGGAGCTTGAGAGAGGACTTTGGCATGCGAGTAGAGATAGTGGGGCCGTACCGGCTGGAGCTGTCCGCGATGCAGCTCATCGACAATGGCGGTTGGACCGCGTACGCGGCGGTCCGCAGCGCTGACGGAGAAGACGCGGACCCTCCGAAGATCAGCATCCTGCCGTATCAACGCGTCGTCGACGACGCCGTGTTCGAGAGTGAGGCCGCCGCGCTGGCCGCCGCGCGGCGCGTGGCGATCGCTTTGGTCGGCGCCGCGCGCGCGGCCTAGCCGTTCCGGTGAATGCAGGTATGCGGTCTTCGTTATTTAGTTAGTACTGCAAAATAAATTGGACATCGGACCGGCTGCGCGAGCCGAGCCGGTCGATGAAACGGCCCGCGGTCCGCACGAGACACGGCGCCGATAGACAAACGAGTTTGGGAGACAGGAAGTGACCAAGGCACTGAAGGGTGTGCGCGTCCTCGATTTCACGCATGTGCAGTCCGGCCCGACCTGCACGCAGCTGCTCGCCTGGTTCGGCGCGGATGTGATCAAGGTCGAACGGGCCGGGGCGGGCGACGTGACGCGCGAGCAACTGCGCGACATCCCCGATGCCGACAGTCTTTACTTCACGATGCTCAACAGCAACAAGCGATCGGTGACCATCGACGCAAAGCATCCCGAAGGCAAGAAGGTGCTCGAGGCGTTGATTCGTCAATGCGATGTGCTCGTCGAGAACTTCGCGCCGGGCGCGATCGAGCGGATGGGGTTCGGGTGGGACCGCATTCAGGAATTGAACCCGCGCATGATCATGGCCTCGGTCAAGGGCTTCGGGCCCGGACCTTACCAGGACTGCAAGGTCTACGAGAACGTGGCGCAGTGCGCGGGCGGCGCGGCTTCGACGACCGGTTTCGACGATGGCCCGCCGGTCGTGAGCGGCGCGCAAATCGGAGACAGCGGAACGGGCCTCCATCTCGCGCTCGGGATCGTCACCGCCCTTTATCAACGGACGATGACAGGCCGCGGGCAGTATGTGCTGGCCGCGATGCAGGATGCCGTGCTGAATCTGTGCCGAGTCAAGCTGCGCGATCAGCAGCGGCTCGATCGCACCGGTGTCTTGCGCGAGTACCCGCAGCATCCGCAGGGCACGTTCGGGCCGGCCGTGCCGCGCGCGGGCAATGCGTCGGGCGGCGGGCAGCCAGGCTGGATCCTGCGCTGCAAGAATTGGGAATGGGACTACAACGCCTATATCTACTTCATCGCGCAAGCGCCCGTGTGGGCGAAGGTCTGCAACGTAATCGGCAAGGAAGAGTGGATTACCGATCCTGACTACGCGACACCGCAGGCGCGCTTGCCGCGCCTCAAGGAAATCTTCGCCGAGGTCGAGCGCTGGACGATGACGAAGACGAAATTCGAGGCGATGGAAATCCTCAACAAGTACGACATCCCGTGCGGGCCCGTTCTGTCGATGAAGGAGATCGCCGAAGACGGAGCGTTGCGCGAGACCGGCACGATCGTCGAAGTCGACCATCCCGTTCGCGGGCCGTATCTGACGGTCGGCAATCCCATCAAGCTGTCGGACAGCCCCACCGTGGTGACGCGCTCGCCGCTGCTCGGTGAGCATACCGAAGAAGTCATGGCCGAACTCGGCTTCACCCCCGACGACGTCGCGCGCTTGCGCGAAGTCGGAGCGATCTGATCCGCTTCAGAACTTCAGGAGAACCCCCATGACGTCATGGGTCCGCTTTCTGTCCAAGGACGGAAGCGTCGGCTTCGGCTTGCTCGAAGACGACTGCGTTGTTGAATATCGCGGCGACATGTTCGGCGACCCCGATCGAACGGAAGGGCGGCGGCATCTCGACGACGTGACGCTGCTGAGTCCGTGCGTGCCGACCAAGGTCGTCGCGCTCTGGAACAACTTCCATGCGCTGGCGGCGAAGCTCGGCAAGGCGCCGCCCGTTCATCCGCTCTTTCTGATCAAGCCGCCGATGTCCGTCATCGGGCCCGACGCACCCATCAGGCGCCCTCGCGAGTACCGCGGCAAGATTGCCTACGAGGGCGAGCTCGGGATCGTGATCGGGCAGCGCTGTAGCAACGTGGCGGTCGAGGACGCGGACCGGTACATCTTCGGCTACACGTGCATCAACGATGTCACGGCCGTCGAGTTGCTGGACGAAGATCCGAACTTTGCGCAATGGTGCCGAGCCAAGGGCTTCGACACGTTCAGCTGCATCGGCCCCGCGATCCGCTGCGATTTCGACTGGCGCGCCGCGCGCGTGGCAACGAGACTCGACGACACCGAGCGGCAGAACTATCCGCTCGACGACATGATCTTCTCGCCCGCGCAGCAGGTCAGTCTGCTTTCGCAGGACATGACGCTGATGCCGGGCGACGTGATTGCATGCGGCACTTCGATCGGTGTCGGCTCGATCAAAGACGGATCGACGGTGACGGTGTCGATCGACGGGATCGGCGTGCTCTCGAACACGCTCGGCAACGGGGGGGCGCGATGACGACGATCGCGGTACCGCGCGAAATTCATCCGGGCGAGCGCCGCGTTGCGGCGACGCCCGATACCGTCGGACAACTGATCAAGCTGGGGTACGCGGTGAGCGTCGAAGCGGGCGCCGGCGCGGCAGCTTCGTTCGACGATGACGCTTATCGCGCGGCGGGCGCGCGGGTCGTCACCGATACGCGTGCATTGTGGGCCGGCGCCGACATCGTGGTCAAAGTGCGCCCGCCCGCGTTTCATCCGGGGCTCGGCGTCGACGAGGCGATGCTCGTCGAGCAAGGCGCCACGCTGATCGGCTTCGTCTGGCCCGCACAGAACCCGGGGCTGCTGACGCTCCTCGCCGAGCGCCGCGCGAACGTACTCGCGATGGACTGCGTGCCGCGCATCTCGCGTGCGCAAAAGCTCGATGCGCTGAGCTCGATGGCGAACATGGCCGGCTATCGCGCCGTGATCGAAGCGGCTCACCACTTCGGGCGCCTGTTCACGGGGCAGATCACCGCCGCGGGCAAGATGCCGCCGGCGAAGGTCCTCGTCATCGGCGCGGGCGTGGCGGGCCTTGCGGCGATCGGGGCGGCGCGTGGCCTCGGCGCCATCGTGCGCGCGTTCGATACTCGCCCCGAAGTCGAGCAGCAGGTCCAAAGCATGGGCGCCGAGTTCCTCACGGTCGATATCGAAGAGGAGGGTAGCGGCAGCGGCGGTTACGCGAAGCAAATGAGCGCGAGCTTTATCGAGGCCGAGATGGCGCTTTTCGCGGCGCAGGCGCGGGAAATCGACATCATCGTCACGACGGCGCTGATTCCGGGAAAGCCGGCGCCGCAGCTCATCACCGCGAGCATGGTCGAGTCGATGCGGCCAGGCAGCGTCATCGTCGATATGGCCGCGGAGCAAGGCGGCAACTGCGAGCTGACGAAGCCTGGCGAAGTCGTGACGGCGCACGGCGTGACGATCGTCGGCTACACGGATCTCCCGAGTCGGATGGCGACGCAATCGAGCCAGCTCTACGCAACCAATATCCGTCATTTGTTGACCGATCTCACGCCGAACAAGGACGGCGTGCCGCGGATCGATATGGACGACGACGTGATGCGCGGTGCGACCGTCGTTCACGAGGGGGCGATCGTCTGGCCGCCGCCCGCGCCGAAGCAGCCGGCGATGGCAAGCCCCGCAGCTGCCGGGCGTACCTCCGAATCGGCGAAAAGTGCCGCGGGCGCGCACGGGGCGGCCGCCCCGACGGAAAACGGCAAGGGCGACGAGCGCAAGCCGGGCATGACCACGCTCGTCTTCGTCGCGCTCGCCGCCGCCGCATTGCTTGCCCTGGGCGCGGTCGCACCGCCGTCGTTCGTCGCGCATCTGACAGTCTTCGTGCTTGCCGTCTTCGTCGGATACCAGGTGATCTGGAACGTGACGCCGGCGCTGCATACGCCGCTCATGAGCGTGACGAACGCGATCAGCGGCATCATCGTCATCGGCGCGCTGCTGCAGCTCGGCAGCTCGAATGTGCTCGTGACCACGCTCGGCGGCATCGCGCTCTTCGTCGCGACGATCAATATCGCGGGCGGATTTCTCGTCACGCAGCGCATGCTGAAAATGTTCCAGCGTAATCGATAAGGAGTCCTGATGTTGAACGGAATCGGCAACATCGCGTATCTCGGCGCGAGCACGCTGTTCATCCTGAGCCTGCGTGGCCTCGGCCATCCGCTCACGGCGAGGCGCGGCAACCTCTACGGCATGCTCGGTATGTTGATCGCCGTCGCGGCGACTTTGGTCATCGCGCCCGGCGTCAGCTTCGCGATCGTGATCGTCTGCGCCGCCGCGGGCGCGTCGTTGGGCGCGCTTCTCGCGCAGCGCGTGGAAATGACGCAGATGCCGCAGCTCGTCGCGATCCTGCACAGCTTCGTGGGCCTCGCCGCCGTCGTCACGGCGGTCAACAGTTATCTCGCGCCTGCGGCGGGGCAGGAAGGGGTGCAGCGCGCGATCCATGAATGCGAGATCTACCTCGGCGCGTTGATCGGCATGGTGACGTTCGCGGGGTCGATCGTCGCATTCCTCAAGCTGCAAGGCACGATCGGAGGCAAGCCGCTCGTCTTGCCGGGCAGGCATTGGCTCAATCTGTTCATCGTCGCGCTCAGCGTCGTGCTCGGCTACCGCTTTCTGACCGCCCCGACGATCGAGGCCGGATTGTTCGCGCTCCTCACGATGGTCGTGCTGGCCGCCGCGCTCGGCGTCCACCTCGTCATGGCGATCGGGGGCGCGGACATGCCCGTCGTGGTCTCGATGCTGAACAGCTACTCCGGCTGGGCAGCCGCGGCCACGGGCTTCATGCTCGACAACGACCTCCTGATTACGACGGGCGCGCTCGTCGGCTCGAGCGGCGCGATCCTCAGCTACATCATGTGCAGGGCGATGAACCGCGGCTTTCTGTCCGTAATACTGGGCGGTTTCGGTGCGTCGAGCGGTACGAGCGCGGCGCAGGTCGAGGGCGAGGTCGTGTCGGCGACCGTCGACGAAGTCGGCGCCATGTTGCGCGATGCGTCGGACGTCATCATCGTGCCCGGTTACGGGATGGCTGTCGCGCAAGCGCAGTCGACAATCAGCGAGATCACACGCAAGCTTTCCGCGATGGGCGTGCGCGTGCGCTTCGGCATCCATCCCGTGGCGGGCCGCTTGCCCGGCCACATGAACGTCTTGCTCGCCGAAGCGAAGGTGCCCTATGACATCGTGCTCGAGATGGACGAGATCAACGACGATTTCGCCGATGCCGACGTCGTGCTCGTGATCGGCGCGAACGACATCGTCAATCCGGGCGCGCTCGAAGACCCCGCAAGCCCGATTGCCGGGATGCCGGTGCTCGAAGTCTGGAAAGCCCGCACTGTCGTCGTCTCAAAGCGCAGCATGGCGTCGGGTTACGCGGGCGTCGACAACCCGCTCTTTTACAAGGAGAACACGCGGATGCTGTTTGGGGATGCGAAAGCGAGCGTGGACGCGCTGCTCCAGGCTCTGGCTATCTGAAGAAGAGCTCTGGCGGGCGTTGCCGTTGCGCGCCGACCGATATTCGTCCGTCGGGCCGACGGCTTGTCGCGCCCTCCCGCGCTTGCGCATTACGTTGGACGATGCGTATAATCGCAGGCTCGCTTCTTCGGGAGCGAAGGCTGCCTCGGCAGCGGTCGATCGTTGCGTAAATCGATCGGCTCGCGCGCGGGAAACCGTCCCGGTGCTGAGCGTGAGGAAAGAAAATGCTTCACAAACGGCAAGCGGGAAGCTAGAATAGCGTTCTTCGCTTTCGGCGAAAAGTTGATCGCGAAAAGCGGTAGTACGAAGAGATTTTTGTCCCCTTCGTCTAGAGGCCTAGGACATCACCCTTTCACGGTGAGTACAGGGGTTCGAATCCCCTAGGGGACGCCAGACATCCGCGGTGTTTCAGTCGCAAGGAGCGATGAAGCGCCGCAGCTCGAGTGTCGAAACCGACGGCTCGCGAGTATGATGCAAAGACGTGGAGTGGTAGTTCAGTCGGTTAGAATACCGGCCTGTCACGCCGGGGGTCGCGGGTTCGAGTCCCGTCCACTCCGCCAGACAAAGCCCGTTCAGTTGGCTTGAACGGGCTTTTTTAATAAAGGTGTAAGCGGTACGTTTGTCCCCTTCGTCTAGAGGCCTAGGACATCACCCTTTCACGGTGAGTACAGGGGTTCGAATCCCCTAGGGGACGCCAGATATCGGCGGTGCATTCGAGCGCTGGGTAGACCCGGTGGCAAGAAGCGCCGCAGCCCGTGAGACACGACCGACGCTCGCGGGCCATGATCTGCAAGACTGGAGTGGTAGTTCAGTCGGTTAGAATACCGGCCTGTCACGCCGGGGGTCGCGGGTTCGAGTCCCGTCCACTCCGCCAAATCGCAAAACCCGTTGATCGATTCAACGGGTTTTTTTTCGACCCGGGATCTCCAAGCCGGCCACGAACGCCGAACGATGGCGTTGGCCACGCGAGCCGGCGCGCCTGTGTTGCGCCGCAACACCGCCGGGGGAAATCTCAGTTGCAAGCGGCCGCCCGGTGCCGTACCGTGTCCCTGAATCGTCCCATTGCCGTGCAGATGTTCGCTCCCACCGACGCACCGCTGCCGTTCGTGCTACGCGA
>JBCNPL010000459.1:0-3068 GCA_039593375.1 Paraburkholderia sp. | reverse complement strand
CGTGACTTCGAGACCGTAGCCCTGCGCGAGCTTCTGCATCGCAGCCGGTCCCGGCGCGTACTTGGCATCCGCGGCCTTGAGCTGACTGTCGGGCAGCTTCATCCACAGGTTCTGCTCGATACCCGCCGCGAGCGCGTCAGTGCCTGTCAGAACGAGATCGATGTCCGAACGGCCCGCGTTCTGCATCGCCTTGAGCTTGCCCGGCAGTTGCGGCGCCGGTGAGTTCGTATAGGTGATGTTCGAAACGAGGTCCGGATATTTGGCCTTGAAGGCCTCCAACCCTGCTTTCGTCAACGCGAGATTGCCCGCGACGTCGACGACGTTGAGCGACACGGGCTCAGCAAAGCTGGCCGTCGCCGTCAACGAGAAGCAAAGCGCCGCGGCGACGCCGCTGATGCGATGCACGATGCCCTTTACTTTCATGTCTCCTCCTAGTGAAAACGCTTCTTCTTGCTAACCGCCGTATGCGTCGTTTGCGCTCGGTCTTCTCGCGTCCCCTGACCTCGACGCGACGCTCAACACCGCAATCGCGGCTCCGGCAAACCCGCCACTCCCGGGTTCAGCGCGAACACTGCGCCTGAGAGCGGCTCCCCATTCTTGCAGATCGATGTGACGAAAAGTGTATCGAGTCTCGCCCCGCCGAACGCGCACATCGCCGGCTTCGATACCGGCACTTCGATGCTCTTCACGAGCCGACCCGCCGGCGTGAAGCGATGGACGACGCCGGCGTCGTTGCCGCAGATCCAGTAACACCCTTCGGCATCGACGGCCGCGCCGTCGGGCCGCCCCGCATGGACCGACATGTCGATGAAGACCCGGCGCCCATGCGGCACCCCGTCGTCGATGTCGTAGTCGAACGCCCAGACCACGCGCCGACTCGGGTGCGAATCCGAAAGATACATTGTTCGGCCGTCGGGACTGAATGCGAGTCCGTTCGAAACGATCAGCGAGTCGCAAAGGCTCTCGAGCCGACCTCGTGCCGCATCGAGCCGATAGAGCTGCCCGAGCGGCGCGGCAAGCGACATGTCGAGCACCATCGTCCCGGCGAGAAAGCGCCCCTGCCGGTCGCAGCGGCCGTCGTTGAAGCGCATGTCCGAACGCGGATGCCGCACGCTCGCCACGAGGGCCGGCTCGGACAACGCTACCTCCGGCTCGGGCCGCGGCACACGATAAACGCCCGTTTCCATCGCGAGCGCAATGCCGCCATCGCCCGCGCCGCCGTCGTCGAGCATCGCGATCGAACCGGCCATTTCGGGCAGCGCCCACGCTTCGGCGCGCCCGGTCGAGGCCTGCCAGCGCCATAGCGCCCGGCCCGGGATGTCGGTCCAATAGAGCGCGCCATCGTCCGCGTGCCAGACCGGGCTTTCACCGACCTCGCACTGCATCTCGCCGATCCGCTCGACTGCTGCCGCTCCAATCATCGTCGTTCAGTCTCCGAACGGCCCCGCGATCACGAACCCGCCGCCCTGATAGCGGCGCACCGGATCGTCCTCGGGAAGCGGCGCTTGTTCGCGCTCGATCGCCTCGCGCCAACGCTCGCTCGATTCGACGGGCACATAGCCGAGTCGTCGCGCCGCGGCCGCATTGTCCCACCAGCTATCGCGATTGGCAGACACGCCGAAGACGACATGGCAGCCGACGCCGGGGACGAACATCGCGCGCCGCACGAGTTGCTCGAGATCGTCGTAGCCGAGCCAGGTCGTGAGCATGCGCCGATCCTTCGGCTGCGGAAACGACGAACCGATTCGAATGCTCACGGTCTCGATGCCGTAGCGATCGAAGTAAAAGCGCGCGAGCTGCTCGCCGAACGCCTTGCTGACTCCGTAGTAGCCGTCGGGGCGCGGCGGCGCGAGCGGATCGATGACTTCGTCCTGCCGATAAAAGCCCGTCACGTGGTTGGAGCTCGCAAAGACGACGCGCCGCACGCCATGCCGGCGTGCAGCCTCATAGACGTGGTAGGTGCCCGCGATGTTCGCCGGCAGGATCTCTTCGAACGGACGCTCGACCGAGACACCGCCGAGATGAACGATGACATCGACGCCGCGCACGAGCGCGTCGACGGCTTTCGCATCCGAGAGGTCGCACGGCACGAGTTCTTCGCCCTCGCGCGCATCGCCGAGCGCCGCGATGTCGGAAACGCGGACGATGTCGGCATAGCGCTTCAAGCGCTCGCGCAGCACGCGTCCCAGGTTGCCGGCCGCGCCCGTGAGCAGGATGCGGCCGCAGTGCGTGGGGACGCCTTCGAGCGGATCGGCGGCCGAATTCGTATTCGTCATGTCAGGTTACGGGTGCTGGGTTGAAGAGAACGAGATCATTATGCAGGCCAAGCTTGTCGGCACACACCTGCTTACGCCCGCTCGCGACGTCGAGGATCATATGGAAGAGCTCCCAGCCGATGTCGGCGATCGTCGCTTCTCCCGTCGCGATGCGGCCCGCGTCGAGATCGATGAGATCGTGCCAGCGCTCCGAAAGCGCCTTGCGCGTCGAGACCTTGATGACCGGCGCCATCGCGAGGCCGTAGGGCGTGCCGCGCCCCGTCGTGAACACTTGCAGGTTGATGCCGGACGCGAGCTGCAGCGTGCCGCAGACGAAATCGCTCGCCGGCGTCGCCGCGAAGATGAGTCCCTTGCGGCGCATTTTCTCGCCGGGGCCGAGCACGTCGACGATCGGGCTCGTGCCGGACTTGACGATCGAGCCGAGCGCTTTTTCGACGACGTTCGACAAGCCGCCGCGCTTGTTGCCCGGCGACGGGTTCGCGCTACGATCGGCGCGGCCGCCGCTCAGATAGTCGTCGTACCAGGACATCTCGCGCAAGAGCGCACGGCCGACTTCCTCGTCGATCGCGCGCGGCGTGAGCAGATGGATCGCGTCGCGCACTTCGGTCACTTCGGAGAACATCACCGTGCCGCCCGCGCGCACGATCAGATCGGTCGCGAAACCGACGGCCGGATTCGCCGTGACGCCCGAGAACGCATCGCTGCCGCCGCACTGCACGCCGATGACGAGATCCGATGCCGGGCACGTCTCGCGCCGCCGCTGATTCAGCTTGGCGAGCCGGTTGTCGGCCA
>JBCNPL010000458.1:0-3070 GCA_039593375.1 Paraburkholderia sp. | reverse complement strand
GAAGAGGCTGGCGCGCGGCCCGCGCATGCCGAACGCCCGGAACGCGACGAGCGTAGGCCGCGATCGGTCGAACGCTCGAGCGGCGCGAAGGCCGCACGATCCACATACGCGGAACGCAAGGAACGCGACGAGCGCAGAACGCAGCCGGTAAAACGCTCGAGCGGCACGCAAGCTACGCGGCCCGCGCATGCCGAGCGCCGGGAACGCGAGGAGCACGGTGCGCGACCGGACAAGCGCTCGAACGGCGAGCGGGCCGCGCGACCCGAACGCCGCGAACGCAAAGAACCTGGCGCCGATACCTCGGGCACGCTGCGCCTGTCGAAGCGGATGTCCGAGCTCGGCCTTTGCTCGCGACGCGAGGCCGACGAGTGGATCGAAAACGGCTGGGTCAGCGTCGACGGCGTACGCATCGACACGCTCGGCGCGCGCGTGCGCCCTGACCAGCGCATCGAAGTCAGCGCCGACGCTCGCGCGGTGCAGGCGCGTCAGGTCACGGTCCTGCTGCACAAGCCGGTCGGCTATGTTTCCGGACAGGCCGAGGACGGCTACGAACCGGCGGTGACGCTCGTCTCGGCCGCCAATCGCTGGGACGGCGACCGGGCGCCGCTGCGGTTCTCGGCAACGCATCTGCGAGGCCTCGCGCCCGCCGGCCGGCTCGACATCGATTCGACAGGGCTCCTGGTGCTGACGCAGGACGGCCGGATCGCCAAGCAGCTGATCGGCGAACATTCGAGCGTCGAGAAGGAGTATCTCGTGCGAGTCGCCTACGGCGAGCGTACGAGCGACGTCGCGCAGCACTTTCCGGCGGACAAGCTCGCGCTGCTGCGGCACGGCCTCTCGCTCGACGGTGACAAGCTCAAGCCAGCCAAGGTCAGTTGGCAAAACGGAGAACAGCTGCGCTTCGTGCTTCGCGAGGGGAAGAAGCGGCAAATCCGGCGCATGTGCGAACTCGTCGGCCTGCAGGTCGTGGGGCTCAAGCGCGTTCGCATGGGCAGCGTGGCGCTCGGTGCGCTGCCACCGGGGAAATGGCGCTATCTGATGCCGAACGAGGCTTTCTGAGTGCGTCGTTGACGGGTCGCGGCGCGCAGAGGCGCCCTGAGGCGGTCCACGCGGCCGCTCGTGCTCCGCGATCAGTTCAATCGTCGCTGTTGGGCTCGAGGTCCGGGAACAGGACCTCGGTAAATCCGAACTTCGAAAAATCGGTGATCCGCATCGGGTAGAGCTTGCCGATCAAATGATCGCATTCGTGTTGCACGACGCGCGCGTGAAATCCTTCGGCCACGCGATCGATCGGCTGACCGTGCTGGTCGAAGCCGTGATAGCGGATCATCGAAAAGCGGCTGACCACGCCGCGCATCCCGGGCACCGACAAGCACCCTTCCCAACCCTCTTCCATATCCTGCGAGACAGGCGTCACGGTCGGATTGATGAGGACCGTCTCCGGCACCGCCGGGGCCTCCGGGTACCGTTCGTTGTGCCCGAAGCCGAAAATGACGACCTGGAGATCGACGCCGATCTGCGGCGCCGCGAGCCCCGCGCCGTTTACCGCGTGCATCGTCTCGAACATGTCGGCGATGAGCTCGTGGAGTTCGGGCGTATCGAAATGGTCGACCGGTCGGGCGATGCGCAAAAGGCGCTCGTCGCCCATCTTGAGGATTTCTCGGATCATGGATTGTCGCCCTCCAGGAGCTTGCGCATATCGTCTTCGTCGAGTATGGGGATGCCGAGTTCCTCGGCTTTCGCGAGCTTGCTGCCGGCCTCTGTGCCCGCCACCACGTAATCGGTCTTTTTCGACACCGAGCCGGCCACTTTCGCACCGGCTGCCTCGAGCAATTCCTTCGCTTCGTCGCGCGATAGCGACGGCAACGTGCCCGTCAGCACGACCGTCTTGCCGGCCAGCACGCCCTGCGGCGCGCGCGGCGCCGGCGGCCCCTCGGGCCAGGTCACCTTGCCTGGCGCGCGCAGTTGGTCGATCACCGTGCGATTGTGCTCTTCCGCAAAAAACTGGTGAATCGATTCGGCGACGACCGGCCCGACGTCCTTGACCTCGAGCAGTTCCTCGAGCGAGGCATTCATCAGCGGATCGAGCGCGCCGAAGTGGCGCGCGAGGTCTTTCGCGGTCGATTCGCCGACATGGCGAATGCCGAGCGCGTAAATGAAGCGCGCAAGCGTCGTGTTCTTCGCCTTTTCGAGCGAATCGAGCAGGTTTTGCGCCGACTTCTCGGCAAACCGGTCGAGTTCGGCCAAGGTCGAAAAACCCAGATTGAACAGATCGGCCGGCGTACGTACGAGGTTTTGGTCGACGAGCTGATCGATGATTTTCTCGCCGAGCCCATCGATATCGAGCGCGCGCCGTTGCGCGAAGTGCCAAAGCGCCTGCTTGCGCTGCGCCGGGCAGAAAAGTCCGCCCGTGCAGCGTGCGACGGCCTCGTCGGGCAGCCGCTCGATGCGCGAACCGCAAACGGGGCAGTGGGTCGGCATCACGAATTGGCGCGCATTCTCCGGTCGCCGCTCGAGCATGACCGATACGAGCTCGGGAATGACGTCGCCCGCGCGCCGCACGATGACGGTGTCGCCGATCCGCGCATCCTTGCGACGCACTTCGTCTTCGTTGTGCAGCGTGGCGTTCGTCACCGTGACGCCGCCGACGAACACAGGGCTGAGCCGCGCCACGGGCGTGATCGCGCCGGTGCGGCCGACGTTGACGTAGATGTCGACGAGCTCGGTCATCGCTTCTTCAGCCGGAAACTTGTGCGCGAGCGCGAAGCGCGGCGCGCGCGAGACGAATCCGAGCTTGTCCTGCTCGTCGCGCCGATTGACCTTGTATACGACTCCGTCGATGTCGTACGGCAGCGATTTGCGCTTTTCGCCGATGCGCCGGAAAAAGTCCAGCAGGCCTTGCGCGCCTTCGACGACAGCCTGCTCCGCGCAAACGGGTAGCCCCAGCTCGGCATACCATTCGAGCAGCGCGCTATGCGTATCGGGCATCTCGATGCCCTCGAGCTCGCCGATTCCGTATGAAAAGAACGACAGCGGCCGCTGCGCCGTGATTCTCGGGTCGAGCTGGCGA
>JBCNPL010000457.1:0-3078 GCA_039593375.1 Paraburkholderia sp. | reverse complement strand
CGCGAGCAACTCCTGCGCATCCTTCACCGACAGCGCACGTTGCGCGTTTTCCTGGCTTTCCGCGATCGTCGATTTCACGACTTGCAGATTGAGTTCGACCAGCTTCTCGATGCCTTCGAACGCCTTGTTGGTCAGACCGAACAGCGCTTCGAGGTTGGCCTTCTGGGCTGCCGCGAATTGCTCAGGGGTCAGCAGAGTCATGTTTTCGCTCCTGATAGTCGGCCTGTCTGGCGCAGACCGGGGGGTGGAATGGCAAAACTTCAGACAACGCCGTATTCCCGGCGCGTATTGTGCGTCGCAACAACGGTTCCTATTTTAGGCTGGCTTGCACAAATGTCAAGCATCTTTTTGTGCGTCGCACAATGTAAAGGTTTCCATGAAAAAACAATGGTTTACCGGTAATTCTGGCCGAGCAAACGCTCGCGCGCCGGGAAAAAATGCGGCGGTGCTCAGAACGCATGCACCGAGGCCGTGATACGATCGCGGCCACGCTTTCACCGATATGTGGCGGTGCCGTCAACGGATGGCCGCCACCGCGCGTTGAGTCGGCTCGCTCGCTCGCGCGACGCCTGCCGGGCCGCCGCGCCGCGGCGCCTGCCGAGGCGGGCTCGAGCGAGGGCGCCCGTGGCTCGCGTTGCCAATGGCGCGCAAGCGCTGTCATTTTTCGTTCAAGTTTGCGTGAAACGCGCCGTTATGTGGCTATCGCCCCATAGCGAGGCGCTTTTTTGTCGCACGATGCGAGCATGCGTGCGCGGCAGCCGTTTTTTCCTGCCAACACCTACAATTTGCTTCAAGGATGTCTGGTAAGTGCTTCAGATTGCTAATTTTTAATACCTTTACTACACTTGCCGGAACCTTCCGTCTCTCGCCACCCGTTTTAAGAACACCAATGAAAACCGCTCTGTTTTCGTCGCTCAAAGTGATGCAAGACGTGGCGCTTACCAGAGTCGTCTCGGTTACTGCCTCCCTGCTCGCCGCCGCGGTCTTCGCGGCCCCGACCGACGCGCTTGCCGCGTCCAGCGCGACCGATGCCGCTCCGGCCAAGCATTCCCTCGTGAAGAAGGGGCACAAGTCCAGGCACGGCGCGGCCAACGCGGCCGTCCAGGCGCAAAAGGCCGCTGCCTTGCCCGAGGAGCGCACGCGCAAGAAGCGCGTTTCCTACACGCTCAGAGCGCATGGGCGACATGGCGCGATGCGCCGGGTCGCCTTCGAGTCGCGGCTGCCGGCAACCGGTCAGGCGTTCAAGCTGCAAGAGGGGCCGGAAGGGCTCGCGCTGCGCTCGAACGTGGCTTATGTGATCGACCAGAACACGTCCGAAACGCTCTTCGACAAAAACTCGCGCTCGGTCGTACCGATTGCCTCCATCACGAAGTTGATGACGGCGATGGTGGTCCTCGATTCAAAGATGCCGCTCACCGAACAGATCGAAGTGACGGACGAGGATCGGGACTATGAGAAGCATACGGGCTCGCGGCTTTCGGTGGGCTCGGTGCTTTCGCGCGAGGACATGCTTCACATCGCGCTGATGGCGTCCGAAAATCGCGCCGCTGCCGCGCTGTCGCGCTACTATCCCGGCGGCCGCCCGGCGTTCATCGCCGCGATGAACGAGAAGGCGAAGGCGCTCGGCATGACGGACACGCACTTCGAGAACCCGACGGGTCTCACGAGCCGTAACGTCTCGACGGCACGCGATCTGGTGAAGATGGTCGATGCGGCGTATCAATATCCGCTGATCCGCAAGTTCTCGACCGATCGCAGCTATACGGTCGATACGGGCAAGCGTGAGCTCGCCTACAACAGCACGAACGCGCTCGTGCGCAATCCGTCGTGGGAGATCGGTCTGCAAAAGACGGGCTTCATCAATGAAGCGGGCGAATGCCTCGTCATGCAGGCGACGATTCAGGGCCGCCCGGTCATCATGGTGCTGCTCGATTCGTCCGGCAAGTACTCGCGATTTGCCGATGCGACGCGCCTACGGACTTGGCTCGACAACGGCGGCGAGCAACGCGTCACGAGTGCCGATACGGTCCCGCACGGAGGCACCTGACCTGGCGCTTCGGCATCGTCGCCGCATGAAAAAAAGCCCCGTCGCAGACGGGGCTTTTTGCGTCCGGCTCAGGCTGTTCGCGCCGCTTTGGCGTCGTGACCGTTGCGGGGCGCCGCGGCCACCGCTTCGGGGCGGTATCCGAGCGACTCGGAGATGACGAGGGCCGTTTGGCTCAGGTGGCCGAGCCAGGCGTCCTGGAGCCGGTCGGCCGGCGCCGACAGCGAAAGGCCGGCAACGAGCTTGCCCGTATCGTCGTAAATCCCCGCGGCGATACAGCGCACGCCGAGCTCGAGCTCTTCGTTGTCGCGCGCGCATGCCTGTTGGCGCACCTGCAGCAATTCTCGCTCGAGCCGCCCGAGGTCGGTGATGCTGTTCTGCGTGTGCCCTGAAAGCCCCGTGCGCGTAGCGTAGGCACGCACGCGCGCGGCTTCGTCGGCCGCCAGGAAGAGCTTGCCGACCGACGTGAGATGCAGCGGTGCCCGGCCGCCGATCGCACGCACGACCTGCATGCCCGAGCGCTCGGAATAGGCGCGTTCGATATAGACGATCTCGTCGCCCTGGCGCACGGAAAGGTTGACCGTTTGGCCCGTCAGGCGATGCAGCTCCCGCATCGGCGCAAGTGCCGCGTCGCGTACCGAGAGACGTGCCTTGACCAGGTTGCCGAGTTCGAGCAGGCGCATGCCGAGCCGGTAAGTGCCCGGGTCCGAGCGGTCGACGAGGCGGCACATGACCATGTCGTTGAGGATTCGATGCGCCGTGGACGGATGCAGCTCCGTGCGCAGGGCGAGCTCCTTGAGACTGACCGGGTCGCTGTGATCCGCAAGGGCGTCCAGAAGGCGCATCATGCGTTCGATGACCTGGATCGACGTTTTGCTGTCCGGGTTCGTATCGCTCATCGTGGATCGAATGACGCAAAGCAAAAAGTCATTGTATCTCGTAATGTGAAAAAAGCGAACGCTGTTCGAACCTCGGTTCGACACCGTTTTTTTCCGCCTCGTCGACGCGGGGGCTCGCAATCGACGGATAATGGC
>JBCNPL010000456.1:0-3079 GCA_039593375.1 Paraburkholderia sp. | reverse complement strand
AAACGCTTGGGGCGGCCGACGTGAGCGTCGTTTCCATCGGCCGCCGCCCACCGCCGCGCCTCAACGGCGACGACGGAAACGACGCAAGCAACGCGCATGACACGGACGACACGCTGGCATTGAGCGCAAGTTGCGTGCGCGATGCGCGGCGCTATGTATGCCGCCTCGGCCCGGCAGAGCAGCGCTGGGCCGAGCTGATCGAACGCCAGCTCGCGATGCATCGGTCGCCGTTGACGGCTCGCATCGCCGAGATTTGCATGCCGGGCTATCTGCTCGTCGGCGAAAAGCAATTGGCAATCGCGACGCTCAGGCGCCTGCGCCCCGGCGACGTCCTGCTGCGCTTCGCAACTCCGGCGCTTCGCCAACTGGACAGCACCGTCCCCGTGCCCTCGCTCGAGTTGCGCTGGGGCGTGGACGGCACCCATCAGTACGTCGCGCGCGCGACGCTCGACGGCTCACGACTCGTTCTCGACACGGACCCCGCCATGA
This sequence comes from Paraburkholderia sp., assembly GCA_039593375.1. Lineage (GTDB taxonomy): Bacteria > Pseudomonadota > Gammaproteobacteria > Burkholderiales > Burkholderiaceae > Trinickia. The sequence goes on along the minus strand of JBCNPL010000456.1, from coordinate 2,590 downwards.
CCCAGCACAGCGATCATCCTGTATCCGGCGCACCGGACGCCGACAGCCAAACTTCGATCGACGAACTCGATTTGCCGGTGAAATTCGAAATCGAAACGGTCAGCCTGCCGCTCGCGCAGTTGTCCGCGCTGCGCGCGGGCTACGTGCTCGAGTTGCCGGGTACGTTGCGCGATGCGCGCGTACGGCTCGTCTCATACGGCCAATTGATCGGCGTCGGTGAGCTCGTGACGGTGGGGGAGCAACTCGGCGTGCGTGTCGTCGACATGTTCGGCAGCCATGACACAGATTAACGAACTCACCTCGCTGCTCGTCGCGGTCATCGCGATCGGCCTGATCCCGTTCGTCGCGATGGTCGTGACCTCGTACGCGAAGATTGTCGTCGTGCTAGGGCTGCTGCGCAATGCGCTCGGCGTGCAGCAGGTGCCGCCGAACATGGTGCTCAACGGCATCGCCATTCTCGTGACGATGTATGTGATGGCGCCTATCGGCATGAACGCGGCGGACACGATGAGCCGCGAGCAATTGGCCAACTCGCCCGCTCAGATCATGGTCCAGGCGTTCGGCGCCTCGCAGGAGCCGTTTCGGCAGTTCCTCAAGAAACATTCGCGCGAACGAGAGCGCCTGTTCTTTCTGCGCTCCGCGCACGTGATCTGGCCGGCGAACCTCGCCAACAAGCTGCGCGAAGACGATCTGATCGTCCTTGCGCCCGCGTTCACGCTGACCGAGCTCGCCGACGCGTTCAAGATCGGCTTTCTGCTCTACATCGCGTTCATCATCGTCGATCTCGTGATCGCCAACGTGCTGCTCGCGATGGGTCTCAATCAGATTCAGCCGACCAACGTCGCCATTCCGTTCAAGCTGCTGTTGTTCGTTGCGATGGATGGCTGGTCGACGCTGATCCATGGCTTGATCCTCACTTACAAATAGGTCCGCGATGAACACCGACAATCTGATCGGGTTGACCTCGCAAGGCTTGCTGATCTGCCTGTATATCTCGCTGCCCGCGATTATCGTGTCCGCCGTGTCCGGACTCATCGTCGCCTTCGTTCAGGCGATCACGTCCTTGCAAGACCAAACCATCTCGCACAGCATCAAGCTCTTTGCGGTAACGGGCACGCTGCTGCTGACCGCGGGCTGGGGCGGCTCGACGATCCTGCACTTCGCCATGCGGCTCATGAGCGCGGCGGTACCGACATGACGACCGTCGACCGCCATCCGGGCGCGTCCCACGCGCACGAGGTCGCGCCGGCCGGGCACGGCACCGCCGCACACAAGAGCGCGCGGCCCGACCTGCGCGCGCGCCTCTACCGCAACAGCCTGTTCCGCCATACGCTGCGTGCCTGGCATCCTTCGCACAGTCCGACGCATGCGCAGCAGGCCGCGGCGCAACACCTGCACCATCTGCTCGGCGGTCATGGCAGCGCGCCACATGGGCTCGCGCGCCACGAAGGCCACGGCGGCCGCCAGCACCATCCCGGCGGCAACGCGACGCCGCGGCACCGCCAACCGAACGCGCAGCCGGATCGTCAGCCCAGGCACAAGCAGCAACAGCAACAACAGCAGCCGCGTCACGCGAAGAGCGCCCCCCAAACGCCAAAACACGAGCACCGTAAGCCTCGCCATCCGATGCACGGCAGTTGGGGGACGCGCCGGGATGCCACCGCCTCGTCGGGCGGCGGCACGCCCACGCCGCAACTCAAGGACGGCGGGTCGCACTCCAACGGCGGCCGCGACGCGCCACCCGAGCAGGTACGCCGCCGCGCCGACGCGATCCGGCGTGTCGCCGCCGTCGTGCGCACCGAACTGCAGGCGCTCGCCGCGAGAACCGCCGACCAGCCGCTCATTTATCCCGGCACGATGCGCGAAGCGGTCATTCGGCAACGTTGCGCGGGTCACGATCCGCTTGCCGTCGCAACGGACGCAGTGAAAGCGCGTCAGCAGGCGGGGGACGACGCACGCAGCAGCTACGACGACCTGCAAAGCTTCCTTGCAGACTTCAAGCGCCTGAGCGCCGGGACAGGCGCGCGCGGCGCGCTGACGCCGCTGTTCGCGTTCCATGACCTGCGCCCGTCGACGCCATCGCTGCGCGCGCGTTCACTCGTTCAGCTGGAGGCGATCACGCTCGTACGCAGTCGTTCGCCTGGCGACGGCACCTCGTGAATGCGCGCCGATTCGCGGTGCCTGTCATGGCTTCGCAATACCGGCCCGCTCGGCGCGATCCGATTCCTACACTCGCGGACATGCAGTGAACGCCGACGCCGCACTTGCGCGGCGCGGTCACGAATCCGTTTGCACGCTAACCGGACCCCGTCCTCATCGACATGAAGATCTTGCGCATCCTGACCGGCACCCATGCGGGGATTCAGGCTCGCCTCACGCCGGGCCGCTACCGGATCGGCAAGGGCGACGACACGGATATCTGCATTACCGACTGGGACGACGACGATGTGCTCGTCGAGCTCGACGAGTTGGGTTTGATCAGTGCTCGCCGCGCGAATGCGGCGGCACCCGACCAGTCCGTCGTCCGGATTCCCGATTTCGTCGCCTTCCCGTTCGGTACGACCGTGGTGTGCTTCGGCGATGAAGACGC
>JBCNPL010000455.1:0-3079 GCA_039593375.1 Paraburkholderia sp. | reverse complement strand
GGTGGCGGCAGCGGCGGTCACGGTGGCAGCGGCGGCAACGGTGGCGGCGGCGGCGGTAACGGTGGTGGCAGCGGCGGTCACGGTGGCAGCGGCGGCAACGGTGGTGGCAGCGGCGGTCACGGTGGCAGCGGCGGCAACGGTGGCGGCAGCGGCGGCAACGGTGGCGGCAACGGTGGCAACGGTGGCAGCGGCGGTCACGGCGGCGGCAGCGGCAGCGGTAACGGCGGTAACGGTGCAGGCAATGGCGGCGGCAACGGCAGCGGCCATGGCAGCGGCAACGGCGGCAACGGCGCTGGCAACGGCGGCGGGAACGGCAGCAATGGCGGCGGCCGCGGCGGCAGCAACCACTGAACGGGCGGGCCGGCTAACCCTCCGCGAGGCAGCGACGCGCGCCGTGCCTTGGGCGGCGCCCCACGGCGCGTCGATCAGAGCATCTCGAGCGGTCGTTTCGAGCGTGGCGGCTTGAAGTAAGCGTCTATCGCGGAGCGCTCGGCATCGGTCAACACGATGTCGAGCGCTCGCCTGTTCTCGCGCACATGCTCGACCGTTCCGGCTTTCGGAATGGCGCAGACACCGGGCTGCGCGAGCACCCATGAGAGAGCGATGCAGATAGGCGTCACCCCTCGCGCGTCTCCGATCTCATCGAGGACGGAATGAGCCGGCAAGCGCATATGGTCGATCGGACTATAGGCCATCGCCGGCATCTGCCGCGCCCGCATCCAGGGCAGCAAATCATGTTCTGGCCCGCGTCGCGCGACGTTGTAGAGAATCTGGTTGCTCGCGCAAGCCGAACCGCCGGCGGCAAAGAGCGCCTCCATCTCGCCGACGTCGAAGTTGCTCACGCCCCAGTGGCGGATCTTGCCCGCGCGCCGAAGCGACTCGAATCCTTCGACGGTCTCCTCGAGCGGAACGGAACCGGGCCAGTGAAGCAGATACAGATCGAGCCGGTCCGTCCTCAACCGTTTGAGGCTCGCCTCGCATGAAGCCACGACACCGCGCCGGCTAGCGTTGTGCGGATAGACCTTGCTGACGAGAAACACGTCGTCGCGCAGGCCCGCCAGAGCCTCCCCGACAAGCGTTTCAGTCGCTCCCTCGCCGTACATTTCCGCCGTGTCGACGACGGTCATTCCCAGTTCGACGCCTTCGCGCAGCGCCGACATCTCGGCCGCCCGCAGAGCCTTCCGCTCACCCATCTCCCAGGTGCCCTGCCCGAGCTTGGCGAATCGCTCCCCATCCGGCAGCGTCACATACGCGTCGTTGCCCATGCCGCATCTCTCCTTGAACGGATACTTTGGTCGTCCGGTCGCCCGAGTGAAGGACCGATCGGGTACCACGGTGTTCCGATGGCATAAAATTGGCGCTTGCCCCCAGCAGTGCATATCCAATGAACATACACGCGGAAGACCGCTGGCGCGACCTGCGCCCGGACCCGGACAACGATACTCCACTTTATCTGCAACTCGCGCGCAAGCTCGGCCAGGCGATTCATGAGAACCGCTGGAACCCCGGCGAAGCGTTGCCCTCGGAGCGCGTGCTTTCCGAAGCGCTGGGCGTTTCGCGCATTACGGCGCGCAAAGCGATCGCCCTGCTCGTCGAGCAGGGCTTGATCCGCAGAACGCAAGGCGCGGGCAGCTTCATCACGCCGCGCTACGATGATCCGCTCTCGCGCCTTTCAAGCTTCAGCGAGATGATCAGGCGACGCGGATTCGAGCCGAGCTCGCAATGGCTCTCGCGCGAAATTCAGCCCGCGAGCCGCGACGAGGTGATCCAGCTCGGCTTGTCGCCATCGGCGGCGGTCGCGCGGCTGAAGCGATTGCGACTGGCCGACAGTATCGTCATGGCCGTCGAAAATTCGACGCTGCCCGCCTCGGTGATCCCCGATCCCAGCGCGATCGGCGATTCGCTCTACACATATCTCGAGCAACGCGGTCTTGGGATCGTGCGCGCTCTGCAGCACTTTCGCGCGGTCAATGCGAGCGACGAGATCGCGCAACAAATGGGCATCGCGCCGCACGAGGCGTTGCTGCTCATTACGCGGGTCGGTTATACGGCCGACCAGCGCGCGATCGAGCTGACCGATACGTACTGCCGAAACGACTACTACGACTTCGTCGCCGAACTGCGCAAGTAGCGCGATCGGTCCGCGCCCGAATCGCTAAGCGAGCCAATGCGGCTCGTCGGTGCCGATCGGCACGGGCGGCCGATCGAAGTGCGGCGGCGTCCCCGACATCGACTCGGCCGGCGCGGCCGCAAGCACGCTGCCGAACGGTGAGTCCACCACCTGCAGCGCATCGCGGACGTCGTCGAAACCCACGTCGGGCGCGCGCCAGCCGTCGTCGATGGTGCCGAACGATTGCAGCCAGCGCCCCGTCTGCGCGAGCGACACACGCACGTGCCAGCTGCCGCCTTCCTTCGCGCGGCGCAGCAGCGCCGCCATCGCGCCGAAGGCGGCAAGGTAGCCCGTTGCATGATCGAGCGCTTGGCACGGCAAGTGTTTCGGCATTGCAGTACCCGCCGCCGCCCGTTCGGTCCACGCGATGCCGCTCGCGGACTGCACGAGGCTGTCGAAGCCGCGACGCCGAGCCCAGGGGCCAGTGTGCCCATAGGCGCAAACCGATACGTATACGATGCCGGGCTTGATTCGAGCGAGATCCGCGGGCCCGAACCCGCGCTCCGCAAGCGCGCCGGGCCGATAGGACTGCAGGAATACGTCGGCATCCGCCGCCAGTGCTCGCAACGCGTCGCACCCTGCGGCCTCGCGCAAGTCGAGCAAAGCCGAGCGCTTGCCGCGGCCGTTGTCGATGACGAGCGGGGCGATATTCGGCAGATGTGGCCCATTGATCAGCAACACTTCGGCGCCGTGCTGAGCCAGTGTGCGTCCGGCGACGGGGCCGGCAATGATGCGCGAGAGATCGAGCACACGCGTGTTGGCCAGCGGCCGGTCGGCCGCGACAGGGCTGTCGCTGCCGATCGGCATGGGCGGTGCATCGCCGATGCGCTCGATTTCGAATAGCGGCAGCCCTGCGATAGCCGCCGCCTGCGGCTCTCGCGCCCACTCGTCGGGCGAACGGATCAACGC
>JBCNPL010000454.1:0-3079 GCA_039593375.1 Paraburkholderia sp. | reverse complement strand
AGTTGCTCAACATGCACGATGCCGATGTGGACGAAGGCCGTTACATGCAGGTGATCCGCTATAAAACGGCGAAGCTCTTCGAGGCGGCCGCGCAGCTCGGCGCGGTGCTGGCGGGAGCGGATGCGACCACGGAGGCGGCCGCGGCCGAGTTCGGCCGGCGTATCGGCACCGCGTTCCAGATCATGGACGACTGGCTAGACTACACGGGCACGGCAGAATCGATGGGCAAGAACGCTGGCGACGACCTGCGCGAAGGCAAGCCGACCCTGCCGCTCATCTATCTGATCGAGCGCGGCACGTCCGAACAGTCGGCGCTCGCGCGGCAGGCGATCGAGCAAGGCGGCACGGATCGGTTCGAAACGATCTACGAAGCGATTACGCGCTCAGGGGCGCTCGATCACACGCTCGAGTGCGCGCGACGCGAGGCGCAGGCCGCTGCCGCGGCGATTGCGTCGTTCCCGGAGTCCGTCTACAAGGAAAGCCTGCTCGAGCTTTGCGCGTATTCGACGGCACGGCAATCGTAGGTCGGCACGGCAGTGGCGGCTTGCCGGCTCCGCGCGATTTCTCGGATTGCGCCATTCCATTCGCGTGGAAACGCTGTTACAATGGCGGTCTTGCTCGACGGATATGTGGCTTTCGTTGCCGCCTAACGTTCGCTTCGAGCGTCAAATTTCGGGGTGTAGCTTAGCCTGGTAGAGCGCTACGTTCGGGACGTAGAGGCCGGAGGTTCGAATCCTCTCACCCCGACCAGGTTTCTCAAAACAGCGGGCCAACGGCCCGCTGTTTTGTTTTCAGTCCGCACCATAGCAAATTGCCCGGCGCTCATTCGGTCACGATCGGGGTAAAGCGCAATCGCCGCTGCCTCGACGATGGCATCGAAAAGCGGCATGCCGCGCATGCGGCGTTCGCCACTCGGCCAGCCGGGTTGACGAAAAGCTCTCTGCTATATTCTCTGCATCTCCATCTCTTCCGCTTTTGCGCAACGCGTGGAACAAATTCCTTTATGGGCGCAGATCGGCGCCGTCGTCGTTCTGCTCTTCTGCTCCGGCTTCTTCTCGATCTCCGAAACAGCCATGATGGCGCTCAACCGCCATCGCCTGAAACACCTCGCCAACAAGGGCGCGTTCGGCGCCAAGACAACGCAAGGCCTCCTCGCGCGCACCGACCAGCTGCTCGGCGTGATCCTCATCGGCAACAACCTGCTCAATACGATCATCCCCGTGCTGACGACTTCGATCGCCTTGCGCACGTTCGGCAACGACAACGTCGTCCTCTCGGTCGCCACGGGGATGGTCGCGTTCCTCATCATCGTATTCGCCGAAATCACGCCGAAGATCGTCGGCGCCACCTATCCGGACAAAATCGCACTGCCGGCCAGCTTCGTCATCGCGCCGCTCATGCGCGTCCTGAAGCCTGTCATCTGGTTCGTCAATCTGTTTTCGAACGCGATTCTCTTCTCGCTCCATATCAATCCAAAGGGAGGACGAGACCAACGGCTCAGCACCGACGAGCTGCGCACGATCGTGCTCGAGTCCGGCAGCTACATGCCGACAAAGCACCGCAGCATCCTGCTCAATCTATTCGATCTCGAAAACATCACCGTCGACGACGTGATGATTCCGCGCAGGCGCATCGAGGCGCTCGATTTCAACGCGCCGTTCGAAGACATCCTCCATCAGCTCGAAACCTGCTATCACAATAAGCTCATCGTCTACGAGGGCGATATCGATCGTGTGCTCGGCGTCCTGCACGTGCGCAAGACGCTCGCGGCCCTGCACAAGCAGGAGCTCGAACGCGAATCGTTGCGCGAGCTGCTCACCGAGCCCTACTTCGTCCCGTCGGGCACGCCCGTCTTCCAGCAGCTGCAGTTCTTTCAGGAGTCGCGGCAGCGCACGGCACTCGTCGTAAACGAGTACGGCGAGTTGCAAGGACTCGTCACGCCCGAGGATATTCTCGAAGAACTGATCGGCGAGTTCACGACGTCGATTCCGCGCGGCGTCGGCTCGCGACGCGGCTGGAACGAAGAAGGCGAATGCATCGTCGCGGGCAGCATGCCGCTGCGCGAACTCAATCGTTGGCTGCAGCTCAGCTTGCCGACGGACGGTCCAAAAACGCTGAACGGCCTCATTCTCGAGACGCTCGAAGAAATTCCCGAAGGCGATGTTTGCGTCCAAATCGGCGATGTGCAGATCGAGGTGCTGCAAAGCGACGATCAAACCATCCGCACAGTCAAGATCTTCAAGCCGGAAGGACATGCCGTCGCGAAAAGCGCGCGCGGCTGAGCGCGCCACGAAAGAGGTCTAAGCCATCCGGCCGAGTACCGGCCAGGCGCCAATCACGCGATCATCGCTCCATCGCTTTTCAACGGCGGCGGATGCCGGCATTCGATGTCCTCTTCACTTCTCTCGTCTTCGATCGCGGCGGCGATGCCGCAGCCTTCCGGAATGGACGACGCACCAGCGGTCCGGCTGCTCGCCGAGACGCTCGCTCGAGCAGCCGAGCTCGGCGCATCGGATATCCACGTCGAGCCCGGCGAGCATGGCTGGCGTATTCGCCTGCGCGTCGACGGCACGCTGCACGAGGCGGCCCGGCCGCCCGCGCATTTGCGCGACGCTTTCGTGACGCGCGTCAAGGTTCTCGCTCGGCTCGACATCGCCGAGCGGCGCGTGCCGCAAGACGGCCGGCTTCGGCTCGCTTCGGCGACAGGCAAGCCCGAAGATTATCGGGTGAGTTCACTGCCGACACTCTTCGGTGAAAAGCTCGTGCTGCGCCGGCTCGACACGCTGCCGGACCAGCTTTCGCTCGACGCGCTCGGTTTCACGACGGAGCAACGCACACTCGTCGAGGCCGCGATCCGCGCACCGCATGGCCTTATTCTCGTGACGGGCCCGACCGGCAGCGGTAAAACGCTTTCACTGCACTGCTTCATGCATATGCTCAACGCCGAGTCACGCAATATCTGCGCGGTCGAAGATCCCGCGGAGATCCAGCTTGCCGGCATCAATCAGGTCAATGTGCGCGAGAAGGCGGGACTGACGTTCGCCGTGGCGCTGCGCGCGTTTTTGCGGCAAGACCCCGA
>JBCNPL010000453.1:0-3084 GCA_039593375.1 Paraburkholderia sp. | reverse complement strand
TCAACCCGTTCGAGCTGCGCGATACTATCCAACGCAAACTCCGACGGATCTTCAAACTCCTTCGGTAACCTCACTTCTGAGGCAACGATTCACCCCTTCGGTGTCTTTTTATTCTGAGTCAACGCGCGGCTTGCACAACCGCCGAACCGCCGCTCGATTCTTCCGCGGGGGCTGGGGGCTCACGCCGCCAGACGCTCGTGCCCTTGATGGCCTTATCGATATCGTCGAGCACGGCCTGATGAGCGCCTAGTTCATCGGCGTCGGCGGCAATCACCGGCAACGACATCGATTCGAACGACACGATCGCCCGCGGCGAAACGACATCGCTCTTGCCGGACGGCTCTCCAAGCATATCGATGACGAGGCTTTCCTGCCCGCGCGTCATCGCGAGATAGACCTCGGCCAACAGTTCCGCGTCGAGCAACGCGCCGTGTAGTGTCCGATGCGCGTTACTGATCCCGAACCGATCGCAAAGCGCGTCGAGCGAGTTCCGCTTACCGGGGAACATCGTCTTCGCCTGCACGAGCGTATCGATGCAGCTGGCGTAATGCTCCCGAAACGACGGCAGCCCGAGCAGGCCGAACTCGACCTCGAGAAACCCGAGGTCGAACGGCGCGTTGTGGATGATGAGCTCGGCGTCTTTCAGATAGTCGCGCAGTTCGTCGACGATCTCCGCGAACTTCGGCTTGTCGCTCAAAAACTCGGTCGTGAGTCCGTGGACGGCGAGCGCGCCCGGATCGCTGTCGCGCTCGGGGTTGATGTAGAAGTGCAGATTGTTACCGGTGAGCCGCCGATTCACGATTTCGACGCCGCCGATTTCGATGACGCGGTCGCCGGTGCGGGCGTTGAGACCTGTCGTTTCCGTATCGAGGACGATCTGGCGCATATTCTTGTTACTCGCTTGAAGACGATGAGACGATGTCGAAAAACACGTGACGCAAGGGCAAACAGCGCATCAACCTTGTTCCGCCAGCGCGTTGACGCCGCGATTGGCAAGCGCGTCGGCGCGCTCGTTCTCGGGGTGTCCGGCATGCCCCTTGACCCAGCGCCACTCGATCTCGTGAATCGATGCGAGGTCATCGAGCCGCCGCCAGAGGTCGGCATTCTTCACGGGCGTCTTCGCGGCCGTCATCCAGTTCTTCTTCTTCCAGCCGTGAATCCACTCGCTGATGCCCTTTTGCACATACTGCGAATCGGTATGGACCACGGCCTTGCAAGGGCGCTTCAGCGCTTCGAGCGCGGCGATCACCGCCATCAGCTCCATTCGATTGTTGGTCGTCGACGGCTCGCCGCCGAAAAGCTCTTTTTCCTGCGTGCCGTAGCGCAACAGCGCGCCCCATCCGCCGGGGCCCGGGTTGCCCTTGCACGCGCCGTCCGTAAAGATTTCGATGAACTCGGTCGTCACGTCAAATGCTCGGGTTGTGTGTCTTGTGGGTGGCTGCGGGCGTGAGCCCGGTGGCGAGCACGGGCTTCTTGACCTTGACCGGGCCGACGAGCCGCATGCCGCGCACGCGCTTGACGGCCGTGATCATGTAGACCGCGCCGAAAATCGGCCACCATCGATCGCCGGCTTGCTCCATGAACGCGAAGCGCGAAAGCCATGTTTCGCCGTCGAGGGGCGGACGATAGCAGCCGAAGCGTCCGCGTTCAAGCTCGAATCCGAGCAACTTGATCCAGTCCTTGATTCGCGTGAAGGCGATCAGATCGTGCGCGGCCGGCACGAACGGGCGTCCCGTCATCTTGCCGACCGATTGCCGCGCTCCCCAGAGGCTCAACGAATTGAAGCCGAGGATGATGAGCTGCCCCTCCGGCATCAGCACGCGCTCCGCTTCGCGCAGCAGCCGGTGCGGATCGCGCGTGAATTCGAGCGTGTGCGGCATCACGATCAGATCGACGCTTTGCGCTTCGAACGGCAAGTCGAGCAAGTCGCACCAAACCGTCGTGCGACCGTCCGGCGCATGGCGGTCGCTCGGCGCGAGCGGTGAATCAGCCGTGCCGGCCGAAGGCGCCGAACCGGACACGTCGGGCTCGACCCGCGGCGCTCGCGCTGGAGGAAACGTATAAGGCGCACTGGCGCCGCTCGCCGAATCGAGCACGAGACCGCGACACGGCATGCGGTTTTCCCGCAGCGCGTCGAGTCGCGGCAGCCCGAGCTGGAGCGCGTGATACCCGAACACGTTGAAGACGACGCGGTCGAGCTGCGCCTGCTCCCACGCGAGCACGTAGCGCCCGGGCGGGGAATCGGTCCAGGCGGGCCAGTCTATAATCGGTCGATCAGACATCGGTTGATAAAGTCGCCTATGAAAACGCTCGAATACGTGCCGGTGCCGGCGTTTGCGGACAACTACATCTGGCTCGTGTCCGACGGGCGCGATGCGGTCGCGGTCGACCCGGGCGAAGCCGCCCCCGTTCGCGCATATCTGGCAAAACGAGGCTGGCGACTGAGCGGTATTTTACTCACGCACCACCATGCCGACCATGTCGGCGGAGTGGCCGACTTGTGCCGCGATGCGTCAATCGCTCCGATCCCGGTCTACGGGCCGGCCGCCGAAGCCATCGCGGAAGTGACCCATCCGGTGTCGGGCGGAGACCACGTGCGCATCGAGGCACCTTCCATGGATTGCACGGTGCTCGACGTGCCGGGGCACACGCGTGGCCATATCGCCTACTTTCAAGCGGGCCGCGGCGAACAAGCGCCTCACGTCTTTTGCGGCGATACCCTCTTTGCCTGCGGATGCGGGCGGCTTTTCGAGGGCACGCCGTCGCAAATGCTCGCCTCTCTGGACGCGCTCGCCGCGCTGCCGGGCGAGACGCAGGTCCACTGCGCGCACGAATACACGCTGTCGAACATCCGTTTCGCTCTCGCATGCGAACCGGGCAATGCCGATCTCGCCGCCTGGCACGAAGAGGCCGCCGCGCGTCGCGCTCGCAACGAGCCGACGCTGCCCACGACGATCGCGCACGAGCGCGCCGTCAATCCGTTTCTGCGGGCGGACAGCCCGGAGATCCGCCGCACGCTCGCGGACGAACTGCACGAGGAGACCGCGGATCGCCTCGCGTCGTTCACGCTGATGCGTGAGTGGA
>JBCNPL010000452.1:0-3086 GCA_039593375.1 Paraburkholderia sp. | reverse complement strand
GCGCGGGCAGCGTCGCGCGCTTGCGTGTCGTCCGCCGCCGGCGAGCCGTCACTCGCACCGCGCTTCCCGAGCCAGGCGAACGCCGTGTTGACCGCCAGCGGCAACGGCCTGCGCATACCGTGGTCCCACGCGCGCAGCAAGGCGACCAGATGCGCGCGGGCCTCGTCCGGCCCCACCGGCGCCAGTTCGATACCGCCGACCTTGCTGATCACCACCGTCGTGACCGGCCCGGCCGCGAGCTGCGCGGCCAGATGCGCGACCCAGAACGCGATCACCCTGTCGCGGCGATACTTGTTGTCCTTGACGAGCGTGCTCGCATCGAGGATCACATGACCCAGCCCGCCGTCCGAGCTGCTGCGCAGACCGCCGATCCAGTCCTCGAGCGAGCGCTCGCGACCGTCGATCGTCGCTTCGACACGTAGCTCGAACTGCTCCTCGAGCCGCTCGGGCCAACGCGCGAGCGCGGCCTGGTAACGCTCGAAAAGGTCCGGCATCGGCGCGAGCAGTTCATTGCCGACGAGCTCGCCGAAACCGCCCGTCGCCAGATCGCCGCCGCGATACATGCGTTCGAGACGCGCAAGCGCCGTCGGCATCAGATCGTCGTCGCCGCGCTCGAGCGCCGCGGTTTGCGCGCGGATCAACTCGTTCTGCAGTTGCCATGTTTCGAGTCCATCGAGATCGAACGGCTCGTCGTTTGCGCTGATCGTCGCGTCGGCCTCGAACGCCACGCGCAGGCGCTGGCGAAAGAAGCATTTGACCGGATCCCTCAAGAAGTCGGCCAGCTCGCGCACCGACAACGGCTCGTCGCGATCGAACGGCGCCAACGTCGCCACGGCGCGGCGGCTCGCCCGATCGGCCCCGTCGACCTGATTCCATTCGCCGGCGAACGTGAACAGCTTCGATGCCTGGCGGTCGGCCGGAAAGTAATCGGCGCTGAACGGTTGCAACCGGTGGACGCACGTCAGCTCGTCGATGAGCGCGCCGGGTTTGCCGCTCTCGTCGCCGGCAAGGCGCCAGCCGGCCGACAGGTGCTCCCGCAACTGTCCCACCAGCACGGACGGCGGGCGCGACGTGTTATCGGTCACGCTGCGCCCAACCCACGACAGATGCAGATGCTCGCGCGCGGACAGCAGCGCTTCGAGGAACAGATACCGATCGTCCTCGCGGCGCGACCGATCCCCGGGCCGGTAGCTCTGCCGCATCAAGTCGAAATCGAGCGGCGTTCGCGTGCGCGGAAAGTCACCGTCGTTCATGCCGAGAAGGCACACGCGCCGAAATGGGATCGCGCGCATCGGCATCAGCGTCGCGAACGTGACCGCTCCCGCAAAAAACCGCTGCGACAGGCCGCCACCCTCGAATTGCGACAGCCAATAGTCGGCCACGATCGATAACGGAAGCTCGTCGGTCAGCGCCGCGTCCTCGCACGCGTCGCGCCACGCCTCGAGCGCGGCATCGAGACGGTCCAGCGTGTAAGCATCGTCGCTGCCGGCAGGCGCGAAGAATGCACCTTTGAGCTTGCGCAGGCGCTTGCACCATTCGTCGACAGTAGCCGGCTCGCGCAACGTCCGCCAAGCCTCGTCGAGCGCATCGACGAGGCGCGTCAATGGTCCGAGGAGCGCCGCATCAAGGCCGCCGATCTCGCCATAGGGCTCGATTTCGGACCACGCGCCCGATTTGTCGCCCACCGCGTAGCCGAGTAGCATTCGGCGCAGGCCGAACGCCCACGTATTGGGTGCATCGTCGTCGCCCGCCGCCGGCAAACCAAGGCTCGCGCGTTGCTGGCCGTGCAGCCCCCAGCGAATGTTCGCGCCGCCGATCCAATGGTGCAGCGTCGGCACGTCGTCGGCCGCGATGCCGAAGCGCTCGCGCAATGCGGGTACCTCGAGCAGATCGAGTACATCGCTGACGGTCATTCGCGATTGCGGCAGCGCAAGCAGCGTCTCGAGCGCGCCGAGCAGCGGATCGAAGGCACGCTGCCCGCGGTCCGCGACGCTGAACGGGATATAGCGCGGATCGTCGGTCTCGAGCAGACCGAAGACAGCCTGGACATGCGGCGCATAGGCCTCGATGTCGGGCACCATCACGATGACGTCGCGCGGGCGCAGAGTCGGGTCGGCGGCAAACGCGGCCAGCAGTTGGTCGTGCAGGATCTCGACCTCGCGCTGCGGACTGTGCGCGACGTGAAAGCGGATCGATTGATCCGCGCGAGGGTCCACCGCCGGCCATCGCTCGCGCGTTTCGGCGAGCGGTCGCAGATCGCGAATGTCGTCCTGCAGTTGCTGCAGCATCGTGGCCGTGCTGTCGCCCTCGAACAGGTCGATGCGTTGGCCGATGCTCGCGAAGCGCGATGCGTAGGTGTCGCGCGCGGCATCGCTGTCGAATTCGTCGAGCAAGCCGATGAAGTCGCGCCCCTGCTTGCCCCAGGTCGCGAGCAGCGGGTGTGCGTAGAGGTGCAGTTTCGCCTCGTCGACGATCGCGGGCGCGCCTTGCCGACGGCGCTGGCGCGAGCGCTGCGCGCGCAACAGGTCCTGATCGGCGACGATGTCGGCCCAATAGTGGGCGCATGGGTTGTGCACGCACATGAGCACCTGCGTGAAGCTGGCGAGCGCGGCCAGCACCTCCAGCGATTGTCGCGGCAGGCTCGAGATTCCGAATACGATGATCCGGCTCGGGAGCCCATCGGGCCGCTTACCCCCGCGCATGGCGGCGACGCGGCGCAGGAATGCGTCGTGCACGGCGGCACGGCCTGCTTTGGCCGCGTCGATGCCGTCAGGCCCGTGCGCCTGGACGTCGTCGAGCAGCGCACGCCACAACGCCGCCTGCCAACGGTGTTCGTCGGGCAGCGGCGTGCGCACGTCGCGGGCATCGATCACCACGTCTTCGTGCGCGGCCCAGCTCGCGAGCCAGTCCGCGCGGTAGAGCTGGTACTGGTCGAACAATTCCGCGACGCGCTGGGCGAGTTGGAACCGCTTGCGCTGATCGTCGTCGTGCGCCATGAAGCGCTTGAGCGGACCGTAGTCCGGCTGCGCCAGGAGTGCCGGCAAAAGACGCGTCAGCCGCCAGACGAGGCGCGACTTGTCGAATGG
>JBCNPL010000451.1:0-3090 GCA_039593375.1 Paraburkholderia sp. | reverse complement strand
CGCGGCGCGTCGTTCGCCACGCGCGACCGAATGCGCAATCCTCGCTATCGGAATTTCTATCTGCCGCACCGCGACGATATTTTCGTCGGATTCCGCTCTTGTCGTTGACATTGATTTGCGGCGAGCGGGCTGTCAGCGTCGCGACGTTCGTGGCAACCCGGCGCCGCGGCGCGCGAAGTAGCGGCCTCCCTTCGTCAAAGCAGCATTCGGACGGTCCGTATGGAATCGCTGTCCTCGCCGACGCGAGAAGTCCAAACCGCATCGAGCGCAGGCCTGACAAGATCGAGTTCGGTCGATACGACTTCATTGCGTCGAAATCGTTGCCGGTTCATGGCTTGTGCTTCGACGACCGCTCGGTCCTGCCGCAGCACGCGATGCAAGAGCGGCCACGCCAGGAGGCGGATGGCCCAGCGCGGCGCCCATCTGTTCTCGACGTGCAGCGTTCCGTGAACCCGCGTCAGCGACTCGCCGATCGGAGCGAAGTGAAGCGTGAAGTACAAGGCGCTGCCGTTGCGGTATCGATATTCGAGCTGGGCCGTCCCCGCGGCCGACGCATCGAAATAGGCACGCTCGACTTCGCGAGGCGATTCGAATAGCCGATACAGCAGGCCGCTTTGATCGGCGCCGCTGCGATAGTCGACCTGCAGCGAACCGGCCGAACGGGAAACCGTCGCTTCGGCCATGCGGCGAGATCCGGGGCTGCGTACGAGACCTCGATGCACGAAATGCGTATGCTGCGCGTCGAGAAAATTCTCGAGCGCATCGATCGCGCGAGCCTTCCATATCGATTGCCAGACGAAACGCTGTGCTTGCGCGGCCGAGCGGTGGACGAACGCGGGCAAAGCTGTCGCATCGGCCTTACCTGCTCCATCGCCGCTCAGTCTGATCCAGACGAGGCCATCGAACTCCGTCACATCGGCCGAGCCGACCCGGGCAAGAGGCAGGCGCGCTCCCGGCGCAAGCCCCGGCACGGACACGCACCGGCCGCTGGTGTCGAATGTCCAGCCGTGATAGGCGCATTGCAAACCGCTTCCGGTGATGCAGCCGGCCGAAAGCGGGACATGACGATGCGGGCAGCAATCGTCGAGCGCGAACAGTCGGCCTTGCGCCGTTCGCGCGATGACGAGCGGCCGATCGAGCAGCGTGACGGCGAGCGGCTCGTCGCGGATCTGCTCCGATCGGGCCACGACGAACCAGCTGCTTTCGAGTGAGGTGGGCCAAGGGTTCATGGCTCGCAGATCGTGGTTCATAGCTGGAGGCGCTGCATGATCGGCACGCCGAGCCGTGTCGTCAGCGTTCTCAGTATCCTGAGCGCTCGACGCGTGGATGGCGGAAGGTGCTCCGAGAGAACCGCGCTATATTCGATCGCCGGCGTGCCTCCTCGCAGGCGCTTGAAGTGCGCCGCGCCCGCGCTCAGGTTCAGCGTGCCGCCGCGATCCATCGTCGTCTTCAACACATGAGCCATGAGTAGACGGTAGAGTCCCGCGGCTCGCGGCCATGCCGTATCGTATCCGACGATCGGCGCGGTCAGTAGCGATCCCTGCGCGAAGATGCCGATTACGGCGCACAATCGATCGGAGCGATCCCTGAATCCGGTCAGCTCGAGAAGTCCCGCGCGATGCCATGCTTTCAGGAAGGCGGCCGTGTAGCGAGGATTGAGCTTCGAATACTTGTCGATGTAGAGCTGCGCGTAGAGCGCTTCGGTTGCAGCGAAGTCGGCATCCCCGAACGTGCTGCCGTCCACTCGCTCCAGAGGCGTCGATTGCAGCAGTTTGAGGTCTCGCCGCAAGTTCTGGTGATCGGCCGCGCATCGCTCGATATCGTGAAACAGATAGACCTGGCGCGAGGGAACGAGCTCGAATCCCGCGGATGCAAGCGCATGCAGCCAATCGGCATGTTGAACGAAATTGAGTGAGCGGAACCAGATCGCCTGATCGGGCCATCGCGCTTTCAGCGTTTTGCGCAGTGCCGCGAAGTCGATGCCGTCGGTCGATGGGTAAAGGTTCGTGCTGAGCAGCCAATTGTTGATCGACACGGCGTGGTCGAAGCCGGTGCCGCCGAGCCAACGATCGGCCGTACCGATTACGCGGGCGAGTGGCCAAGCCAGCGCTTTAGGCAAGAGGCGGCGCGCTTCCTCGAGCGCATAGCCACTATACGTGGTGAGCGGCGAAGAGACCCACGCATTCTCTCGACCGACACGGTTGACGACGACGGGGAACGGCAGGCCGCCCAATTCGATCGCCTCGATTTTTGCATCGATATTGACGACGTAATCCTGGGTCGGCCCGTCCGCATGCAGCGCGGCAAAAGCCTGCGCCGAAGCAAGGAAGCGCTCGCGCGGAGCGTAGCGGCATTCGATCATAGCTCGGGTAGCGCCTCGCCGTCCCATTCGATATCCTGCGTCGCCGCTTCGCGCATATTGCAACGCCGCGCGAGGGCGAGCCGTGCGTACGATGCGAGATCGAGCAGCGCTCCGCCGATCGGCCGGCGATCGCCGCGGATTCCGATGACGTCGTGCGCACGTCGATAGTCGTGCCTCCAGCCGCGCAGATCGTCCCGCTTCAACGCATCGATCATTCCTGCCGTCAGCATGACCGCGCTTACCATCCTCGGCCTTGGCGACGAGGGCTCGATGCAGGTATCGAGCGTACCGTCGAGCGCGGCGGGAAGCGGCTCGTCGAGCGAGAACAGATGGCATCCGCTCGTCGCGCGCGGATTGCATTCGAGCACGCTGACTTCGCCGTCGGCATGCTGGATCCAATCGAACGACAATTGACCCGTGAAGTCGAGCTTGCGCGCAAAGGACGACACGAATTGACGGATCGAATCGATGCGTGCCGGCTCGAAATAGAAGCTCGAGCTCGTTTGCATTCGCCAGGTGGGGCGATAGAGGCTGTGCGCGAGGATGCGCCCTTTGTCCACGACGCTGTAGGAGCAGTACTCCGTGCCGCTTAGATAATGCTGCGCAACCCATCGGCCAAGTTCGCCGAGCTCGGGCGCATCGTCGGGAATCCCGTTCCGATAGAGCCGTACGTGAACGCCGAAGCGCGAGAACTCGGGCTTCAGTACGATCGGCCTCGTCCCGGCCCA
>JBCNPL010000450.1:0-3091 GCA_039593375.1 Paraburkholderia sp. | reverse complement strand
CGCGCACGATAGAGCCAGAACGACCGCCGCGCGAGAAGGCGCTCTTCCTCGGTCGTGAAAAGAACCGCCTGCGCGTCTCGCAGTACGCGGTATTCGGCCCAGGGCCAGTACAACCATTTCTTCAGATGCTTGAGCGGATACTTGCGCTTGAACCACGGATCGAGCATGCCATGCGGAAACACGTAGTAGCGCACGCCGAGCCCGCGCAACGTCTGCCACGCCGAATAGCCGTGGTACTGCCACAGGCCATTCACGATGACGGCATCGAAGCGCGGACCGTTTTCGCGCAGCCACGGCACGATGTGGGGCGTGCGCCCATACTTGCCTTGCCCGGGCCCGAGCGCCGCAACCGGCAACGGAAAATCCGCCCGAAACGCGGCGAGAAACGGTGCATCGGGTGCGTCGAGCGAAGCCGCTTCGACGCGGTGCCCCAGTGCGGCGAGCGCTAATGCGCTTTGCCGTACGCCTTCGGCGGGGCCGCCCGCTCGTGGGTCCAGCGTGGCTGTCAGGTGCAGGATTCTCATCTCAGTACGCGTTGGCCCGCCCCAAGCGTGCTGAGCATCCCCTCGGGGGCAGTGAACGCAGGGAGCGTGGGAGTAGTTTCAAATCGGCTCAACTCGGCTCGATCCGTTCGTCCTCACCTGCTGCGGCGTCAGCGGGTGGGTGTGCGGCGACAGGCGCCGGGCGTATGCGCGGCGGCGCATAGAGGTGCGGCTCGAGACGCGACGCATAGTTGCCGGGCATGGACGGACCAGTGCCCACTCCGCCGTCGTCGTCACCTCCGATCGGCTGCGGCGGTATCGGTGCGGGACGCATCCGTACGCCGAGCCGCCTGAGCTGAACGTGCATCGCAACCATGAGCCCAAGCGACAGGCCGAAGATGAGGCCTGAGAAGCGTGGGCCGAGCGGATTGCCGCCGATCGACGTGGCCGGCAGCGCAGCCGTGAGCAAGATCGCACGGCCGAGCACGGGCAGATAGGGCGCGTTGGGCACGGCCGCACGCCATCGGCGGTAGGTGATCAACGCGCGCAGCAAGGCATAGAGAATCGCAAACGGCATGGCAATGCCGAACAGCAGCCCGCCCGCGAAGAACTGATAGACCCAGAAGTTATGGCCCGCGGCCCAGTCGTGCTGCTCGTAAAAGTCCTTCTCGCTCATCTGACCTTTCAGGTCGGGCAGGTAGGCGGGCGAGTAGCGATAGTCGTGTCCGTACCCTTCGCCGAAGAGCGTCGACATCGTCGATGAAGTAACGGCGTCGTACTGATACTTCATCTCGGCGAGACGCGTGATCGTCGTCGGGTCCTTGCCGGTCGTCGTGTCCTTCTCCGCATAAAAAAGCCGCTCCGTCCAGTGCTGGGCGACGTGCGGGAAGAACGACATGGCGCCGAACGCCATGGCGCCGAGCAGGATCGACGCGAACGTCGCGCGTATCATCGCGCGCACGACGTATTGAATCGACGGTGCGCTCATCCAGACGGCGAGCACGAAAAGAAGGGCCGTACCGACGAGCAGGCTCCGCGTGACGCTCAGCAGCTCGATGACGACAGTGCCCATGAATATCCCGAGGGTCAGCACCGTGAACCGTTTGGCGATGACGAACTCGTGCAGCAGCACGCCTTGCAATCCGAGGAACGTGGCCGAGACGATGCGGTAGCGCACGTCGGCGAGCGGGCCGCCCGTTGCCATGCCGTAGACGAACGTGAACGCGAGGCTGATCACGTTGGCCCAGAAGATGGCTTTCTCGAATTGCTCGATGCGCGCCTCCTGCCAGGGCCGGCAGGCGACGATGAACCCGAGTTGGAAAAGCACGAACGGCAGCAGCACGCGCAGGTACTGCCCAAACGAGTTCTCTTGTAGAAATTGCGTGATGATGCTCGCCGGCACCGCAAGCACGAGCGCGAACGAGACGAACGCCCGCAGGCGCGAATGCTCGGCGAAGCGGGGCGCGATGAGCATGAGCATCGCACCCGCGAAAAGTGTCGGGACGGCGAGCAGGATCTGCGCAAGGTGGCTCGACGCATCGCTGACCGCCTTGTAGTCCATCGCTAGCGGGCAGATGAAGAGCCAAATCCAGAGACTGGCGTACAGGTTGTTGCGCGTTGCACGATTCCCGGCAAGCGTCGGGTGATAAGGCACAGCGGCCATCGGATCGGTTCCCTTTCGTTGCATGGGCGAGACGGTCCGTGGTGGGTTTCCTCAATGCTGCAAGGACCGATTTTTCCGGTCGACTATAGCGCCACGCACGCCTCGAAAAACGCCCGATGGCGGCTGGGCACTATCGTTCGGCGCGCCGGGACAGCAACAATGCTGCGGCGCCGCACGCCCGCCCATCCATGGGGCACGCAATTAGCGAGCAAGCTTGTTGCGTTGTCGGCGTTCGCCGCGATATTGGCGGACGCAAGCGGGCGGGCCATCGGAAGATCGCACCAACGACGAGGCGTCCTTCGCGCCTGTCGCTTACGGGCGGTGAGCGGCAATGCGAGGGGCAATGGAGACGGCCGTCTCTTCTCGCCTGCTCATAGACCCTGAGCATTTGCTCGAAACAAGAAAGGGGCCAGATACTATGAAGAACCTGTTCGGGGGAGCCAAGGCGATCGTACGGAATCGGACGATCGAACTCGACTTCCTACGTGGTATCGCCATCATCGCAGTGATGGGATATCACTTTCATTACGTCGATACCGGCATTCGGCTCGTTCCGATCATCGAGTATCCGTTCACGCATTTCGGTCGCGAGGGCGTCAACCTGTTCTTTACGTTGAGCGGGTTTCTCGTCGGCGGCTTACTGCTGCGGCAATATGCCGATACCGGCAAGATCGACGCATGGACTTTCATCGTGCGTCGTATCTTCAAGATCTGGCCAGCCTACTACGTGCTGATCGCGTTTCACGTCATCGCACACCACCATCCCACGAGCACGTTTCTCTGGCAAAACTCCCTGCATTTGCAGAACTATCTCGGCACGTCGATCAAGCAGACCTGGAGCCTTTCGGTCGAAGAACATTTCTATCTGTTTCTGCCGGCCCTGCTGGTGTTGTTCGCGCGCTGGCGTCTGCGCGCCAATGCGATTTTGGGGCTGCTCGGTTTCATC
>JBCNPL010000045.1:0-13836 GCA_039593375.1 Paraburkholderia sp. | reverse complement strand
TATAGCTGAGCCGCGGCCTATCCCTGGAAACCTTCTCGCGAGCGAGCGCGCCCGACAGATCCAGCTCGGGCAGGCGCTGGGCCGAATTGAAGGCGAGCGTTGCCTTGGCCTGCTCGTAATGCGCGCTGGCGGCCGCGAGCGTCTGATTTTGCGCGAGCGCCCGCTTCTCGAGCGCGTCGAGCTCGACGTCGTCGAACTGCTGCCACCAGTCGAGCGTCAGCGGAGCGTGCGACGGCACTGCCAGTCGCCAGTTCGAATCGGTTCGCCACGCCGTCGGCGCTTCGACGTCGGGGCGTTTGTAGTCAGGCCCCACGGTGCAAGCCGACAACAGAACGGCAACGGCGGCCGCGGGCCAGGCGCAAGCGAGACGGCGCGAACGCATCAGGAGAGCCCCTTGTCCGCGGTCTTCGACATGACCTGCACATGATCGCCGTCGGCGATCGAATCGCTCGGATTGACGATGATCCTGTCGTTCGGCTCGATGCCGCTCTCGATTTCGAGCGACTGGCCGAGATCCTGCGCAATCGTGACCGCGCGCAAATGCACGACGCCGTTGGCATCGACGACTGCCAGGCGCGGCCCCTCCGAGCGAAAGAGCAGTGCGTTGTCAGGCACGAGCAAATGCGAGTGCAGCGCCTGGGGTATCGCGACTTGCACATAAGCGCCGGGCCGCAGTTTGTCGTCGGCGTTCGGCAACGTGACTTCGAGTTGCAGCGATCGCGTCTGCACGTCGATGGCGCCCGAGATATGCGTGATCGTTCCGCGGAACGACTGGCCGGCCAACTCGGCCTGCGTGACGGCGACGGGCATGCCGACTTTGACGTTTTGCGAGTAGGCCTGCGGCAACTGCACGTAGACGCGCAGCGTCTTCGATTGCGCAAGTGCGAAAAGCGCACGACTGGTGCCGCTGCCCGCATCGATGAGATCGCCGACATCGACGTTGCGCTGCGTGACGACACCGTCGAACGGCGCCACGATGCGCTTGAACGATTCGAGCTGTTGGAGGCGCTTCACGTTTGCATCGGCGGCGGCTAGATTCGCGAGATCCTGGTTGTAGGTGCCTTGCCGGTCGTCGAGCTCTTGCTGCGAGACGGCATCGCGCTGGCGCAATTGCTGCCAGCGCTCGAACGACGTCTTCGCCAACGCAAGGCTCGCGCTCGCCTGCTGGCGTTGCGCAATGGCCTGGGCCAGCTCCTGATCGATCTCGGGCGTGTCGAGATCGGCGAGCAACTGGCCTTGCTTGACGTGCGCGCCGATGTCGACGTACCAATGCAGCAGATAGCCCGTGGCGCGCGCATAAATCGGCGATTCGACGAAGCCTCGCAGCGTGCCCGGCAAGAGCATGTCGCCGGCACCGTCCGCGAGCTTCGGGGTGACGACGTTGACATACTGCTTCGCATTCTGCGCGGTGGCGCTCGCCGTGGCGCGGTCGTTCATGATGTTCGCGACGACGGTGCGCAGCGCACCCGCGGCGAGCAGGAGCAGCACGACGATGGTCGCGACTTTCGCGCGCCGCCAGATGCGGTCACGCGGCGGCAGCATGTGACCGCTTCCATCTTCTCGTGCCGGAATGGCCAAGGGGGCGTGAGTTTCTTCCGTCATGTCAGAGAGACCTGGGTGAGGGGTGGCTTCACGTATTTCTTCTATCGATCGGCGTCCTCTTGCGCCGCGGCTTGTCGGGCATGGCGCCGCGCGAGACGGCCATGAATACCCGCGAAGAGAAGCGGAACGAAGAAGAGCGTGGAAACGGTCGCGAACAACAGCCCGCCGATGACGGCGCGGCCGAGCGGCGCGTTCTGCTCGGCGCCCTCGCCGAGTCCTAGCGCCATCGGCACCATGCCGATGATCATCGCGCAGGCCGTCATCAATACGGGGCGAATACGGCTTGCCCCGGCTTCGAGCGCGGCCGTGAGCGGCGGCGCACCGGCCGTGAGGCGCTGGCGCGCGAAGGAGACCATCAGGATGCTGTTCGCCGTGGCGACGCCCATTGTCATGATGGCACCCGTCAATGCGGGCACGGACATATGCGTGCCCGTCAGGAACAGCATCCAGACGATGCCCGCGAGCGCCGCCGGCAGCGCGCTCACGATGATGAGTGGATCGAGCCACGACTGGAAATTGACGACGATGAGCAGATAAACGAGCACGATCGCCATCGCGACACCGACGACGAGACCGAGGTACGACCGCTGCATCGTCTCGACCTGGCCGCGCACGACGATCTGGCTCCCGCGCGGCAGCGTGGCCCTCGTTTGCTCGACGAGCTTGTCGATTTGCCTGGCGACGCTGCCGAGATCGCGGCCCTCGACGCTCACGAGCAAATCGACGACGGGCCGGATGTTGTAATGCGTGACCAAAGCGAATTGATTGCCGGGCTGCACCTGAACGAGGTTGCCGAGCAGTTGCGGCGTGCCGGCCGCGGCGGGCGACGCTCCGCGTGCGGCGACCGGCGTGCGCAGCAACGCATCCACCGACGTCACGTCGTATTGCGGCGTCCGCACGGAGAGTTGGTACTCCACACCGTTGCGCGGGTTGAACCAGAAGCCGGGCGACGTCTGCGTGCTGCCCGCCAGCGAGATGAGCACGTTCTGCGCGACGTCGTTCGCGCTCAGATTCAGTTGCTGCAGTCGCGTGCGATCCATCTGCAAATGAATCGTCGGCTCGTCGAACTTCTGCTGAATGTGCGTATCGACCGTGCCGCGAATCATGCGCACCTGTTTCATCAGCTTGCTCGCGGCGTCGAAGTTCGCGGTCTGATTGGCGCCGGAGATCTGGACGTCGATTGCCGCGGGCAAGCCGAAGTTCAGAATCTGCGTGACGATGTCGGCCGGCTGAAAGTAAAACTCGACGCCGGGAAAGCGCTGCGGCAGGAGCGTGCGCAGCTTGTCGATATAACTTTGCGTCCGTTCGTGATCGGGCTTCAGTGCGATCTGGATATCGCCGTCGAGCGTGCCGATCGTCCCTGCGTTGCTATAGGAGAGGTTGATGCCGCTATAGGGCAAGCCGAGATTGTCGAGAATCGTGCCCAGGTCGCGCGGTGGCACGACGGTGCGAATCACTTTCTCGACGTCGTCGGCGAGCCGCGCCGTTTCCTCGATCCGCGTGCCGGTCGGTGCTCGCATGTGCAGCCGAATGTCGCCCGCGTCCACGCTCGGGAAGAAGTCGGCGCCGAGCACGAACGCAAGCCCGAGCGATGCCACGCAAAAGGCGAGGAACGATATGACGAACATCCGCCGCTTCACCAACAACGTGCTCAGAAGAACGATATAGGCGGCGCGCATGCGCTCGAACGCGCCTTCGAAGGCGTGATGCGATCGCATGAACAGATTCGGTCGCGCGCCCGTCCTGGGCTTGTGGGCATGACCCATCAGCAGCATGGCCATCGTCGGCACGAGCGTGCGCGAAAGAACATATGAGGCGAGCATCGCGAAGACGACGGCCTCCGCCAGCGGCACGAACAGATACCGCGCCACGCCCGTCAGGAAGAACATCGGCACGAAGACGATGCAGATACAGAGCGTCGAGACGAACGCCGGGACGGCGATTTCGCCGGCGCCGTCGAGGATCGCGTCGTGCAGATTCGTACCGAGGTGCAAATGCCGCTCGATGTTCTCGATCGTCACGGTCGCATCGTCGACGAGAATCCCGACGGCCAGCGCGAGCCCGCCGAGCGTCATGATGTTGATGGTTTGGCCGAGCGCGTGCAGGGCAAGCAGCGAGGAGAGGATCGATAACGGAATCGAAATCGCGATGATGCAGGTGCTGCGCCAATTGCCGAGGAAAAGCAGGATCATCGCGGCCGTCAGCGCGGCGGCGATCACCGCTTCGCGGGCGACGCCCGTGATCGCCGCTTTGACATAGAGAGACTGATCGAACAGCGCCCTGATCGTCAGGTCGCGCGGCAGCGTCGTCTCGGCGACAGGCAGCAACCGGTGAACGGCGTTGACGACCGACAGCGTCGACGCATTGCCCGCTTTCAGAATCGAAAGCAGCACGCCGCGCCGGCCGTCCTGCCGCACGATATTCGTCTGCGGCGAGTAGCCGTCACGCACGTGCGCCACCTCGCGCAGGTACGTCGTCGCGCCGTTGACCGTGCGCACGGGAAGATCGTTGAGCCCGGCGATCGTCGCCGGCGAGCCGTTCATGTCGACCGTGTATTCGCGCGGGCCGATTTTGGCGGTGCCGGTCGGCAGAATCAGGTTTTGCGCATTGACGGCGTTGACGACGTCGAGCGGTGTCAGCCCCTTCGCGAGCAAGGCTCGCGGGTCGATGTCGACGGAAATGAGCCGCGACTTGCCTCCATACGGATACGGCACCTGCGCCCCGGGAATCGTGATGATCTGCGGGCGCAGGAAGTTGAGGGCGGTGTCGTTGAGATCCTGCTCGGACAGCGTGTCGCTCGACAGCCCGAGCTGGATCACCGGAATCGACGAGGCCGAGTAGCTGATGATGAGCGGCGGCGTCGCGCCGGGCGGCATTTGCCTCAACTGCGTCTGCTCGACCGCGACCGTCTGCGCGATCGCCGTCTGGATGCTCGCGTTAGGCTGCAGAAACAGCTTGATGATCGCGATGCCGGCCAACGACTGCGACTCGATATGCTCGATGTCGTTGACAGTGGTGGTGAGGCTGCGCTCGTTCACCGACGTCATGCGGTTGGCCATTTCCTGAGCTGAAAGGCCCTGGTAATTCCAGATGATGCTGATGACCGGGATATCGATGTTCGGCAGGATATCGATAGGCGTCGTCATCAACGAGAACGGGGTCGCCAGCAGAATGAGGATGGCCATCACGATGAACGTGTAGGGCCGCTTGAGCGCAACGTTGACGATCCACATGCGAAAACACGCCGGAAATGATGCAGAGTGAGAAGGTCGAATGTAGTCGAACGGGATGATAAAAGTTGATTCCTCCCCGCCACAATTGAGAATCCCTCGGCGGGAAATGATTACAGTCCGTTACGGCTACTCCAACGTTGCATGCTCTGCGAGTAGGCCGGCTCGGAAGGATCGCTTCGAGTGGCACTCGCGCATGCGGGGGGCGAGGCGCGGCGTTCGGTGGCAGAATCGGCAGTTCGCACTCGGCGAAACGGCCCCGGCGCTCCCCGCGATCGCTGGCCCCAAGGGCCGGCGCTACGCTTGGGGCGGCCCCGGCACGTAACGACGATGATACGCGTTCCCGGCTACCGTTGTTCCCGAAGCGATGTCTTCTTGAGACAAAGGAGGAGTTCGAATGAGCACCCACGTAATCGCCACGATCGTCCCGAAGCCCGAGCATGCGGCGGATCTCGAAAGTGCACTGCGGCAAATGGTACCCGTGACGCGCAAGGAGCCCGGCAATCGTCGGTATGACCTCTTTCGCGAAACGCGCGAGGGCAAGGGGCCGGCGCTGCATCTGTACGAAATTTATGTCGACCGCGCCGCGTTCGACGCGCACCTTGCGAGCGCGCACTTTCAGGCGTTGAAGGCGAAGATGGGCGACTGGATCGCGGAACCGCCGGCGATCAGAGTATTGGACGAGATCGACGTGGCGTCATAGGCGCCGATCCGGCGGATGCCTTTCTATTCGCTTTCGTCTTCCTTCAGGCAAGACTGATGGCGCATCGAATTGCCGAGACCGCGTATCGATGCGCCCGTGCGTCGGATCACCTGCCGTGCCAGCCGCCTCCGAAGCCCACGCCGAGCGAAACGCTCGGTGCGTAGTAAGCAGGTGCGGCGTAATAGCCGTAGGCGGGGTAGGCCGGCGCGTAGCCGTATCCGTACGGGGGAGCGACGACACAGCCAGCGAGGCCGCCGGCCAAAGCAAGGACTGCGAGCAGCCTGATCACGATTTTTCTCTCCGTCGTCGAAGCGCCAACATCAAAAAAGCGCCCCCCTTGCGTCTTGCGAGGAGGGCCGAGCTGGAGTGGTAAGAAGCGCCTCACCGTACGAGGCGAATCCAGTGTAGGCCTGCCGGTCGCGGTTTGGATTTCGGCTGCACTAACACATGTTACGTGGTGTGACCGACTCCCATTGGGCTTACATATGGTTTCAGAAGAAACGATGAGCCCGACCCCTCAGCCGGGACACGACGGTCGGGTCCCGGCCGCGCAGTCGAGAAATCGGCCGGGATCTGGTGAGACCGAAAAAATGTAACGGCCGCTGACGGGCGCCGCCGCCCGCGTCGCTGGAGCGATTCGGCCCCTCATCCCAGCGCTGGCGCGCTCGCGTCCCGGCGCCGGCTCGCCGGCGAGGCCCGCATCCGATGAAATCAGCGCTTACAAGTCGGCACAGGTTCGCGACCCGCTCCTCGGTACATTGGTTCTCAGGCGGAGGCGGGACCGTGGTTCGATGATCAGTCCCGTCGCCATCGAATCTGAACCGAATGTAGGAGGTGGGTATGAAGGCACGTTCGATTATTGCTCGCACGGCGCTCGCGGCCGTGGTGGTCGGCGGTTCGTTTGCCGCCGCGGGAACCGCGCTGGCGCAGGAAGGTCCGCAGCGCGCGCCGTTCGGCGAGGCGCATTTGATGCCGGTGGACGTCAGCATCAGCATCGGCATGCACGGCGATCGCTATTGGGACGGTCATCGTTACTGGGACCACGACGAGTGGATGCATCGTCACCCGCACGATCGCGATCCTTGGCATCGTGACAGCGATCGCCGCCCGCATCCTCACGAAGACGAGCCGCATCGTTATTGATTGCGTTTCGCGCGTGTGCCGCCGCCTCGCCGCTCGACCTTCGAGACCGGCGATCGGCGGATTGACGCAAAGCCGGTTGTCTCAAGAGGCAGCCGGCTTTTTTCTGGCAGGCCCGATTTTTCGTAGAATTCGCCTTTGCAATGACGGCATGACATTGCACGGCGCGCTGAGAGACGCGCCGCGGCACCGGTGCGGGCAATGAACGAAGACACGAACAAAGGAGGGCATGGCCATGCTGTTAGTCGACATGAAGCCGTTGGTGGATCGCCTCAATGACCATTGCAGGCAAGCGCTGGCGGACAGCGCGGGGCTCTGCGTCTCCCACGGGCACTACGAGGTCACCGTCGAGCACTTGCTGCTCAAGCTGCTGGACGACGGCCAGGCGGACATCCCGCTGTTGCTGCGCCAGCATGGCATCGATGCGGCTTCGCTTTCGCGCTCGCTTACGCGCGCCATTGAAGATCTCAAAGCCGGCAATACCGGCCGTCCGGTGTTTTCCCCGTTGCTGCTCGAGCTGTTGCAGGATGCCTGGCTCATCGCTTCGATCGATCTCGCCGAAGCGCGGGTGCGCTCGGGGGCCATTCTCGTCGCCTTGATCGCGCGAGCAACGTTCCTGGCCGCTGGCAGCTACGGCGACATGCTGCGGCGCTTGCATCGCGACTCCGTGCTCGAAAGCTTCGGCCCGGTCTGCTCGGCGTCGCTGGAAACGGCGGCGAGCGTCGACGAGCCCGCGGAAGCCGGCGGGACGGCGAGAGGACACGCCGAGGGCAGCGCGATCGCCAAATTCTGCGAAAACTTCACCGAGAAAGCGCGAGCGGGCCGCATCGATCCAGTGTTCGGCCGCGATGCCGAGATTCGCCAGATGGTCGACATCCTCGCGCGCCGCCGCAAGAACAACCCGATTTGCGTGGGCGATCCCGGTGTGGGCAAGACCGCTGTAGTGGAGGGCCTCGCGCTGCGCATCGTCGAAGGCGACGTGCCCGAGTCGTTGCGCGGCGTGACGCTGCTCGGGCTCGACATGGGACTCCTGCAAGCCGGCGCAAGCGTGAAGGGCGAGTTCGAGAATCGGCTGAAGCGAATCGTCAACGAGATCAAGTCTTCCACGAAGCCGATCATTCTCTTCATCGACGAAGCGCATACGCTGATCGGCGCGGGGGGGCAGGCCGGCTCGTCGGATGCGGCCAATCTGCTCAAGCCCGCGCTCGCTCGCGGCGAACTGCGCACGATCGCCGCGACGACGTGGTCCGAATACAAGAAGTACTTCGAGAAGGACGCGGCGCTCGCGCGCCGCTTTCAGCTCGTCAAGCTCGACGAGCCCGATGTTCGCACCGCGGTGCTGATCCTGCGCGGATTGAAGGAGCGCTACGAAGAGGTGCATCGCGTCGTCATGCGCGACGATGCGATCGTCGCGGCGGCGGAATTGTCGAGTCGCTATATCACGGGCAGGCAACTGCCGGACAAGGCGATCGATCTGCTCGATACCGCATGCGCGCGCGTCAAGGTATTGCAAAGCGCAAAGCCGGATGTGCTCGAAGATGCGGAGCGTGCCAGTCAGGCGCTGCGGCGCGAACGGGCCGGACTCGAGCGCGATCGCGACAATCTGCAAGTCATCGATGAGGGCCGACTCGAGCAGATCGCCGCCGAACTGGCCGAGTTGGAGGCGACAAAAGAATCGTTGTCCGCGCGCTGGCTTGCGCAGAAGTCGGCCGCGGATACCTTGCTCGCCGCGCGCGCGGCGTTGGCGCAGGCGCGCGCGGCGACGAAGCCGGAATCCGAACTGGAGCGCCTGCGCAAGGCGGTGGCTGATGCGCAGGCCGCGCTCGTCGACGCACAGGGCTCGGCGCCCCTGGTGCGTGTCGACGTCGATCCCGAGGTGATCGCCAAAGTGGTCAGCGACTGGACCGGCATCCCGCTAGGCAAGCTCCAGCGCGATCAGGCGCAAGTGATCCTGCGTATGACAGAGACGCTCGAGCAGCGCGTTCGCGGTCAGGAGTCCGCGCTGAACCAGATTGCGGAGATCCTGAAGGCGTCGGCCGCGGGTCTCAAGGACCCGCGGCAACCGATGGGCGTCTTTCTGCTCGTGGGGCCATCGGGTGTCGGCAAGACCGAAACGGCGCTGACCGTCGCCGATATTCTCTTCGGCGACGAGAAGTCGACGATCACGGTGAACATGAGCGAGTTTCAGGAGCGCCACAACGTAAGCCGGCTGATCGGATCGCCGCCCGGTTACGTGGGCTACGGCGAAGGCGGCTTGCTGACCGAAGCAGTGCGCCAGCGACCTTACTCCGTGGTTTTGCTCGATGAAGTCGAAAAAGCCCATCTCGACGTCATGAACCTCTTCTATCAGGTGTTCGACAAGGGTGTGCTGTCGGATGGCGAGGGGAAGGCCATCGACTTTTCCAATACGGTCATCTTTCTGACGTCCAACCTCGCGACCGACGTCATCACGGAATTGACGGCGAACGGCGCCCGGCCCGACGCCGAAACCGTGCTCGCGGCCGTGCGGCCGATCCTGTCGGCTCACTTCAGGCCGGCGCTGCTGGCACGGATGACCGTCGTACCATTCCATACGCTGGCGGCCGACGCGCTGGCCGGCATCGTCAGGCTCAAGCTCGACAAGCTCGCGCAGCGTCTCGCGCGCAACAACAAGCTGCGGCTCGCCTACTCGGACGCTGTCGTCGACACGATCGCGGCACGTTGCACGGAGGTCGAGACAGGCGCGCGCAACATCGATTTCATCTTGCGCGGGACGGTGATGCCGATGTTGTCGCAAGAGATCCTTGCGCGCATGGGCGACGCCGCCGATCTCGACACCGTCTCGCTCGACATCGACGGCAGCGGCGAATTCGCTGTTTCGTACTACTAATCGTACGCCATAGGCCAGACCTCGACACTCACGGAGTCAGTCAACTGCGGGGATCACCGGTATCAAGAAGGCGGACCGGCAGCCGTAAAACAGGCGAGGCGGAGTACCCGCCAACGCCGCATCCGTTCGGATGCTCCCGCGCAATTTACTGAGGATTCCGAAATGATCTGGCTTGGCCGCATGACCGTCTTCAAGAAGCTTCTTCTCGCGTTTTCATTCGTCGTGGGTTTGGGCGCGCTCGTCGGCGGTGCGGGCCTCTGGGGCGTGTCCGCGATGCGCGACGTCGCCGAGGAGATCAGCACCGTCGAGATGAACGGGCTTTACTACATCGAGGAAGGCAACCGACAGCGGCTCAATGCGGACCTTGCCGCGACGCAGTTGCGCACCGCCGCCGACGACGCGGCGAAGCAGCAACTGAAGGAGCGGGTGACGCAATCGCTCGCGCGACTTCATCAATCGTTGGAGCGCTATCCGCAAACGATTCATACCGAGCAAGGGCGCGTGCTCTTCGCCGACGCGATGAAAAAGGAACAAGACTGGGAAGACGCGCTGCGCGCCGAAATGGGCGCGAGCGACCAGGCGCAAGCGCCGCGTGCGAGCGCCGCGAGCAACACCTTGCGCGATATTTTCGAAACGCTGATCAAGCGCAAGTACGACTTCGCGCAGAACGCCGTGCGCGGCTCCAGAGCGACCTACGAATCGGTGCGGCTGACGATGCTCGCCTTCATCTTCGCGTCGATCGCCGTCGGCGTGCTGCTCGCATGGTTCATCGCGAGACAACTGTCGCGCCAGCTCGGCGGCGAGCCGGCGAACGCGGTCGAGATCGCGAATCGAATCGCGCAGGGGGATCTGTCTGTCCCGATAGAGACGCGGGCCGGCGATACGGAGAGTCTCCTCTGGGCGCTGAGAGACATGCGGGAAAGGCTCGTGCAAATCGTCTCGAGCATCGGCACCTCGAGCGATTCGATCGCGACGGCAGCACAGGAGCTCGCGCGCGGCAACACCGATCTGTCGCAGCGCACGGAAGAGCAGGCGGCCTCGCTCGAGGAAACGGCGTCGAGCATGGAGGAGCTGACCTCGACCGTGCGCAACAATGCCGACAATGCACGGCAGGCGAGCGGGCTCGCAGGCGGAGCATCGGCGATCGCGGAGACGAGCAGCGGTTATGTGAAGGAGGTCGTCGAAACGATGCGCGAGCTTGCAAACGGCTCGAAGCGCATGACCGACATCATCGCCGTCATCGAAAGCATCGCCTTCCAGACCAACATTCTTGCGCTCAACGCGGCGGTGGAAGCGGCGCGTGCCGGAGAACAGGGACGCGGCTTCGCGGTCGTCGCCGGCGAGGTGCGCGCGCTCGCCCAGCGCAGTGCCGTTTCGGCGAAGGAGATCAAGGAACTGATAGAAGGCTCGACGACGCGCGTCGATTCGGGTGTGCAGGTCGCCGAGCGCGCGGGGCAGACGATGGCGGAGGTCATGCAGGCCGTCCAGCGCGTGACCGACATCATGGGCGAGATCTCGGCCGCGTCGGCCGAGCAGAGCACGGGTATCGAGCAGGTCAACCGCGCCGTCGTGCAAATGGACCAGGTCACGCAGCAAAACGCGGCGCTCGTCGAAGAAGCGGCGGCGGCGGCCGGATCGATGGCCGATCAGGCCCGCGAGCTCAAGACCGCCGTCGCCGTCTTCCGTGTCGGCTCGCGGCGCTAGGCTTCAGCGCACGCATCGGCCCGGGACGCAATTCTGAGCGCTTGCCAGCGCTTGCCGCCCTCCGTAAACTCGCGCGTGGTCCCGCGACCGCTGCGCCGCGTCATCGCGGCGCATCTCCACGATAAGAAGGCAACGCGTCGACAAAAGGAGCGCAACGAGCATGGCCGATTCCTATTTCCCGCGCTGGCGCCTCGCGCCGCGCGCCATCGAGGGCCGTGTCGTTGGCCCTGACGAACGTCTTGCATGGCCTCAGACGGTCGCGATGGGTATCCAGCACGTCGTGGCCATGTTCGGTTCGACCGTACTCGCGCCGCTGCTGATGGGTTTCGATCCGAACCTCTGCATCTTCATGTCGGGCATCGGCACGCTGCTCTTTTTTCTGCTCGTTGGCGGGCGCGTGCCCAGTTATCTCGGCTCGAGCTTTTCATTCATCGGTCTCGTGATCGCCGTCACGGCCTACTCGGGGCATGGCCCGAATCCCAACGTCGCGGTCGCGCTCGGCGGCATCATCGGCTGCGGTGTCGTCTACGCGATCATCGGGCTCATCGTCGCGGCGGTCGGCACACGCTGGATCGAGGCGTTGATGCCGCCCGTCGTCACCGGTTCGATCGTGGCCGTGATCGGCCTGAACCTGGCGCCGATCGCCGTCAAGGGCGTCAGCACATCCACGTTCGATGCGTGGATGGCGATCGTGACCGTGCTCTGCGTCGGCATCGTCGCCGTCTTTGCGCGGGGAATGGTTCAGCGCCTCCTGATTCTCGTGGGACTCCTCATCGCTTACGCGATTTACGCGATCGTGGCGAACGGCATGGGGTTCGGTCGGCCGATCGATTTTTCGGTCGTCGCCAACGCCGCTTGGTTCGGGCTGCCGAATTTCCGCTCGCCGGTTTTCGATCCTCACGCGATGGCGCTGCTCGCGCCCGTCGCCGTGATCCTCGTCGCGGAAAACCTCGGCCACATCAAGGCGGTCAGCGCCATGACGGGGCAAAACCTCGATCGCTTCATCGGCCGCGCCTTCGTCGGCGACGGTATCGCCACGATCGTCTCGGGTTTCGCCGGCGGCACGGGCGTGACCACCTATGCCGAAAACATCGGTGTGATGGCCGTTACCAAGATTTATTCGACGCTGGTATTCGTCGTCGCCGCGCTGATTGCGATCGTTCTCGGCTTCTCGCCGAAGTTCGGGGCGGTGATCGAAACGATTCCGGGACCCGTGCTGGGCGGCGTGTCGATCGTCGTGTTCGGCCTTATCGCAGTGACGGGCGCTCGGATCTGGGTCACGAACGGCGTCGACTTTTCCGACAATCGGAACCTCATCGTCGCGGCGGTCACGCTCGTGATCGGCGCCGGTGATTTTTCATTGAAGTTCGGCGGCTTCTCGCTCGGCGGCATCGGGACGGCGACGTTCGGCGCGATTTTGCTGTACGCCTTTTTGCGTCGCGAAGCCGTGCGCGGGCCGGTGCTGTAGCCGCGCCTGGAAACGGTGCATCCGGCAGTGAAGCGGGGTGCACCGTCATGGTGCGGAATCATTCGGTTGCCGGTGCACGGCGTTCCGTCCATGCCAGCGAAGTATGCGCGGAAAGGGCATCCGCGCACGGTTCGCACGGAGCTTGCTTGATCGGCCTCAACGATCAAACGAGAGTCCGAGGAGCAGTCGTTGATTCCCCCCCTTCACAATGGAACACACAATGATCGAGGGCTCGCCGTATCGACCTCGATGCAAGACGTAGCGATCGCGCCGCCGGCCGGGTTCGAGCAAGATGTCGTTTCGGGACTGCAGCGTTACGCGCTTCGTCATCGCGATCTGACGCTCACGAGCGTCTTCCAGCCTGTTTTCAGCCTCGCGCATTTGCGGGCCGTCGGTTATGAAGGCCTACTGCGTGCGCACGACGCTTTCGATTGCCCAGTCCCGCCGCTCGACGTATTCGGCGATGCGGCGAGGAGCGGGGAACTTCTCCACGTCGACCGTCTCGCGCTGACGCTTCATCTCGAGAACTTCAAGATGCTCGGCGCCGAGCGCGAATGGCTGTTTCTCAACGTGCATGCGGGTGCGTTGACCGACTCGTATCATGCCGCCGCATTCGCGGCGAGCCTGTCGCGGCTCGACTTGCCGCCGCGCCGAATCGTGCTCGAAATGCAGGAGGCGCGCATCCATGACCTCGATCGGATCGCCGACGAGGTGCGCTTTTTTCGCGACCAGGGTTTCCTGATCGCGCTCGACAACTTCGGCGCGGGGGATTCGAACCTCGAGCGCATCTGGCAGCTCGATCCCGACATCGTGAAGATCGACCGGATGATGCTCTCGCATGCGGCGCATCGTACGCAGGCCGCGGCGATCCTGCCTGGTTTCGTCTCTTTGCTGCACGAGGCCGGCAAGCTGGTGCTGATCGAGGGCGTCGAGACGGAGCACGAGGCGCAGCTCGCTTTTGCCTGCGATGCCGATTTCGTCCAGGGTTTCCACTTCGGACGCCCGAGTCCGGGACCGGCCGACAGCGGCTACGCGGCGGCGCGCATCGGCGAGCTGGCGGAGCATCATCGCTCGCAGAGCGAGGCGCGCGAGCGGCGCGATGCGACGCGTCTCGCGCCGT
>JBCNPL010000449.1:0-3103 GCA_039593375.1 Paraburkholderia sp. | reverse complement strand
ATCGCCGCGGATGGATCGACGCGCAGCAACTGCAAAAGCTCGCCGAGCCTCTCGCCAAGAACGGCTACGGGCAATATCTGAAGAACATTCTCATGGATCAAGTGGCATGGCCATTCAAGTAACCTCTACCGCGTTGCGCGAAGTCAAGATTATCGAGCCGAAGGTATTCGGTGACGCGCGCGGATTCTTCTTCGAGAGCTTCAACGCGCGCGAATTTGGCGATAAGGTCGAGCCCGGCATCGAGTTCGTGCAAGACAATCATTCACGCTCGGCACGAGGAGTGTTGCGCGGCCTCCATTACCAGATTCAGCATCCGCAGGGTAAGCTCGTGCGTGTCGTGGAAGGTGAGGTATTCGACGTCGCCGTAGATATCCGGCGCAGCTCCCCAAATTTCGGCAAATGGGCGGGCGTAGTCTTGTCGGCGGAGAACCACAAGCAGCTGTGGGTTCCGGCTGGGTTTGCACACGGCTTCGTGGTTCTTTCGGAGTCCGCGCAATTCCTCTACAAGACCACCGATTACTGGTTTCCCGAGTTCGAACGAAGCATAGTGTGGAATGATCCCGAGATCGGCATTCAATGGCCGATCAACTTCGAGCCGCTGCTCGCCGCAAAGGATGCCGCGGGTAAGCGCCTCGCTGAAGCTGACCTATTCGAGTGAGGGCGCGCAATGAACGTCAAGCGCGCTGAACGTACGATTCTCGTGACGGGGACGAACGGGCAAGTAGGCTTCGAACTCCTCCGGTCGCTGCAAGGCTTGGGGCGTGTGATTGCCGCCGATCGCACGATGCTCGATCTATCGAACCTCGATCGGGTGCGCACGGTGATTCGTGAGGTGCGGCCTGCTTTGATCGTCAATCCGGCCGCATATACAGCGGTGGACAAGGCGGAAAGCGAGTCCGAGCTCGCGATGCGGATTAACGGCGAAGCGCCAGGCGTACTCGCCGAAGAAGCTAAGAAGCTCGGCGCGGCGTTGATTCATTATTCGACCGACTATGTTTTCGACGGCGAGAAGGACGAGCCGTATGTCGAGGACGATCCCACCAATCCGCAGAACGCCTATGGGCGCAGCAAGCTTGCCGGTGAGCAGGCGATTGCGGACACAGGCGTCGATCATTTGATCTTCCGAACGAGCTGGGTGTATGGCGCGCGCGGCAAGAACTTCTTGCTGACGATGTTGCGTCTAGGCGCCGAACGGTCGGAACTGAAGATCGTGGCTGACCAGTTCGGGGCGCCGACATGGAGCAACACGATAGCGACGCTGACAGCGCATGTGGTTGCCGGGGCGCTGGCAGCGGTCGATGCGGCCGAATGGTGGCATGCCCGTTCGGGCACTTATCATTTGTGTTCGAGCGGTGCGACGTCGTGGCATGGCTTTGCTTCAGCGATATTTGAGCTGGCGGAGCTCGAAAGGCGCCCTGACGTACTGCCGATTTCCGCGAGCGAATACCCCGCTCCGGCGAAGCGGCCGACCAACTCGCGAATGTCTGGCGACAAACTCGAGATGACGTTCGGCTTGCGTGCGCCAGATTGGAAAGAGGCGCTCGCGCTGTGTCTTGCGGGGCGTTGAACGCGGCACCGCTATCGCGGATCGGGGGTGTCGGACAATTTGCCAGTGCGCCCGAGCACGCCGTCGGCGATGCCCTTCAGCATCATCTTCACATCGGGTGCGCGGTTACGCGAGAACAGCGCGAAGATCCAGAACTTCAGCGAGAGGCGAGCGATTTCGTGGAGCTTCCAGCTGAGGGGCACATAGCGCCGCCGGCAGAGCAGCAAAGCGTTCCGATAGTAGTAGTACCGGCGAATCGGCTTATGCATTGCGAGCCGAACGAAGGCGAGGTCCAGCGCTTTTTCGCCGATGGCGTGTTCCATGCGGACGTCGTACACGCCGTAGCTCTGAAAGCCGGCTGCTTTGGCACGAAGGCCCCATTCGATGTCCACGTAGTCGATGAAGAGCGAATCGTCGAGCGGGCCGACCTTCTGCAATGTTCGCAGGGGCACGAGGGCGCCCGAGCTGATGAGATAGTCCGCGGTTGTCCAACTCTGTTCGCTGCGTTGATGCTTGCGGCGGGGAAATCCCGCTTTGAACTCGATGAAGGGGAGGTAGTAGCCCCGGTTGTGTTCGAAGAAGTACGGGCCGACCTGCGCGACCGGCCCTCGGCTCGCGAGTTCATCGCAGTAGCTTTCGAGGCGGTCCACCATGTCGCCGGACGGCGTCGAGTCCTGATCGAACAACGCGACGAATTCCGCCGCGCCGCGCCGCCGGGTGGCATCGAAGCCCGCGTTCAAGGCACTGGCGATGCCGAGGTTGGCGCCCTGCGCGAGAACCTCGACCGATTCGCTGGGCAACTGTTCTCGCCATTCGCCGATATTCGCGGATCCGTTATCGACGATCGTGATGTGTCCGACTTGCGGCGCGAGCGCGGCGATGAGGCGGTGAAGCGTGGCTATGTCGGGCTGATACGTGACGACGATGGCGTCGGAGCGGAGTGACAAGTTCGGACTACCTGGCGAGTACAGAGATGATGGATTTTGGGAAGCCGATCGGCACACTGTGACGCCGCGCCTGAGGCGTAGGCATCGTCTCCCCACTATGGAATAATTCAGTATTTTGGGCGGGGCCGTCCAAAAAGGCAATTACAAGGTTGAGCGCGCGCAATACTATTCGACAAATGACGATTACTCCGATCATTCTTTGCGGTGGCTCCGGAACTCGCATGTGGCCGTTATCCCGCAGCGGGTACCCCAAGCAATTTCTTGCGTTGCATGGCGAAAGCACGCTGCTGCAACAGACCGTGCGCCGCGTCGAAGGCTTGGTAAGCGGTGCTGCGCCGATGGTGATGACCAACGATGAGCAGCGTTTCCTCGTCGCGGAACAGTTGCGGCAGATCGGGTCGAGCGGGGCGCGCATCGTCCTCGAACCCGTCGGCCGCAACACCGGGCCGGCTATTGCGGCCGCCGCGCTACTCGCTCAGAAGGACGACCCCGACGCGATGCTCCTCGTGCTCCCGTCGGACCACCTGATCGAGAATACGAATACCTTCCGACAAGTGATCGAGCGCGCGCTGCCTCATGCAGCGAAAGGCAAGCTCGTGATGTTCGGCAT
>JBCNPL010000448.1:0-3113 GCA_039593375.1 Paraburkholderia sp. | reverse complement strand
CGCCGGTGTCGCGCCGTACATGTCGGTCAGAACGAGTGCGCCGTTCTCTTCGCGCAACCGGTCGAGCTCCGCTTGCGCATCGCGAATGACCTGGACCGGATCGCAGTCGGGAAGCACATCGATTCCGCCGATGCGCGCCGGCAGCCCGCCGTAGATATGCGCGACGCACTCCGTGAGCGCCGTGGCGAGCGGCGCATGCGCGATGATCAAGATGCCTGCCATAGCTGTATTGCTAACCCAAAACGGCGCGGTGCGCGCGATAAGAAGCGGCCGGCCGCGCCCAGTCCCAATGCGCCACCACCGGTGGCGGATCCGAGCGCTCCGTCACGCATCCGCGAGACCGGCATTGTAACAGGGCCATTTTCGCGCGATTCCCGGCGCCGCGCTTCGGGACGCTGAAGCTCGCGCCGTGGCGCGAGCCACCTCGAGCGATGCGCGGCGGCTACGCGGCCGCGTGCTCGAGCGCGTCAATGAACATCGCCGCCACATCGAACCCTGTCTGATCCATGATTTCGCGAAAGCATGTCGGACTCGTGACGTTGACTTCCGTCAACCAGTCGCCGATTACATCGAGCCCGACGAGCAGGAGCCCCCGCGAAGCGAGGACGGGCCCGAGCGTCTCGGCGATCTCGCGGTCGCGCGCCGTAAGCGGCTGCGCGACGCCGCGTCCGCCCGCGGCAAGATTGCCGCGCACCTCGTTGCCCTGCGGAATGCGGGCGAGCGAGTACGGCACGGGCTCGCCACGGATCAGCAAAATGCGCTTGTCGCCCGCCGCGATCTCGGGGATGAATTTCTGTGCCATGACCGAGCGCACGCCGTCGTGACTCAGCATCTCGATGATGGAGCCGAGATTCATGCCGTCGCGCGTCACGCGAAAGACGCCCATTCCTCCCATCCCGTCGAGCGGCTTCAAGATGACGTCGCCGTGCTCGGCATGAAACGCCCGTAACCGCGCGGCGTCTCGGGTCACGAGCGTCGGCGCGACGAATTGCGGAAATTCGCCGATCGCGAGCTTTTCGGAATGGTCGCGGATCGTCTGCGGCTTGTTGAACACGCGCGCGCCGGCTCGCTGCGCGAGTTCGAGCAGCCACGTGGACGTCACGTACTCCATGTCGAACGGCGGATCTTTGCGCATCAGCACCGCGCCGAACGATGTCAGCGAGCGATGCTCGTGCGGACCGCTCTCGTGCCACGGGTGGCGGTGGAGGTCGGATTCGTCGCCGACGAGCGTCACGCGCCGCACGGTCGCCTCGACGTCACCGGAGATCCATGCGAGATGCTTCGGCTCGCAGGCGAAGATCGCATGCCCTCGCCGGGCCGCTTCGGCCATCATCGTGTAGGTCGAATCTTTGTAGATCTTGAAGTGCGCGAGCGAATCGGCGATGAAGAGGATGTCCATGAAAGTCCTGCCCCCGGGCGGGCTCTATCGTTGGTGGGTGCAGCAAAGGATCGGCGACGCCGCGCCGCGGCCATCGAGCCGCGATCGGGGCGCCGGCATTCAAACCTGAATGGCCTCCGGATCGGTTTTCTCGAGCTCGACCGACGCCGCGAGCAAGCCGAGACGAGCCACGACGCCATACATGTAAAACCGGTTCGGCGGCGCGGCACCGGGCTTCGCATGCGCGTCGGGCAAGGCCGTGTGCTCGAAGCCGAGCGGCACGTAGTGCATTCCCGGCGCATGCAGGTTCTGATCGCGCTCGCGGCTGCCGTGCACTCGGTAGAACCCGCCGACGACATAGCGATCGATCATGTAGACGACCGGCTCGGCCACTTCGTCGCCGATGCGCTCGAACGTGTAAACGCCTTCCTGCACGATCACGTCGTGCACTTGAAGACCGGTCTTCGTCGTCGACATGCGCGCGCGCTCGCCCTTCGTCAAGCTCCTCACTTCGGCCGCGTCATGCACGGTCATGATGCCGCGCCCGCCCGTACCCGCATCGGACTTGATCACGACGTAGGGCTTCTCGCCGATGCCGTACTCGCGGTACTTGCGCGCGATCTTCTTGATGACCGCGTCGATCGCGTCGGCAAGCGCCTCGTCGCCCTCGCGCGTCTCGAAATCGACGCCTTCGACATGCGCGAAGTAGGGATTCACCATCCACGGATCGATTTCGACGATCTTCGCGAACTTCTTCGCCACGTCGTCGTAGCAGGAGAAGTGCGTCGACTTGCGCCGCACGGCCCAACCCGCATGGATCGGCGGCAGCACATACTGCTCGTGCAGGTTCTCGAGCACGGGCGGCACGCCGGCCGAGAGGTCGTTGTTGAGCAGTATCGAGCACGGATCGAAGTTCTTCAGGCCGAGTCGGCGCGGTGTACGCTCGAGCGGCTCGAGCACGATCTTCTGGCCGTCCGCGAGCGAGATCGTGACCGGTCCGGCGATATTTTCGTCGAGGGTGCCGAAACGTACGTTGAGTCCGGCCTGGCGCATGATCGTCGCGAGCCGCGCCACATTCTCGAGATAGAACGCGTTGCGCGTCTCGTGCTCGGGAATGATCAGGAGATTCTTCGCGTCGGGGCAGATCTTTTCGATCGATGCCATCGCAGCCTGAACGGCGAGCGGCAGCACTTCATTGGGCAGATTGTTGAAGGCGCCCGGAAAAAGGTTCGTGTCGACCGGCGCCAGCTTGAAGCCCGCGTTGCGCAGGTCGACCGAGCAGTAAAACGCCGGCGTGTGTTCCTGCCATTCGAGGCGGAACCAGCGCTCGATCGCCGGCGTGGCATCGAGGATCTTCCGCTCGAGATCGAGCAGCGGACCGTTTAACGCCGTAACTAGGTGCGGAACCATTGAGCACTCGCAGACAGGAGAGAAAAAGATTGTAGAGCATGTGGAGCAATTGCCCTGCCGATTTGGGGGCGCTTGGTTCGTTCGCAAGGGCTCTGGCCGAATCACATTTTCTATTGACCCGATAGACGGAGGGGCGATAGGGAGCGGGATGGCCGCGCGAGTGGGGCCCCGAAAAGACCGACGGCCGCTTCGAAGCGGCCGTTGCAGGCGGGATTCTCGCCCCGTCCTCGCGACGAAACTCGCACTTCCGACGGGGCCCTGCCCGCCGCGGGCGGCGGGCACTACGCCCGAAAAAAAGCCCGCCATGAAGGCGGGCTAATCGCTG
>JBCNPL010000447.1:0-3121 GCA_039593375.1 Paraburkholderia sp. | reverse complement strand
TCACCGTACAGACGCGCGAAAGCGACGCCGTCCACGGTGTCGGGCGTCGTATCGTTGGCTGGCGCGGTCAGCGCCGCTTGCGGCTCGCGCGAGCGGCCGACCTCGTCGGCAGCGCTCACTCAGAAGTTCTGGTAGTAGACGTAAGGCGTCTGTTTTACGCGGGAAGCCTGTTGATTGGCGCGCTCTTCGAGATCGACGGGCTGCTTGTCCCACAGGAGCGCGCGGCCGCGCCGCTGTTCCTCTTCGAGCGTGGGCCGCTGCTGTTTGAGTTCATTGAGAAACTTCGTGATATCCGATTGATACATGGCTCAGCGATCGCGGAAAATGGGGGAAGATACGAGGTCGGGGACGGATCGCGCGCCTGCGGCATGTCCGCGGGCGCACGGCCTCGATGCATCGCGATTTTAGCGCATGCGCGGGCAGACGGAACATCGCGCGGCGCGCGCCGTCCAATCCCGGCGCGCGGCACTGCGCCGGCCGCGTCCCGCGCGCGAATCCGGGCCGGCCTTGGGCGCGGTCGTTCACGGGTCGCTTTCGGCTCGTGACTGAACGAAATGGTCACGGCGGACCGTCGGACGGTCGCCACGAAAACGAGGGAGGGCCCGTTTGCGGGAAGCCGTAACCGATTCGCCGCGCGGTTCGCAGCGCGTTCGCGTGCGCGTCGCGCCGCCCGTGGCGCTCGCGCTCGTCGAGCCGTCCGCGCGCCGCGTGCGCGGCTGGCTGCTCGCGGGCGTCGGCGCGCTGCTTCTCGCGGCGCCGGCGCCGGCGACGGCGCGTTACCGCATCGATATCGATGCGCCGCGCTCGGTGCGCAAGCTGCTCGAGCAGCATCTCGATCTTGCCCGCTTTGCCAAGCGGGACGACATCAGCGACGATCAGTTCGAGTTTCTCGTTACCGCCACGCCACAGCAGGTGCGCGATCTCGTCGCGACCGACGGCTACTTCTCCGCCGTCGTGCGCACCGACGTGCGAACCGCGGGCGGCAAGCGGAACGTCACCGTGCACGTCGATCCGGGCCCGCGGACAACCGTTGCGTCGGTCGAGCTCAAGTTCGAGGGGCCCGTATCGACCGAGGCTCCAGCGCGCGAGAACGCGACCCGGTTCGCGTTTTCGTTGCACGTCGGCGATCCGTTCACGCAATCGGGCTGGAGCGAGGCGAAGGACGCGGCGTTGAAGGCGCTGCAGGCGCAACGCTATCTCGGCGCCAAGATCGCCCGCTCCGAGGCGCGCATCGATCCGCTGCGAAAGACCGCGGCGCTTTCGGTGACGTTCGCGAGCGGTCCGACGTTCACGCTCGGTCCGCTCGACGTTTCCGGCGTGCGCCGCTACCCGGGATGGATCGTGACGAACGTGAACCCGCTCTCGGTCGGCGAGGTCTACAACAGCGATCGCGTCGCCGAGCTCCAGCGCCAGTTGCAGAACACGCCGTACTACGCGAGCGTCGCGATCGACATCGACAATGACGCCGACAAGCCGCGCGATACGCCGGTCCATGTGAAAGTCAGCGAGTATCCCTACAACAGCGTGCGCAGCGGCGTCGGCTATGCGACCGATACCGGCGCGCATATCCAGGGGGCGTATTCGTACCTGAACACGTTCGGCGCGGCCTGGCCGTTTTCGGTGCAAGGCCGGCTCGACCAGATCCAGCAATACGGCCAGATCCAGCTCTCGATGCCGCCGGGCGCGCGCGGATGGGTCAACAGCGCGCTGGCCTCCTATACGACGACGAACGTATCGAATACGCGCATCTACAGCGCCCGCGCGGGCGTGCAGCGCACGCGTACGTCTCAGTTCATCGACTACGCCTATTCGATTCAGTATTACTCGGACCGACTCGACCAGAATGCGGTGGGCCCGACGACGAGCCACGCGCTCGTGCCGCAATGGTCGTGGACTCGACGCCACGTCGACGATCTGCTCTTTCCGCGCTCGGGCAACCTGCTTCATGCCGAAGCCGGCTTCGCGATCAAGGGATTGCTCTCGGATCAGACGTTCGGGCGTGCCTACGCGCGCGGCGAGCAGTATCTGCCGGTCGGCAAGCGCGACTTGATGCTGTTCCGAGCCGAGCTCGGCGGCGTGTTCTCGACCGGCGGCTCGAGCGGCATTCCCGCTTCGTTGCTTTTTCGCGCGGGCGGCTCGAACTCGATTCGCGGCTACGGATTTCAGAGCATCGGCACTTCCGTCGACGGCTCGATCCTGCCGGCGAAGTATCTCGTCACCGCGACGGCCGAGTACCAGCACTGGTTCTCGCACGACTGGGGCGCGGCCGTGTTCTACGACATCGGCACCGCGACGGATACCTGGCGCGAGAAGACGTTCTATCCGGGCGTCGGCGTCGGCGCGCGCTGGCGCAGCCCTGTCGGGCCGATCAACGTCGACCTCGCCTACGGCCTTCGCAACCGGAGCGTGCGGCCGTATCTGACGCTTGGCATCGCTTTCTGAACCCGCTCGCCCATGACCAACGAATCGCCGCCGCCATCCGATGCCAAGGAGCCGCCCGCCGAGCCGGGGCTGCCCGAGCGGCCACCGCGGCGGCGCCATCGCGCCTTGCGTGTCGCGAGCTGGATCGCCGGCATCGTCGTGGTCCTCGTCGCGCTGTCCGCACTCGCGCTTTACGGCGTCCTGACGACCGAGCGCGGAACCCGGCTCGCGTGGCGAGCGGCGGTGACGGTTTCAGGCGGCCGCTTGTCGGGCACATTGGTCGGCGGCACGCTGGCGACAGGGGTACGGCTGGCCGATCTGCACTGGCGCGGTGGCGCGGCGCCAGCGAGCGCGTCGGGGCCGGTAGGCGGCGTCGCGGCGGGAGCCGCCTCGACGGCGAGCGCGGCCGAGGCGTCCGGCGGTTCCGCGAGGGCGCCCGCCGAGGAGCCCGGCGGCACGGATATCCGTATCGATCGGCTGACGGGGCGCTGGGCGCTCACGCATTCGCCGTGGCGCTTCACCATCGACGAACTGCATGCCGGCACGGTCGACGCGCGGCTCGCGCCGTCGGGGAGCCATGCGCCGCTCGAGCTGCCGACCAGCCTGCGGCTGCCGCTCCAGCTCGAGATTCGATCGGTCGCCGTCGACAGGCTGCGCGTTCGAAACGGCACGAG
Organism: Paraburkholderia sp.; assembly: GCA_039593375.1. Taxonomy (GTDB): domain Bacteria; phylum Pseudomonadota; class Gammaproteobacteria; order Burkholderiales; family Burkholderiaceae; genus Trinickia. Next base: position 26 of record JBCNPL010000447.1, on the reverse strand, counting down.
CACGGACGAATTCGATCGTCTGCGGC
>JBCNPL010000446.1:0-3127 GCA_039593375.1 Paraburkholderia sp. | reverse complement strand
CCTCGGTCGTGCCGCCGCCGATATCGACGACCATCGAGCCCGTCGCTTCCGAGACGGGCAGCCCCGCGCCGATCGCCGCGGCCATCGGCTCCTCGATCAGGTAAACCTGCGAGGCGCCGGCGCCATGCGCGGCTTCCTTGATCGCGCGGCGCTCGACCTGGGTCGAGCCGCAGGGCACGCAGATGATGATGCGCGGCGAAGGCGAGAACATTCGCGATTCGTGTGCCGTCTTGATGAACTGCTTGATCATCTGCTCGGTGACGGTGAAGTCGGCGATCACGCCGTCTTTCATCGGGCGGATCGCCTCGATGTTGCCGGGCACCTTGCCGAGCATCTGCTTCGCTTCGCGGCCGACCGCCTGGATCGTTTTCTTGCCGTTGGGGCCGCCTTCCTGACGGATCGAGACGACGGAGGGCTCATCGAGGACGATGCCCTTGCCGCGCATGTAGATGAGGGTGTTGGCGGTGCCGAGGTCGATCGCCAGATCGTTCGAGAAGTAGCTGCGCAAAAAGCCGAACATGAAATTCCTGTCTCGCCGGAAAGCCGTGCTTCGCCACGAGGCGCCGCCACGGCAGCGGAAATTAAAATAAAAGCTTCGGATCGGGCGAGAGCGGCCGCATGAGAACATGGAGGCGCCGCTACCGCGCGCACGAAGCTGCGATGAATTCGACCGGAGGCCGCTGTTAAAGAGACGGCGGGCGAGGCGGCGGCTTCGAAGAGCGCCGAGTGGCCTGGGCCGGGGCGGTCCGGGTTTAAGTTCGAACGCGTAATGATACCTTATAATTTCGACCTATTTGAAGTGAAGAGAAGGTCCTTTTTGCCGCTATTCGGCCCGTAGCCGGAGGGCCTGATCCGATGTCCCGACCCTTTGGCGCAGCGCGTTTTTTTCGCTGCTCCGCGCCCCATTTTTTCCGGTGAGACGCATGGCCTTGACCTTGACCGATGTGAAACGCATCGCCCATCTCGCGCGGCTCGAGCTGGCAGACGCCGACGCCGAGCCTACGCTTGCCCAACTCAACGAGTTCTTCGGGCTCGTCGAGCAGATGCAGGCGGTCGATACGAACGGCATCGCCCCGCTCGCCCATCCGATCGAGCAGATCGAAGACGTGGCGCTGCGTCTGCGTGACGATGTCGTCACCGAGTCGATCGATCGCAACGACAATCAGAAGAGCGCGCCGGCCGTGCAGGATGGCCTCTACCTCGTACCGAAGGTGATCGAGTAGAGCGCTTTTCGAGAAACCGCCGGGCCGCTCCAAGGCAAGGCTCCGCCGCCGAGGAAGTCTCCTTGCATGATCCTTCGGGCGCCTGGCGCGCGGCGACAGATTTGATGACGTTCTCCAGAGGAACGATTCGAGATGCATGACAAAAGTTTGACCGAGCTGGCGAGCGCGCTGGCGACAAAAGAAGTTTCCGCCGTCGAGCTCGCGCGGCATTACCTCGCGCGCATCGAAGCCGCTCGCGCGCTCAACGCGTTCATCGAAGTCGAGCCGGAGCGCACGCTCGAAGCGGCGCGCGCGGCCGATGCACGGATCGCGGCGGGCAATGCGGGGCCGCTCACGGGCGTGCCGATCGCGCACAAGGACGTGTTCGTCACGCGCGGCTGGCATTCGACCGCGGGGTCGAAGATGCTGGCCGGCTATGAGAGTCCGTTCGACGCGACGGTCGTCGAGCGTCTCTCGCGCGCCGGCATGGTGACGCTCGGCAAGACCAACATGGACGAGTTCGCGATGGGCTCGTCGAACGAGAACTCGGCGTTCGGCCCCGTGCGCAATCCGTGGGACACGCAAGCGGTGCCCGGTGGCTCGTCGGGGGGCTCGGCCGCCGCCGTGGCCGCGCGTCTCGCGCCCGCCGCGACAGCCACCGATACGGGCGGCTCCATTCGCCAGCCGGCTTCGTTCTCGGGCGTGACGGGGATCAAGCCGACCTACGGCCGCGTGTCCCGGTACGGCATGATCGCCTTCGCGTCGTCGCTGGACCAAGGCGGCCCGATGGCGGGAAGCGCGGCGGACTGTGCGCTGCTGCTCAATGCGATGGCAGGCTTCGACGAGCGCGATTCGACGAGCCTGCAGCGTCCCGACGAGGACTTCACGCGCCATCTCGGCAAGACTTGGACGGACGACGGGGCGGCGGACAAGCCGCTCGCCGGTTTGCGCATCGGCCTGCCCGACGAGTACTTCGGGGCGGGCCTTGCCGACGACGTGCGCGCGGCGCTCGACGCCGCGCTCGAGCAGTACCGCGCGCTCGGCGCGACGCTCGTGCCGGTTTCGCTGCCGAAGACGGAGCTCTCGATCCCCGTCTACTACGTGATCGCGCCGGCCGAGGCTTCGTCGAACCTCTCGCGGTTCGACGGCGTGCGTTACGGCCATCGCGCGGCCGAGTATCGCGACTTGCTCGACATGTACAAGAAATCGCGCGCCGAAGGGTTCGGGCCCGAAGTGAAGCGCCGAATTCTCGTCGGCACGTATGTCCTTTCGCACGGTTACTACGACGCCTATTACCTGCAGGCGCAGAAGATTCGCCGCATCATCGCGCAGGACTTTCAAGAGGCATTCAAGACGTGCGACGTCATCATGGGACCCGTGGCGCCCACCGTCGCCTGGGATATCGGCGCGAAGGGCGACGATCCCGTGCAGATGTATCTCGCTGACGTCTACACGCTTTCGGTGAGCCTGGCCGGCCTGCCGGGCATGAGCGTGCCGTGCGGCTTCGGTGGCGCGGGCGGCGCGAAGCGGCCGGTCGGCCTGCAGATCATCGGCAACTATTTCAGCGAGGCGCGAATGCTGCAAGTCGCGGATGCGTTCCAGCGCGCCACGAACTGGCATACGCAGACCCCAGCCGGAGCTTGAACACTATGTCGCAATGGGAAGTCGTAATCGGTCTCGAGACGCACGCGCAGTTGTCGACGGACTCGAAAATATTCTCGGGGGCGCCGACGCGCTTCGGCGCCGAGCCGAACACGCAGGCCTGCGCCGTCGATCTCGCTTTGCCGGGCGTGTTGCCGGTGCTGAATCGCGGCGCCGTCGAGCGCGCGATTCGCCTCGGTCTCGCGATCGGCGCGACCGTCGCGCCGCGCAGCATCTTCGCGCGCAAGAATTATTTTTATCCCGATCTGCCGAAGGGCTATCAG
>JBCNPL010000445.1:0-3131 GCA_039593375.1 Paraburkholderia sp. | reverse complement strand
GCCGAACTGATTGTTGCAGGCGCGGGGTCAGCGCGACGTGTTGTTTGCTGCGCAGTTCGAGAGTAGGCGGCATATCGATGTCCTCGCGGGTAGGTCATCGTTGTCAAGCAACGGCCATACCATGCGGCGCAACGCCGCGCGTGCGTACATGCGGTCCGCTGCGAGCGCGCGCAATGAGGCATCTGTTCAGCAGCTTTTACATGAGCAGTGCAAAAAGCGCGCCGCGTTCGCCTCGGAATTTGCCCGAGTGCCCGGGGGCACAGGCGGCACGCCGCATCGTCGCGGCCGCTTCGTCGGCATGCGGCTTGCGCCCCAGATCGATGACGGGTACGACGGCGCGCCCGAACGTGTGCGCATCGACCCGTGGGCTTGGCAGTTTCCTATCAATCGTTGAGCAGGAGAAACCGTGAAAGCGCTTCAGTCACTGACAATCGCGTCCACCGTCGCCTCCCTCCTCCTCGCCTTCGGCGCGAGTGCGCAGACGACGAACGGCACGCCGTCCACAGGGACGGATTCTTCCTCGAACGGGACGTCGACCTCCTCCGAGTCGCTCGGTCAGCACATCGGCGACGGCGCGATTACGGCCAAGGTCAAGGCGGAGCTCATCGGCGCCAAGGACGTGCATGCTTCGCGCATCCATGTGAAGACACGCCATGGCGTCGTCTCGCTGACGGGCACGGTGCCGCGAGATGCCGACAAGCAACGCGCGCAGGAGATCGTGCAAGGCGTCTCCGGCGTTCGATCGGTCCATAACCGCATCAAAGTCATCGAGGCCGGATCCAGCGAGTAACGCAGCGGTGAGCGATGCGGCGCCCCGGCGCCGCGTCGCATGGCCATTCCATACTTCGCCGTCACGGCGCCAACCCGCACGAGGATTTTTCGGCTCGGTCTCGCCGGGGCTCAGGCTGCCGCGCGCCCCGGTTGTCTCAGGCGCAGGAGGCTGACGCCCGACGCGACGGCGGAGAACGCGGCGGCGAGTTCGAGCGCGATCGTCGGGCCGCCGGTCGGCGCGATGCCGAAGACGAGCGCGACAAGCGCCGCGCCGAGCGTTTGCCCGGTGAGCCGGGCCGTGCCGAGCATGCCGCTTGCACCTCCGCTGCGTTCGCGCGGTGCCGACGACAGCAATTGCCGATTGTTCGGCGACTGGAACGTGCCGAACCCGACGCCGCAAACCGCCATGCGCCACGCGATATCGAACGCGCTCGCATGGGGACCGAGCGTCGCGAGCAGCACGAGGCCGACCGTCAGCACGATGAGTCCGATGCCGCCGAGGATCCCGGCCGAGAAGCGATCGGAAAGGTGACCGGCGATGGGCGCCGCGAACACGATGGCGCACGGCCAGGGCGTGATCAACAGGCCGGTCTCGACCTGGCTGAACCCGAGAGAGTTCTGGAACAGGAACGGCAACGAAACGAACGCCAGCATTTGCGCGGTGAACGAGCAGACCGAAGTCGCCACCGACAGGGCAAACACCGGAATCCTGAGCAGGTCGACAGGCAGCAGCGGCGCCTTTTGCGTCAGCTGGCGGCGGACGAAGAAATAGCCGACGATGACGACCGCAAGGAACTGCACGGCTGTCCAGCGATGCGCTTCGCCGTGGCCGAGGCCGTCGATCGTCACGATAAGCAGGCCGAAGACGAACGCGTTCATGACTGCGCTCACGTAATCGTACGGCCTGTCGTGGCCCACGTTGCGAGGCAGCGCCCTGACCGACCCGGCCGCGGCGACGATGCCGATCGGCACGTTGATCGCAAAGAGCCAGGGCCACGAAGCGACCGACAGCACGGCGGAAGCGACGGTCGGACCGACCGCCGACGATACGGCGACGACCATCGCGTTGATGGCGACGCCGCGGCCGAGCAAGTTTCTTGGATAGATGACGCGGACGAGCGCCGTATTCACGCTCATGATGCCGGCTGCGCCGAAGCCCTGCACGACCCGCGTCGCCGCGAGCGCCGCGAGCGACGTCGATAGCGAGCAGCCGAGCGACGCGATCGTGAAGAGAATCAATCCCGCCGTGTAGACGCGCCGGTATCCGATGCGGTCGCCGAGCGACGCGAGCGGCAGCAGCGAGATCGTGATCGACAGTTGATAGGCGTTGACGACCCAGATCGACGCGGAAGCGCTCGCATGCAGATCGCGCGCGATGGTGGGCAGCGCAACGTTGGCGATGGCGCTATCGAGCACGGCGAGCGTGATGCCGAGCGCGATGACGACGATGGCCCAATAGCGTTGAGGGACGGGAAGGCCCTCTTCCGGTTCCATCGTCGGGGGAGCCGATGGCGCTGCCGCGACAGGTGTCACTTCAGTTCGTAAAGGCCGGTGTAAGTGGCCGAGTCGATCTCGTTGAGGTGGATCATGAAGCGCGCGACCGCGTTCGTCGTATCGGGCGTGATCGGCAAATGCTCCGCCCTCAACGCATGGATACGGAAAAGGTAGCGGTGCGGCTTGTCTCCGCGCGGCGGCGCGGCGCCACCGAAGCCGGGTAGACCATAGTCGTTGCGCACTTGTATCGCGCCGGCCGGCAACAGCGATCCGTCTGCCTTACCGGCGCCTTGCGGCAACGAGCGCAATTGCGGGGAAAGGTTGACGACCACCCAGTGCCAGAAGCCGCTGCCTGTCGGCGCGTCGGGATCGTAGACCGTGAGCGCGAGGCTCTTCGCGTCCGCGGGCGGCGCGTCCCATTGCAGCGCGGGCGATGCGTTGCCGCCGCTGCCGTCCACGCCGAAGAGCTTGTCGGCGAACTCCTGCGCTTTGGGCATGAAGCCGTTATTCGGGAAGTCGTCGGACCAGATTCTGAAATCAGCCATCGGAAGCCTCCTGAGGTGAAACGATTCAACGTCGATACGCACCGCGCCGCTGAGCGCCGAGCGAGGCGAGTGTATCACCGCGACGCCTCGCTCGCCGGGAGGCGGTCCGCCGGCGCTCTTCGGCCATGCGCGGGAAAGCGCAGCGTAAAGACCGTGCGCACGCCGGGCACGCTCGCCACTTCGCATTCGCCGCCATGCTCGTCCATGATCGACCTGACGATCGCAAGTCCCAGGCCCGTGCCCGAAGCCGAATTCTGGCGCGCCGGATCGAGGCGGTAGAAGCGATCGAAGATGCGGGTCAGATGCTCGGAGGCGATGCCG
>JBCNPL010000444.1:0-3134 GCA_039593375.1 Paraburkholderia sp. | reverse complement strand
CTCTCAGCTCGGCGCGGGCGGCGGTGCGTTGCTCGCGCGCGAGCCGGAGTCGATCAAGCTTGTCGACGTCTACCGTGCTGTCGAAGACGGTCGGCTTTTCGGACTTCATCGAGACAGGCCGAATCCAGCTTGTCTCGTGGGAAGACACATCCAGGAGGTGCTCGAAGGCGTTGTCGACGATGCCGAGCGCGCATTGGATGCGTCGCTTGCGTCGCGGACACTTGCCGATGTCACGGCGGGCGTCCTCGATGCCGAGCGAAAAGAGCGTGCGTTCGCGGTACGCACGCGTGGCTGAAGGCGATACGGCCCGCGAGGCCGACGCGAGACCGGGGGCGGCCCCCGTATTTTTTTATCGATATATGTAACTGAATTGGTTACATAAACAGGAGAAATGCCATGCAAAAGACTTTGAAGATCGCGCTCTTCGGCGCGACGGGCATGATCGGCTCACGAATCGCAGCGGAGGCGGCGCGCCGTGGTCACGAGATCAGTGCGTTCGCGCGCAACCCGGAACGCGTTGCAGCCGGTGCGAATGTACGGGTGCAAAAGGGCGATCTGTTCGACGAGGCGGCGATGAAAACGGCGGTCGTCGATCATGACGCGATCGCGAGCGCTTATGCGCCGCCGCGTGAAGATGCGGCCAAGGTGGTCGACGCATCGCGCGCGCTCGTCGCGCTCGCGCGCGCGGCGCATGTGAAGCGGCTCGTCGCGGTGGGCGGCGCGGGCTCGCTTATCGTCGCGCCGGGCAAGCAACTGGTCGACACTGAAGGCTTTCCCGAGGCGTACAAGGCGTATGCGCTCGCGCATCGCGACGCGCTTTCGTTTTACCGGAGCGTGACCGATATCGATTGGACGTTCTTCGCGCCGGCGGCGCTGATCGCGCCAGGGACGCGCACGGGTACGTTCCGCACGGGCGCCGATGCGCTGATCGTCGATTCGCAGGGCAAGAGCGAAATTTCGGCGGAGGACTACGCCATCGCATTCGTCGATGAGATCGAGGCAGGGCGGTTCGTCAGGAAGATCGCGACCGTCGCTTACTGATCGCAGACCCCGACGATATCGTTGACGTGCGTTGCCACCTCGTCGCCGGCAACGCCGTAAACGTGCAGCGATATGGCGACCGCTCGGCCGGCATTGCCGAGCCGATGAATGCCGCCGAGGCCGGCGCGCGTGTATGAGACCGCACCCTGCGCTCGAACCTGCGTTCGCGCGAGCTTCGCGGCGCCGAGCGACTCGTCCCAGTTGTAAAGGCATTCGGTCAGCATGCCGGAGACAACGGCATACCCGCACCACGCGTGGTGGCCGTGCACCGGGCTCGCCTGCCCCGGCTGCCAGACCAGCGCGACGACCGCGTAGCGGCCCGACGCATCGGCGGCCAGCAGGTGCCGGCGGTAGCGCTCGGGCGAGCCTTCGCGCTGAGCGGGCGTGAGCAGCGTTTCGTTCGCCGCGGCTTCGGCGAGGGCTTCGCGCACGAGGCGCACGAACGTCGGGCAACGCGACGGCTCGGCCGCGTTGCCGCTTGCTTCGAACGCCGCGTCGAGCGCATCGCGGAGCTCAGCGACGCCGTCGCGGCGCCGAATCGTGGTCGCGAAGCGATCGACGACGGGGACGGGGCCGCGCGTGAGGACGGCATCCGCATCGCGCGCGGCAGGGCTGAGGAAGCGGTGTTGTAGTTCGTGGCTCATGGCTTGGACGCGTAAATGGCGGGCGGCGGATCGGCCGTCGGTCGATGCCTTATTTATAACGGGCCGCACCGGAAAAGGGTTTGCGTCTTTTGCGTGAATGGAGCCGATAAGTAGAAAAATCTTCCAGGATTTGCGGCCAGTTCGGCGATCGCATCGCGCGGAAGCGGCTCGACCGACGAAGCGCGTAGAATGCCGGCTTCACTGTCCCGTCACCAGACCCGAGCCGTTGCGGCTTCGCGCAAAGAAATCTCACCCATGAACGACCCCCGCAGACCGAATCCCACCACGCGAGTCGCCACCATCATCGTGATCGCCGTCCTGATCGCGCTTGCCACGTTGGTATACAACGCGCTCAAAGGCAAACGCGAATACGACGAGCAGCGTGCGGCGAGCGCCGCGAGCGCCGCATCGATCGGAGCCGCGAGTTCCGCCGCGCCGGAGGCAGGCGCTTCGCAGTAGCGGCGGCGTTATGCCTTGGGTGCGTTATACCGGCAAGCGGATCGTTCCGGAGTCCTTGCGAATCAGAAACGACGCGGCCAGCATCTGCTTGCATTGAAGCACCAACATCTTGATTTCCTGAACGAACTCGGGCGGCCGCGTTCCCGCCTTTTCGAATTCGGTCACCATCGAATCGAGCTCGCGCGTCAGCTGCTTCGTCGTCTCGGCCTGGTCGGTCGGGGGAGGGTCGCCGGCCTCGGCGCGGGCGAGGTTCTCGCGCACGGCGGCGAGCGCGCGAGCGAGTGCCGCCGGTGCGTCGTCCTGCTCGTCCGCCACGTTGCGCACGATGGCCGCCGCCACCGTGATCTGCGCCGCGAGCACGTGGCTTTGCACCAGGAGGTCGTTGATCTCGGGCACGAACTTCTGCTGCGACTTCGGCTCGAGCATCATGCGGCGAAACGCTTGGCCCAGGTTCGCGAACGCGACATGCGCGTTCTTGCGCGCGAGCCGGAAGCGAATGTCGCGATCGGCGCTCGAGCCGGTGGTGGATTCGGGCGCCGTCGCTTTCGCTGTCGGCGCTCCCGGCGCGTTGGAGGCGTCAGCGCTCCGTTTGCCGCCGAACCACAAAACGGTCTCGAAATATTGGCGCATCGCCGCGAGAAGGTCCGTGACGAGCTTGCCCATCACGCGGTACTCCCAATACGGGAAGAAATGACTGGCCGCGATGGCGAGGGCGCAGCCGATGACGGTATCGATCGCGCGCTCGCCGATGATGCGCAGGCTGCCCGGCGCGAGCAGATGAAACAGCAGCAGCACGTACGACGATGTGAAGACGACGCTCGCCGCATAGTTGAAGAGCAACAGACTGTAGCTCATCACCATCGAGGCGAACATGACGGCGAGCAGGATTTTCGGCGAATGCACGGTGAAGATCAAAGCGAGGCTGACGGCACAGCCGATCGCTGTGCCGACGATACGCTGCGTGTTGCGCTGCTTCGTCAGCGAGTAGCC
>JBCNPL010000443.1:0-3136 GCA_039593375.1 Paraburkholderia sp. | reverse complement strand
GGTCACGAAAATGGAAAGCATCAACGAGCACATCACCGAGATCAGAGACTCGGTGAAGATGCACCTTTCGGACTTCCTCAAATCGTTCGGCATTTTGCTCAACGACGTAAAAGTGCTCATCGTGCCGAAGGACGAGCGGATGCGTGAATTGATTTCGCTGCAGGCGATCGGTCTCACGCCGATCGAGGCCGTCCGCTACTATCTCGCGCTGCGGATGGCCGAGAAAGGCCTCGTTTCCGCGCCGAACGCGGCGGCGGGCGTGCCGTTCCAAATCGGCGGCCAGCCGGCGGGCGTCTATCCGCTGGCGGGCGACACAGGGCTTCCAACGGGCGCGTAACGAAATGGACCCTGGTTTTTATGACGAAGGAACGCTGCGGCAAACGGCGATCAACCTGTTCTATGGATGGGGCTACAACTTCTATAGGACAGAGAATCAGCTGCGCGCCGACGATCAGCTCGTGCGCAGCAAGGCGGCCTGGCTGCTCGGCTTGGCGCGCTCGAGCGTCGAGGTTGCCGCGGCCGAATATCGGCGCGCGAATTTCGGCACACCGTCGCGTGAGAGGCCGTTCCCCGATCCCTCAGTGAGCGCCGCATCGCAACAGCTCGAACGGCTCGCGGCGAATATCGGCATGGTCGGCGGCCGCTTGCAATCGCAGCCGGTACCCGAGAGCGACCGCATGACGGAACGCTATCGCCGCGAGGCCGATACGCTGAAGGCGCTCATCGGCTGCGACGAGCGGCTCGTCGGTCAGTGCAAGCTGCTGCACGCGATGCTCGATACGCGAAGCGGTGAATGGCTGCTCGAGCACCTCGGCGAACTGACCCAGGGGCTCGCGGCCATTCAGGAAACGTTGCGGCGGCGCGAAGCGGTGTTGCTCGATCGGATCGATTGATTCGGACTTCAGCGGCGGCCGCATCGGCGTCGTGCACGCCGGGCATCGCGCCTCATGCCGCCGTCTTCGTTACGTCGCTTCTTCGCGATAGATCGCGGCGACGGGCGCCTCTCCGACGCGCGCGTAACCGCGATACATTCCTTCCGTATTGAACGGCATCGCGAGATTGCCGAGCGCATCGACGGCGATGACGCCGCCGCGGCCCGCGATGCGCGGCAACCGGTTCATGACGACGTCGCGCGCGGCTTCGTGTACCGACACCTTGCGATACTCCATTTGAGCTGCAACGTCATAAGCGGCAACGAGCCGGATGAACATTTCACCGGTGCCGGTCGACGATACCGCGCAGCTCGCGTCGTTCGCGTAGCAGCCCGCGCCGATGATGGGACTATCGCCGACACGCCCCGGCCGCTTGTTCGTGATGCCGCCGGTGGACGTCGCGGCCGCGAGATGGCCGTTCCGATCGAGCGCGACGGCGCCTACGGTACCGAGCTTCGTGTCGGGGTCGAGCGGTTCCTGCATGGGCGCGGACGCTTTGCCGTTCTCCGCGCGGAACATCATCGCGGCGGCGTCGTGATCGAGAATCGCACCGTTGGCTTGTCGCGCCCTCAGCCATTGCTCGAGCCGAAACGGACTATCGAAATAATCGGGCTCGACGAGCTCGAGCCCTTCCGCCATCGCAAACGCCTCGGCGCCGGCACCGGCCAGCATCACGTGCTCGGTCGCTTCCATTACGCGCCGCGCCGCGAGCACGGGATTGCGCAATCGTGTTACACCGCAGACGGCGCCGGCCGCAAGCGTGGCGCCATCCATGATCGCGGCATCCAGCTCGTGTTTGCCGTCCGCGGTATAGACCGCGCCGCATCCCGCGTTGAAAAGAGGACAGTCCTCGAGCATACGCACGGCGATGCTCACGGCGTCGAGCGCACTACCGCCATCCGTCAATACCTCCTGTGCCGCGGCGAGCACCGCGTTCAGTTCCGTGCGATAGTGCGCCTCGGTTTCGGGATTCATTTCTCGACGCAGGATCGTGCCCGCTCCGCCGTGAATCGCAACGATGGCTTTTGAATTCATGGTTCCTTCGGTAGTTCGGCCTCCGAAGTAGTGTACCCCCGTTGATCACGGTGCAACATCGATTCGCCCGTAAAGGCCATCGGCTTCGTCGTTCGGCCCTGAAGCGAAAAAGAGCGCATTGGTGGGCTGATCGTCGAGCCCGTTGCCGAACGCGATCCCCCACAGCCCCGGCAGGACGAGCGGTGTGCCGTCGGTATGTTCGAGGGTCCCGAGGAATGAGCCCAGGTTCGGATCGAACGCGTTGATCCGGCCATCGCCGAAATTGCCGACCAGCAGCGCATTGCTGGCCCGGCCAAAATTCGCGGGTGCCAGCGCCATGCCCCAGGGGGCATTCAGCGTCCCCCCGCCGGCGAAGCGTTCAATGAATTGTCCCGATGGACTGAACACATCGATGAAGCCGAGCCCCGCGCCTGCGACGTCATCATGCTTGGCGGTATCCTGCATTGCATAGGAAACGAAGATCCTCGAACCGATCGCCTGTATGCCGAACGGCGCGAAGCCCGCGGGCAACGATGAATCCTGGAATGCGCCGACCGGCATCGAGACCATCGCGAAGCGCGTGTCGAAAACGTCGACCCGGTTGTTATGGAAGTCGGCCGCGTAGAGAAAATTCGCGCCGTTGTTGCTGGCCATCGCAAGGCCCTTGAAGACGGCACCTGTCACGCCGCTATCGAAGACGGTAATGGCCGAAGTCGGATTGACCGTGGGGGACCATGCGCTGATGGTCCCCCCCTCGCCGACGAAGATGAATGCCGCTGCGCCCGATTTGCCGTTCTGGGTGACGACGAAATCGGCGGTGCTGTTGAAGACGATACCGGTCGGATTGGCATCGCCGTTCGAGCCCGCCGGGATGGTCACGACGAGCGATTGCGGTACGCCGTTGCCGTCGTATAGTGTGGCCAGATTCGTGCCGTTGTCGGCAACCCATACGAACCCCTTCGGGTTGAAGGCAATCCCCCACGGATTCTTCAGATTGGCATCGACATGCGCTGCGGAAACGGCGCCGTCGGAAACGAGCGCGGTGACTTGAAACCGCTTCGTTTGATCGGAGGTGAAGTGATCGTCGTGATGTCCTCCGCATGCCGCAAGGCCAGACAGCACGAGAACTCCCATCGCGACGCCGAGCGCCGCACGGATCGGTTTCATGATTCGACTCCTGGCTCGTCAAG
>JBCNPL010000442.1:0-3149 GCA_039593375.1 Paraburkholderia sp. | reverse complement strand
GGCCATCGCCGCTCTGCTCGTCTGGTCGATGCCTCGCTGGTCCGGCCGGCTGCGCAGCCGCTTCGACGAATATGCGCCGTGGTCGCTGTACCGGCTGATGGTCGGCTCGAGCTTCCTGACCGCGTTCGCGTCGATGCAGGCCGCAGGCTTTACGGTCGAGAAGTCGCTCATGCAACTAGCGGACCATGCGAAGCCATGGTTGCGGGAACGCATCGACGACACGCTGTTCGGCGTCAAATCGGGTTTGAATGTGGGGGAGGCGATGCGCGTGAGCGGACACCGCTTCCCATCGAAGGAAATCGTCGAGGACTTGTGCATCTACGCGCAGTACAAGGGCTTCGCCGAGTCTCTCAAGACCCTCGCGGACGAATGGATCGAGACGGGCGTCGAGACGGTGTCCGCGCAGATGCGAGTGATCAATGGCATCGCGATCGTTTCAATGGCCCTCATGCTGGGGCTGTTGATCGTGGGCTTCTTCGGAATTCAGCAGGAACTCGCCGCGATGAGCAGGGCAATGCATTAGGCGTAATCCAATCAATCACGCAGGTTCGTCAACAGGGGAAAAGCGATGAAGTCTGTCAATCAGGATTGCATGTCGGTACCGGTGAAACGGCGCGCAGCGGGGATCGGAACGCAAGCCGTATGGCGGCCGGAGCGTGTCCGTCGGCTGCAGCGCGGCGCCTCGCTGCTCGAGGCGATCGCTTATCTCGGCGTCGCCGCCATCGTCGTGATCGGCGCGATCGCGCTGCTCACCGGCGCGTTCAGCAGCGCGAGCACGAACTCGGTCACGGAGCAGGTCAACGCGATCCAGAGCGGCGTGAAGAAGCTGTATATGGGTCAGTCGGCGAGTTACACGAACATTTCGAATTCGGTGCTGGCGAGCGCCGGGGTATTTCCGTCCACGCTGTCTCCCGCGTCCTCGACCGGCGCCATCACGAATATGTGGAACGGGACGATCTCCGTCGCGGTTGCCACGAGCAATGCCAACGAGTTCACGATCACCTACACGAACGTTCCGCAAAGCGTCTGCGTCAACAGCGTGACGGCGGGCGGAAGCTGGGTCGACATCGCCGTCAATAAAACCTCGCTCACGCTGCCCGTTACGCCTGACGCCGCGGCCGGCGCGTGCACGAGCGGCGATACCAACACGATAGTCTGGACCTCTGCCTGAGCCCCGCGAGCTGACGCGATGACCATCGAAATCGAATCGTTGCAGCGGCTGCATTTCTCGTATCTGTATCTGGGGCATGCCCGCATCGCCGACTGCTTCATGGACGGGTCCGCCCAGCGCGTGCATGCCTTGCCCTCGCATCCGGAGCTACAGGCGGAGCTCGAGGCGCTCAAGCTCGCGTGCCGCGGCGCGCGGCCCGGCGCGCGGGCGTTCAAGCTCGACTTCGGCAGCGTCTCGTACCGCGTGCGCGTCGTGGACACGCCCGACGGGCCGATGTTCGTCTTGCGGCGCCTCGACGCGACGTTCGCGTCGCTGGCCGGTGTCGGCTTGCCCGGCGCGTACGCGCGCAGGCTGTTGCGCGCCGATCTGGGCGGCCTCGTGGTCGTCTCGGGGCCGGCCAAATGCGGCAAGACCAGCACGGCGGGCGCACTCGTGCGCGATCGACTGGCGCTGCACGGCGGCATCGCGATGACGATCGAGGAGCCGATCGACGCGTCGCTGGAAGGCGCATATGGCGACGGCGTTTGCATCCAGACGCTCACGAGCGCGGACCGCGCGGGCGATCTGCGCACGGCGCTCGGCTGCGGCGCGCGAATGATCTTCGTCGGCAGCGTCGAAGAGCCGGCGCTGCTCGTCGACGCATTGATGGCGGCCCGCGACGGCCACCTGATCGTCAGCACCGTGCAGGCCGACGACGTGACACGCACCATCGCGCGGCTGCATACACTCGCGGCCCGCGTGCTCGATCCGCACTCCGCGAGGACGCTGCTGGCCGATGGCCTTGCGGCCGTGCTGCACCAGCGACTTGCTTTCCGCGCACCGAGCCAGCGGCAGCTCGAAGCGCAACTATTGATGCTCGCCGACAGCGCGCCCGCGCGCGCGCAGGTGCGCGACGGATGCTACGACGAGCTAGGCGAGGCGCTGCGCCAGCAGATGATGTCGATGATCCACTCGGACGCGCTGGCCGCGCTCAGGGAGGGGTGCTGAATGTTCGCGCTCTGGGTCTCGGCCGCCATGATCGCGCTCGCCGGCTTTTACGCACTCGTCGATACGCATTTCGTGCAGGCCGCACCGACCGTCACGGCGATGTCGATGGCGCAGAGCATGGCCGCGTATCGGCTCGCCGGGATCCAGTTCGCGCTTGCGAATCCGAGCACCGCGGGCAACGTATCGAGCGGCGCGCTCGGCCCTTATCTGGCCGCGGGCGCGAGCAACGCGCTCTGGCGCGTCTACGTCGCGCCGAATTCGGCGATCGCGGGCAGCACGGTCGTCGTTTATACGACGTCTACGGCTGCCGGCGCCGCCATTGCCGAGATCGAAGCACTCGCATTTCATTCGGCGCTCGCGGGCGCGGCGCGCGCCGGAACGATCGTATCGCCGGGCAATCCCGCCGTGGCGCTGCCCGCCGCGGTCGCCGCCGTCGTTCCGGATGGCGCGCCGGTGTGGATGGCGCAAGCGTATTGACGGGCGGCCCGCGCTTCCCTTGAACTCGTCGACATCATCATGAGCACACCACGGAAACGGCAGCGCGGCTTCACGATCATCGAGCTGCTCGCGGCGCTCGCAATCGCGTCGTTGATGATCATCGGCGTCACGGCGATGGTCAATACGTCGCTCGACGATGCCAAAGCGCAGCAGGCGGCCGCCTGGCAGGCGCAGATGACGCAGGCGGCCGCACAACTGATCGCGCAGAATCAGGCCGCGCTCGCCGGCGCGGCGACATCGACCGTACCCGTGGTCGTGCCGGTCGCAAGCGCTACGAGCGGCGCTTATCAGCTCTCGAGCTATTTGCCGCCCGGCGTCTCCGGCAAAAACGCGTACGGACAGACGGCGTGCCTGCTCGTCTACGGTATCGACGCGACGAGCGTCCAGGGCCTGCTCGTCACCGAAGGCGGTGTTTCGATCAGCGACGCGCAACTGGGCTATATCGCGGCGAACGCCGGGGCGGGTGGCGGTTCGATTCCGCGCACCAACAATG
>JBCNPL010000441.1:0-3162 GCA_039593375.1 Paraburkholderia sp. | reverse complement strand
GTAGATCGAGCCCGGACGCAGGCCGTCGCCGAGCGAGAAGCTCACGTCATAGGCCTTCATGATTTCGCAGATTTCCTCGAAGTGCTCGTAGAGGAAGCTCTCCTTATGATGCGCGAGGCACCACTTGGCCATGATCGAGCCGCCGCGCGAGACGATGCCGGTCATCCGGTTCGCCGTGAGCGGCACATAGCGCAAAAGAACGCCGGCATGGATCGTGAAGTAGTCGACCCCTTGTTCGGCTTGCTCGATGAGCGTGTCGCGGAAGATTTCCCAGGTGAGATCTTCGGCCTTGCCGTTCACTTTCTCGAGCGCCTGATAGATCGGCACCGTGCCGATCGGCACCGGGCTGTTGCGGATGATCCACTCGCGGGTTTCGTGGATGTGCTTGCCGGTCGACAGATCCATGACCGTGTCGCCGCCCCAGCGGATCGCCCACGTCATCTTGTCCACTTCCTCGCCGATCGACGACGTGACGGCCGAGTTGCCGATATTCGCGTTGATCTTCACGAGGAAATTGCGGCCGATGATCATCGGCTCGCTTTCCGGGTGGTTGATGTTGGCGGGAATGATCGCACGACCGCGCGCCACTTCGTCACGCACGAACTCGGGCGTGATCTCGCGCAGCGCATTCGCGCCGAACGCGGCGGCGCCGAAGGCTTGCCCCGGATGCTGCCGGCTCATCATGTCGGCGAGCTTTGCGCCGTTCGGGCCGCTCGCGCGCAGGCTCTCGACGTACTCGGCACGGCGCTGGTTCTCGCGGATCGCGATGAACTCCATCTCCGGCGTGATGATGCCCTGGCGGGCGTAGTGCATTTGCGTGACGTTGGCGCCGGCCTTGGCGCGGCGTGGCTTGCGATGCAAGCCCGGAAAGCGCAGCGAGGCCGTGTTCGAGTCGGCCGCGCGCTCGCGGCCGTACTCGCTCGTGAGCTCGGCCAGCACCTGCGTATCGCCGCGCGCTTCGATCCAGCGCTGGCGCAACGCGGGCAAGCCCTGGCGAATGTCGATCTTCACGTCCGGATCGGTGTACGGACCGGACGTGTCGTAGACGAAAATCGGCGGGTTCTTCTCGCCGCCGAAGCCGCTAGGCGTGTCCGATTGCGTGATCTCGCGCATCGGCACGCGAATGTCGGGCTGCGAGCCCGTCACGTAGATCTTGCGCGAGTTGGGCAGAGGCGCGACGGCGGCGGCATCGACGTGCGCGTTGGCGGATATGAATTTGGGGTTTGCATTCATTCTAATCTCCTGGCTTGAGGCGCTAATGCAGGAGCAGGAGACGGGGAAGGAGGCCGGGCGGCGAAGGATTGCCTGAAACCCGTACGCTTCCCTGCGCTGGCATTATCCAGATCAGGTTCAAAGGGTGTTTCTCACCCGCGCGGCGCCACTCGTACGGAAATCGAAAGCAACGATCGTCCGGGCAGCGCAACGCAGGACCCCCGCGTTAGCACCGCACAAGATACACCGGCATGGTGGGCCTTGGCAACCGCACGAAAATCGCGCCGCTCGCCGGTCCTCAGTGCTTGTCTCAGATGGGGCCTTCGTCAGCAGATATTTCGTCGGGGCGACCTTTGGGTCGACCCCACGGGAATGATGCTCGCGCGATCGCGACCGGGATTACCCTTGGAACTCGTTCGGGCGTGGGGTCTGCCGCGGCAGATGCCATAGCAGGGCGAAGAGCGCGAACGCGAACCCCGCCGCGCTGACGCCCGTCCAGCCGAAGTGGCGCCACGCGAGTGCGCCGACGGCCGAGCCCGTTGCGCCGCCGATGAAATAGCAGACCATGAAGACCGTATTGACGCGGCTTCGCGCCTCGGGTTTCAGCGCATAGATGCGCGACTGATTGGAAATCTGCGCGGCCTGCACGCCGATATCGAGAACGATTACGCCGATCACGAGCCCGACGAGGCTCGCCGCCGAGAGCGCGAAGACGACGAACGAGAGCGCGACCAGCACGATCGAGAGCGTGATGACGGCGCGCGGCCCGCGTTTGTCGGCCGAGCGCCCGGCCAGCGGCGCGGCCATTGCGCCCGCCGCGCCGACGATGCCGAAAAGACCGGCCGCCTGCGGCCCGAGGTGGAACGGGGGACCGGCAAGCAGCAGCGTCAACACGGACCAGAACGCGCTGAATGCCGCGAAAAGGGCGGCGCCGGTCAACGAAGCCTGGCGCAGCCCCGGCAGCTCGATGGCGAGATGCCACATCGACGCGAGCAGCCTGGCGTAGGGCAGCGTCGATGTCGGCCGGCTCTTCGGCAGGCGCAGGACGACGACGGCCGCGAGCGCCAGCAGAGCCGCGACCGATGCCGAGAAGACCGTGCGCCAGCCGAAGTACTGGGCGACGAAACCTGCCGCCGTGCGCGCGAGCAGGATGCCGAGCAGCAGCCCGCTCATCACCGTGCCGACCGCATGGCCGCGCTGTGCGGGCGGCGCGAGCTCGGCGGCGAACGGGACGGCCTGCTGCGCGATCGTGGAGAGGATGCCGATGGCGAGGCTCGTGCAAGCAAGCACGGCGAGCGTCGGCGCGAGCGCGGCGATCACGAGCGCCAGCATGAGACCGCCCGTTTGCAGCAGGATGATGCGCCGGCGATCGAACCGATCGCCGAGCGGCGCGAGAAACAGCATGCCGGCGGCGTAACCGAGCTGCGTCGAAGCCGGCACGGCGCCGACCCAGGCCGCCTCGGCCGGATACGAGGCCCGCAGGTCGTCGAGCAGCGGTTGGTTGTAATAGATGTTCGCGACCGAGACGCCGGCCACTGTCGCGAGCAGCAGCAACATGCCGCGCGAGTAGTGATCCGCCGGCCCGGCGGTGGTCGAACCTGAATCGACTGAAGAAGACACGATTGGCCTGAGGTAAGAAACGACGGCGAGAAGAAGGATGGCGCGCGTCAGTCGATGAGCTTGCCGTCCGGCTCGTAGAACGGATACGGCCCTTCGCCCTCATCGATATAGGCGTGATGCGTGACGAGTCCCGTGGCCTCGTCGTAGCGATGCAAGGCGAAGGCGGCCGGCTCGAGGCGGAATGCCGAAGGCGCATCGTCGCGCAGATCGAGCGCCACTTGATGCGCGGGAGCCGGCACGGCCGATGCCACAGTGCCCGCGAAGCGCACGAACATCGGTCGATGAATGTGCCCGCAGATCACACGCTCGATGTTGGGGTACTGTCCGACG
>JBCNPL010000440.1:0-3164 GCA_039593375.1 Paraburkholderia sp. | reverse complement strand
TGCGGCTCGACGTCATGAAAGATCGTAACTTCGCGCTCGGCTGCGCGGCGATGTCGGCGTTCGCGATGATCCTGTATGGCAGCGCTGTGCTGATTCCGCAACTGGCGCAGCAACACCTCGGCTATACAGCTACGCTCGCGGGACTCGTGCTGTCCCCGGGAGCCGTGCTGATCACCATGGAGATTCCCATCGTGAGTCGCTTGATGCCGCATATCGAAACGCGCTTCTTCATCGCTTTCGGTTTCGCGGTGCTGTCGGCGGCGCTCGCCTATACGCACACGCTCGCGCCCGACATCGACTATGAAACGCTCGTCAAAATGCGGCTCGCTCAATCGGTTGCGATCGGCTGCCTTTTCGTGCCGATCACGTCGATCGCCTATCTGAGCATACCGCCCGCTCTCAACAACGACGCCTCCGCGCTTTTTACGATGTTCCGGAACGTCTTCGGGTCGGTCGGCATTTCCGTATCGACGGCGCTCGTGCGAGAGCGTACACAAGCGCGCATGGCTCACTTGTCGGCGCATATGTCGACGCTTTCACAGAACTTCATCGACGCGACCCACGACCGTGCCGCCGCCGTCACGAGCTTCCTCGGCCAGCCGCCCGCGCAAGCCGAGCAAACAGCCAACGGATTGATGTATCAGGCCTATATCACGCAGGCATCGATGCTTGCCTATATCGACGTTTTCGCGATGCTGACGATCTTCTGCGCCGCCTGCGTGCCGTTCATGTTTTTCTTTTCGCCCGGTAAGGCGGCCGGCGGCGGGGGGCACTGAACGATGGAGAGACGATCTTCGCGCTCACGGCCTGCACGGCTTGGTCCCCAGCTTGGCATGTTCGTCGCGGTTGCCGTCGCTCTGACCGCCTGCACTGTCGGGCCCGACTTCCATCGGCCCGATGCGCACGCGCCGGCTACGTGGCGCGACTTGCAGCGCACCGATAGCGCGGCGAAGTCGGCGGCGGCCAATCACGGATCTCCTGTCGTCGTCGACGCCGACCCCGATCCGCGTTGGTGGCGCGGATTTCACGATCCGATGCTCGACAAGCTGATCGAGCAAGCGAGCGCCGGCAATCTCGATTTGCAGCAAGCCGTGCTGCGTATCGCCGAAGCGCGTATCGAGGTGCAATCGACCGCGGCGCAAGGACTCCCGAACCTGCGTGCCAGTGCCCGTTACCAGCGTGAGCAGCTGGGGCTGAAAGGGCTGCTACAGGAAAACGGCCTTTACGGCGAGGCGGACAAGCTCGCACAGCCGAATTCGTCGGTCGACACGATTGCGCCGGGCGCCGGGGCCGCCGTGGGCAATGGCTTGAAGAACGCGCTGAACAACCTGAGTTCACCGATCAACCTCTGGCAAGCCGGCTTCGACGCATCGTGGGAGCTCGACTTTTTCGGACGTGTGCGCCGGTCCGTCGAATCGGCCCAGGCTCAGGTGCAGGCAGCGCGCGAAAGCCGCAACGACGCACTCCTCTCGCTCGAGGCCGAAGTGGCCCAGACCTACTTGCAGCTGCGCGGGGCGCAAGCAGGCTATGACCTCGCGAAGCAACTCGTCGACGATGCTCGACAAACGCTGCAGCTCACGCAAAGCCAGGAGTCCGTTGGTCTCGCGAGCGCGCTCGACGTGAAACAAGCGGCGGCGCAGGTGGCCGACACCGAGGCCCAGTTGCCGCCTTTCGACGGTCAGATCGTGCAAGCCGAGAACGGGCTCGCGCTGCTCGTGGGCGCACCGCCCGGTTCGCTCGACGCCGAGCTGGAGCAGCACGAGGCCGTCCCGCCCGTCCCTCCGCGCGTCTCGGTCGGCCTGCCGGCAACGCTTGCCCGGCGAAGACCGGACATACGTCAGGCGGAGGCCCAGTTGCACGCGGCAACGGCGAACGTCGGCGTAGCTGTCGCGCAGTTCTTCCCCGACATTTCGCTGACCGGGCAGATCGGGACACGCGCGCAATACTCGTCCGACCTCGCGCGCTGGTCTCACCTCTTCTACTCGTTCGGGCCCGCCATTTCGCTGCCGATCTTTTCGGGCGGTCAACTGAGGGCGAATCTCAAACTGAGCAACGCGCGCGAAGCCGAGGCGGCGCTCAACTATCGCAAGACGGTGCTCGTCGCGCTGCGCGACGTCGACAACGCGCTCGCCGCCTACCGCAGCGATCTCGCTCATCGCGATGCACTTGGCAGGAGTGTCGATGCCGATCAATCCGCATTCGATCTCGCGCGCGAGCGCTACGCGAAAGGATTCGTCACCTTCATTCAGGTCCTCGACGCCGAAACTCGCCTCGCGCAAGCGAAGCAGCAGTATGTTCAGGCTACGACACAAGTCGCGACCGACCTCGTCGCGCTCTACAAAGCGCTCGGCGGCGGATGGCAGGAAACGTGACGAGCGGGCGACGCTGGGGCATGCCGCTTGCTGAGCGGTTCATGTTCATAAGCATTTCCTCCGCTAGACGACAATGAACCCCCATGAGGACTTACCGGGCGATGCGTCGCCTGACGCGACCCCGTTCGAAGGCGGCTCCAGCGGCTCCGACGCCGCGACGGAAACGACGCCGATCGCCGCGGTCCGCGCACGAGCCTATACGATTCCGACCGACCTGCCGGAGGCCGACGGCACGTTCGAGTGGAAAGCGACGACGATCGTCGTCGTCGAAATCGACGCAGGCGGCTGCACCGGGCTCGGCTATACCTATACCGATGCGAGCGCGGCGAGCCTCATCGTCAATACGCTTGCGCCGGAGCTCCTGCATGCGGACGCGAGGCGCATCCGCGCGCTTTCGCTGCGACTGTGGCGGCGCGTGCGCAACCTCGGCCGTCCCGGGCTCGCGGCCACCGCCATCTCGGCCATCGATTGCGCGCTATGGGACCTCAACGCACGACTCGTCGAGGTTCCGCTCGTGCGCCTTCTGGGCGGCATGGCGCGCGAATGCGTGCCGATCTACGGCAGCGGCGGCTTCACGAGCTATACCGATGCGCAGCTGCGCGAGCAGTTCGAGCGGTGGATAGACAACGACGGCTGCCATGCTCTGAAAATGAAAGTCGGCAGCGATCCCGCGCGCGATCCGCAGCGTGTGAAAGCGGCGCGCGACGCGATCGGCGAACGCGCGCTCTTCGTCGACGCGAACGGCGCGCTCACCGTCAAGCAGGCGCTCGACAGCGCCGCGCGTTTCGCGGA
>JBCNPL010000044.1:0-13857 GCA_039593375.1 Paraburkholderia sp. | reverse complement strand
CCGCCGGCGCAATGCCGAGCGGGCCTAAGAGGGTTGGCCTCGAGATAGCCAAGGCCGAATATACCAATCGAAACGCGCCGTGGGGCGTTTCGTAACGGAACGTAAAAAATTCCTGCCTTCAGTCGACCTGCGAGACGGCTGCGCCTCGCAGGCAACCCGGCGCGAATGCTTCACCGCTGAAATGGAAACACGCTGTTTTCAGGCCGAGTCGATTTCTTCTCGACGGCTTGCAGCCGCCATAGTCCTCCGATCAGCGAAGGTTTGCTCGTACACGACCATTCGGCGGCGCCTTGTGCGGCGGCCACGCCCCGATCACGGTCGACTCGGAGGCCGCTCAGCGTGCACACGGGTGTATCCACGCTATGCGGAAACAGCTTGATGACGCCGTTTTCATCCCGAACGTCCCCCCATGCAGGGAGGTCGATCCCGTCGTGGGATTCTCTTGACCAGACATGCTCTTCCGTGTCGAGCCACAGCACGGCGTAGTCGTGGTTGACAGTGGGATCCGGTCCGTTTATCAGAATCGTGAGTCTCATTGAAATTCGCTCCAGAGGTATGGTTCTGCTGGACTCCTCGCTCTGTTTTTTGGTTCACCGTGCCTACCCGTGTGCGGTCCGCTGTAGGAAGGTGAGAGCTACCACTTTAGGCAACTTCCATCGCGGATGCCACTTTCTGAGACATAGGGTGTTCCCTCGTGCGCGATGGCACCGGGCGGAACGTGGCGCAGAGAGGAGCGTGAGCTCGTTCATGTCCCTTGCGCTGCGGCTGTATGCCGCAGCTGTCGGAGCGGCCGGCGAGGTCGCTGGGCATCGTAATAGTTAGGAGTCCAAAGTTAAAAGGAGCTGTGCGAAAGGCGCATCGAGCGGAGGATCGTCGCTGTGCATTTCATCAGTAGACCTAATGATTCATCGATGGATGCGGAGGCGTCGACGGCATCTTCCGCGATGAGTGCTATGAATTGGGTTTCACCCGCTGGTTGTTGGCGCCTGCTAAAAAGTGTCTATTCAGATCGCCCTGAATGCGTGTACGATACTGTATATACATACAGTTTTTTGTCATACTCACGCTATCCCGATGTCTGTCGCGATCTCTCATCCCGAGGACGTGCATCCGTCCCTCTGGCGCGCTTCCCAACTGGCTCGAGGCGGTGTGCGCACGGTCGATACGGGCTACGCCGCGCTTTCGGCCGAATTGCCCGGCGGCGGTTGGCCGCTCGGGGCGCTCGTGGATTTGCTGATCCAGCAGCCGGGGGTGGGCGAGATCAGGCTTTTGCGCCCGGCGCTCGCCACACTTGCCAAGCGCCCGATTGCGCTCGTGCAGCCGCCGCATCTTCTCAATGCGCCGGCATTCGCTTATCTGGGCCTGTCGCTCGAACAGCTGTTTCAAGTGCGCGCGCCGAAAACGGCGGACGCGCTTTGGTCAGCTGAGCAGATATTGCGCGCGGGCACCTGCGGGGCGCTGCTGCTCTGGGCATCGCATGTGCCGACGGCCTCGTTGCGGCGGCTGCATCTCGCTGCTCAGTCGTCCGAAACATTGTTCGTCATGATGAGGCCGCTCACGGCCGTCGAAGGCGCTTCACCGGCCCTGCTACGGCTGGCGGTACGCCCGCAAGGAGAGGGCATCAGCGTCGAAATCGTGAAACGACGAGGACCGACGCGTGTCGAGCCTATATCGATTCCTCTGCAACCCAGTCCCATTTTGTTCAGCCGTCATGCGCGTATTTCTCGCCGTCAAACTGCACCGGCTCGAATTGGAGGTGTTTCGGCCGAGGTGGTTGCCTGAGCCGACATCGGGCGCGGTCGTGTTCGAGAAGGAGAAAGTCGTCGTCGCCGACGAAACGGCACGCGCGGCGGGCGTGCGTGCCGGCATGCGGCGCGGCGGCGTGCTGACGCTCGCGCCCGGCGCCGAACTCTACGAGCGGAACATGACGAAAGAAGCGTCGGCGCAACGTGAAGTTGCAATGGCAATGATGCGGTTCTCCCCGGAAGTCGGCATGACCCGGGAGGCGACGATCGTGCTCGACGTGAGCGCGAGCCTGCGGCTTTTCGGCGGCATCTTGCGGTTGTGCCGTCAAGTTCGCCGCGTCCTCGGTGACCTAGGCCTGAGTGCGCGAGTGAGCGTCGCTCCTACGGGGCAAGGCGCATGGTTGCTTGTCCAGCGGAGCAGGCGGCGTTTTCTGAAAATGCGTTCGTTGGAACGGGCGCTTTCGGCATTGCCATACATCATGGTGCCCGAGTTGCAGCCGTTCGCCGACTGGTTCATCGGACTCGGTTGCAACACGATCGCCGACGTGCGTCGTCTGCCGCGCGCCGGTCTTCAGCGCCGTTGCGGCGCGGATGTCCTCGAGTCGCTCGATCGCGCCTTCGGAGTCGCTCCAGAGCTTTTCGACTGGCTGGTGCCGCCGCCGATATTCGCCGCGCGTCTCGAGTTGCCCGATCGGGTCGAGCATGCCGAGGGCATTCTGTTCGCCGCGCGTCGTCTTGTCGCGCAGTTGTGCGGCTGGCTCGTTGCCCGGCAACTTTCGCTATCGGCAGCGGCCTTTTTTCTCGAGCACGAGCGGGGTCGAGAGGCGATTCCGCCTACGACGCTCGATATCGCCCTGGGCGAGCCGACGTGGCGGGAGGAACATTTGATTCGGCTGCTCAAGGAGCGGCTCGGTCGTCTGGAATTGGCCGCATCGGTGATCGCGCTTCGCCTCGAAGCGACGGACGTGGCTCCTGCCGCACCGGCATCCGAAACACTGTTTCCCGAACCCGGCGGCTCGGCGCAAGATCACGCGCGCCTTCTCGAGTTGCTCGTTGCCCGTCTTGGGAACGAGAACGTGCTGCGAGCGGCCCCCGTGGCAGATCATCGCCCCGAAGTCGCGAATCGCTGGGTATCGGTTCACGAGGGCATCAAGGTGGTGTCCATGCCCGATGGATTGCCGCGTCCCACATGGCTGATCGAAAAGCCGGTGCGCTTGCTCATGCGCCAGCATCGCCCGTTCTATGGGTCGCCGTTGAGAATCGTGTCGCCTGGCGAGCGCATCGAAGCAGGATGGTTCGACGGCGTGCTCGTGACACGCGACTACTTCGTTGCTCAGGCGGACGACCGGAGTTGCTATTGGATATATCGTGAACGAGTCAGCAGCCGCGATCCGGAGAAGGAGCCGTGTTGGTTCCTTCATGGACTTTTTGGATGACGGAGCATGTCTGCTTGCGTATGCGCCAAGTGAGCGTCGACGAGCGGAGCCAACTCGTGCGCGTGCTCGCGCGCCAGATCGTGATTGCCTCCGGGTGTAACGTGCAAGCGCGCATCCGGAAGCAACTCAAGCAGTCTTTGGCCAATTGCGACCGGGCTGATGGGGTCGGCATCTCCCCAAAGTAAAAGTACCGGTTGGGTGATGCTGCTTATCTCGCGTGTGAGATCCGATTTGAAGGACACGAACCATACAGGAAGAGACGGGTTCGATTCTACAAATTCGGCACGCCAATCCTTTGTGCCCAGCCCTTCCGTATCGATGCCGCCCGACGTCACTGCCAGAACCAGATGAGTAATCAGATCAGGCTTTTCCAACGCGGCGCGGACCGCCAGCACACCACCCATCGATTGAGCTATCAAGGCCGTCGGTTGGTCAATGTGTGATACGACCATTCGAACGAGGTCGTCGATGCCGGTCACATCCGAGACGGCAGGCTCCTGACCAAACCCGGGGTACGGGAGGATGATCTTCTCCGTACGAGTCGTCATTCGATTTGCAAGCGGTTGCCAGAACGCGGTGTTACCCGATGCGCCCGGCAGAAAGATCAGTTTTGAAGGCGTAGTCAAGCGGTGTTCTCCGTGATTGAGCGGTGGCGGCGAGTCACGACAATCGCCACGTGGGGTCCGAGGCGCCCATGCAGATCGTTGGCACCGCGAGCGTGACAACCGTCGCACCTGGGGCGGAACGAACATCGATCGAAGCGCCTAGCCGGTTCGCGCGCGCACGCATGCTCGACATGCCGGTGCCGAGGTGCGATCCGTTGCCGCTGTCGGCGAAGCCCACGCCGTTGTCGCGAACCACGAGCATGAGACCGTCGTTGGCCTCGATCTCCACCTCGACACGGCTTGCGTGGCTGTGCTTGAACGCGTTTGTCAGCGCTTCCTGCAAAATGCGCATCACGTCGAGGCTGCGCGCTGACGGCAAGGTGTATTGCTCGAGCCCGGACAGCCGCCATGTGCATTCCGCGCCTCGGGTTTCGAAAAGACGCGTGAAGCGATGACGCTGCGATGCGATCAGGTCCGCGAACGTCGTGTCGCCGTACTGCTCGCTCGTCGTCGAGTCGATGATGAGGCGCAGGTCGTCGCGCAGCTCCTTCAGGATCGACAGGAATCGGTGGGGCGGGATGGCCTGAGGCGTCCGCTCGAGCGCGATGATGCTGCCAAGAAGTGCCGAGCCCAATCCGTCATGCAGATTGTGCGCGAAGCTCAGGCGTTCGTTGAGCCGCGCGTGCGAGAGCTCGAGCTGATGCTGGCGATCCAGCGTCTTTCTGAGCTCGCGCTGCGTTGCTTCGACGGTTCGCTCGAGGTCCTCGTTGAACGCCTCGATCCGCTCGAAGTTCATCATATGCCGGCGTCCGAGCACGAGCGCCATGCAGATCATCAGCATCTGGATCGTCAGGCCCGAGAAATAGAAGTTGTCATGGAGAACACCGAGAAAGGTCAGCAGATCGTGGCAGCCTGCCACGACGAAGACGGCGACGCAGGCCGCGAGAATCCGGTGTTCGGTATTGCGGCCGCGGCACGCGAGGAAGATAAAAAACAGCGAGGTTCCGAAGTAGTGCAGTGCCTGCGCAACGAAGAGCACGTCGCGCACGTTTTCGATTCGTGCATGCGGCGTCGCGCACAAGACCCCGCTCGCGAGCGCGACGGCGCCACCGAGAACAAGCTCGTAGCGCGGCCAGCGCTGCCCGCAGACACGCGCGATGAAGATCGTATAGAGCGCACTGTAGACGAGCAATGCGACCGTGTTTGCAATTTCCCAGCCGTCGGTACTCGATAGCGGCCACGTGCCGGTTGCCGTTTGATTGATCTGCACGGCGCACCACGCGAGCAACATCGCCGCGAACCAGCCGTAAAGCGTTTCTTTGCGACGCATCAGCCACATCGCCAGAAAGAAACAGCTCAGCGTCACGGAGACTGCCAGGCTGAACCATTGCGATGTGAGCCGCATCCGTACCGCAGCTTCGTAGCGCGCCCGCATCGTTTCGGGCGGGCCGAGCGCAACGGGCCCGAGACCGCTCTGATATTGGGCCATGCCCGATACGCGGAAGAGCAGCGTGTTCTCGCCGTCGTGCAGCAGCGCGGCGGGCAGCAACAGGTAACGCGGCGTATTCCACTCGCGGGACAGCGGCTCGTCGAGATTTGCATCGCGACGTATCAGCGTACCGTTCAGATAGATTGCGCCCGCCATATTCAGATAGTCGAGCATCAGCGCGACGGGGATATCGGCGCTCGACTGGCGCCAGGTCAGCCGGTACCAGACGACACCGTCGAACGTCGGCCAGCGCGTCGACCAGAAGTCGGGCAACGAGACGGAGACCCAGCCGCTCGCGGGCGGCTGGTCGTTTCCGATGTCGGGCGGTGCCGAGCGGGAGGGCGTCTGCGCGCGGGCGGCCTCGATCTGGACGACGGCAGGCCGGCTATCGACGCCGGCCGTACGCGCGGTTGCCCACGGCGCGGCGACGAGCGTGCAGATCAGAACAGCAAGCCCTGCGAACGCGCTTCGAAGACGGCTTGCGTGCGCGAATTGACGGCGAGCTTCTTGTAGATATTCTTGATATGGCATCCGACGGTCAGCCTGGAAAGATGGAGCACGTCCGCGATCTCACGGTTCGTCAGGCCCTTCGATACGAGCGTCAGAATTTCGATTTCTCGTGGGCTCAGTAGCGCAGGGGTAGTCTTTTGCGGCGCAGCCGGCAACGACGGCCACGCGTCGATCAATGCGAGGATGCGCCGCGCGATGAACGGGTCGATCGGCGCGCCGCCGCGCAGCGCGCTGCGGATCGAGAGCGAAATCTCAAGCTCATCGCGCTCCTTGAGCACGTAGCCGGTCGCGCCGGCCTGCAGTGCCGTCACGATCGCCTGCTCGGTGCTCCAGGTCGAAACGACGAGGATCGGCAGCGCCGGATCGCGCTCATGCAGCAGGCGGATCAGTTCGATGCCGCTGCCGTCCGGCAGGCCGATGTCGATCAACGCTATCGCGAACGCCTGCTCGGCGAACAGCGCCCGCGCCGACACGACACGGTCGGTGAACACGAGCGCCTCCTCGGCATAGCCGAGTGAAACGAGCACATCGCGCAGCCGTGCTTGGGCGAGCGGTTCGTCTTCGACGACGAGCACCGGGCTCGGTAGCAGCGAATCGAGGTCGTCCGACGCCGCCGCGGCGCGCGGTGTCGACGTATTGCGGGGAAGGTCCATGGGCGTGTCCTGGCCGTTCTCGTATCGGCTGACATTCGCGTGTCCACGCCGGTTGGTCCCCGAAGACTACAGGCAAAACCATTGATCGCGAAAGAGGGCACCGGGACCTTGACGTGCGAAGCGCCTTCCGCGTGGATCTCTGCGATTCGGCACCACCTAGACGCGAAGGAAGTGCGCCCTCGCGCCTGCGGGAAGGGGTAATCGTCCTTTTCGTGCATGTACGGACCCGACGCCTTGGGCGCGGTTGCGCTCGATCATCATCTGCTTATCGTCGA
The DNA here is from genome assembly GCA_039593375.1 of Paraburkholderia sp. GTDB lineage: Bacteria > Pseudomonadota > Gammaproteobacteria > Burkholderiales > Burkholderiaceae > Trinickia. The sequence goes on along the minus strand of JBCNPL010000044.1, from coordinate 7,144 downwards.
TGAACAGAGCCGCCCGCAAGACTACAAAGCCACCGCCACAAGGCTGCACAGGGGCGCGCGTTCCCCTCGTAAATCGCCTCGGTGCTGTAACGAAAAGCGACAATGACAAGAAATTGCTCTTTCTGAAGCGCTCCTCGTCCCACGAAGCAACGATTTATTGCAGGCGAAAACGTTTGCGTCTTTCGGCGCATGTTGCTATACCTAGGGCGTTGTGCTCCAATTCGTCATACTGAAAGGTGGCATGTTAGCGGCGCGCAACTGGCATTCGTGGCCAAAAATCTAGACGAGGGAGCTTTGCGGTGCGAATGGAACATCAGACTGACTGCAACGCCGTGTGGCTGCGTTACAAAGTTCATCGAATTCTGTATGCGAAGACGCACCAAACTGAAAACGGGCGCGATCTACAGTCGGACGGGACGGCGAACATCCGAAAGCAGTTGTCGATTCCTGATTTTTGATTGCGCACCCCCACCGCTCCTAAGCACCGATTTGTTGGGTCGATTGAATGTTTACATTCGCATTCATCGAAAAGCCAAAGTTAACGTTTGTCTCTTGCGGAATACATTCAGTAGTGGGCGTTTGAAAAAACTTACTGGCCGAGCGGCGGCGAATTGCCACTCTCTTAAAAATTATAAATTGAGACCTTATTGTGCGTCGCATTCATATTATCTTGATCCTTACATTGTTCTTTCCTTCGGGTTACGCGCTTGTGGTCGTCTCCTTGGCTCCCATGTTATCTGAGTTTATCTCCTTCAAGATGCAATGGTTTGCGAGTGCCATTAATTTCGGTCGATCGACGCCCTGGGTAGAGTTTACTGGTTTGCCGTATCAGTCCACCCTCCAATTTCTTGGAGCGCTAACCGCACTTGCAGCAGCAATTTTGGCATTACTGGTTGTGGCGTTGATGCTACGCGCGATTTTGGTTTCAAGCGCAACAAAAGAAGAAAGAATTGCCAAGTACAAAGGCTTAATGGCTGACAAAAACACATCGGCATGGCTTGGGCAACAAGTGATTTGCTTGTTCTTGTTTTTGTGCTGTATTTATTTGACCTACGCGACATTTGTCTCGAAGGTGCCTATCTATGTTAACTCTGCTGCTAACCTTGCGCTTCACATTCTATTAGCTTCTTCTTCGCCGTGTGGCGTAATCATGATGATCGTTTTATTGACTTTCAATTTTCGTTTGAAATATTCGCATCACTAAGATGGGTGGGCCTGGCCAACTTGGTGAGGCTCATTCTATTTTTGGTTGCCGGCAGAAAAATTAACGAAGCGAGGGCTGAGAAATGAGTGCGCGCAAACGTCATCAAATTCAAATAATGGCGAATTGAACATTGTCATCACATTGCAACCTGCAAATGCGAGTGGGTCAGCCGGAAATTCATTTTTGTCATCTTTCGCTCCGGAGCCACTCGATTTCGGAGCAGCCGCCTCTACGGTTTACAGCGCTTTTCTGAGCAAGCTCGCTACGTTAGGGCAGACAGCAGAGGAAATCGAGCAAACCTCTGGCGCCTACACTCTGGGGGTGGATCTACCTATCTTCTCATTGCCGTTCATGATCACCGATGCAGCGCAAGCATATGGACAAGAAGGGCTGTGGGGTGCGGTGAAAGCTTCGATTGGAGATATCGAAGGTTATCTAGCGACCGCTGGCATTATGGATTCGACAATCGGATCTGGCATCGCTACGCTTGCTGCACTTGCAGGGCTGCCTGAGGCGGGCGCGGCAGCCGTTGGAGTCGCAGCCGGGATGACGATGGCGATTGTCGGTGGATATGTGATCGGTAAAGTTGTTGTTCAGGGACTGCAGTACATTGCCGATAATTCGAGCAATGCTGTCCCCAATGGAAACGGGCAACTTGTTTACCCGGACGGCACCATTGAGGCCTCGCTTGCCAATGGGGATTCGCAATATGTATTTACTAATGGAATTACTTACACTGTCCATTCTGACGGAACTTCTACCGCATCGGTTAGCGGAGATACCTACAATTACAATTCTTCCAACAGTGTGACCGGCGCAACATACGGGAACGGCGCCAACGTAAATTTTTCATCCGACGGGAAAACAGCAACAGTCACTGATGCCGCCGGAATAACGACGAACTTGTCCGTTTCAAATAACGGATCCGGCGATTCGACGCTGTCCATCTCAAATTCTGAGATATCTACGTCGCTCGGCCTTGATGTAAATTCGGATGGCCAACTTGTCGCAACGGCCAATGGAAATCAATACGGTTTAACCTTAACCAGTGATTCAATCGGAGATCAAGATCTTTCGGTCGAAAATTTAGGAACCGGCGCTAGTCAGAATGAATCTCTCTCCGCTGGCGGCGGTAGTGATTCGTTGACAACCTATTTGGTCAATGGTTTGGTAGAACAAAGCACGTTGAACGCCAACGGAAGCGTTGAGATAGATACCCTGAATAACGCAGGCGCAACGCTATCTACAGAGCAACTCAACGCTGACGGTTCCGCTGCGACCAGCTATTACGACCCGGCAAGCGGAACGTTGACCGGTACAGTCAGCTCAGACAATCAAGGCGGTGCCACTCTTCAGTTCACCGGGGGAACAGTCGCACTCGGGCCAGGGCAGGAGGTATCGCAGACATCGGATGGGTCGTTGGCTGTTACGATTGGGGCTTCTGGTAACGCGAATGTCACATTGTCGACTGGTGACTCAGCAGGGACTCCAATTGCGTTCTCTAGCATCGAATCAATGACGCTGAACCTTGACGGCAACTACTCAATTGTCGATCAATCGGGAAATGCGTACACGCTGTCGCTAGTGTCGGGATCCTCGAACTACGTTCTTAGCAATAGCAGTGGGACCGTAGACATTACCATCGACCCAGGATCGCTCTCAAGTGTTTCCCTGGGACAAAGTATTTCTTTGCAAACGGCATTCGGGGGGGCGATAACCGTTCCGGTGTGGGCGGGTTCGAGTGTACTTGCATCGAGCAATCTCGGCGATACGAGCATCGTTCAAGGTTCCGCCATTTCGATCGGAATAAACACGATTGACGTGAGTTCACCCGGAAGCGGGGCTACGCAACAATATACCTTCACGCACGATGGAACTGTTTTGTCCATCGCGACATACGGCGATTCGAGTACGCAGAGCACGCCCGCAAACGTCACGTCATACGACGTCAATGGCGTGCCGACACGCCAATTGATCAACAATAGCGACGGCACTTCGCAGGCCTGGTCGTGGAATGCTGCTAATCCATCGGCAGACTACGTTTCGCAGGTCGGGAACTACTCGGGGCAGAACGGAACCGGTGCGCTGCTTAATCAGACTACCGACTTTACGGACGGCATGTCCGAGATCGACATCTATGGTCCATCCGGAGGAGTACAGGTCACGAAGACCCTGTATTCGGATCTGGACGGCTCGGGCATGGTGCTCAGCCAGATTACGAATTACACAAACGGGACTTCCTCCGTAACGACCTTCGCCACGCCGGACAGTGGAACTGATTCCGGACTTTCGCAAAGCGGTTTGACAGCCATTACCGTTGTCTATTCAGGCCCGGACGGCACGGGTGCGGCCGAAGGTACAACTTATACGACGGCTGACGACAGACTGATAAGCGACGGTCAGATCGGAAATGTGCTCGGCTCGCAGATCGGAAGGATTCTCGGCGGCAACAGCGTGGTTGCGAGCATCGGCCTCTCATCCGTATTGGGCGGTATCGGCGAAGAGGTTGGACAGGCTATCCAAGCAGCTAATGCGGTGGGAGGTGCTGGAGATATCAGTGAAACGGTTGCCAGCATTGCAGACAGCGCATTACCTGACATTGCAACGACGGGTGCCGGCGCGGTCGGTGCCTATCTGACCGGTGAGCTCGTCAAGGATCTTGGGATTACCGGCTTGCCGGCTGAGATCGTAGACACCGGGGCAGGATATGCCATCAGCACCATCGCGAGCAATCTAGCCGCCGAGGCTGCCGGGTCTGAAGTTGCTTGGAATGCAGGGTTGAGTTGGACGAGTCTCGGTGGTTCGTTTGCCGGTTTTGCAGGCACCGAGTTGGCGTCATTGGCTGCATCATGGTCCACCCCTGCGGAAGCCGATGGTGCGGCTATCGGTGGTGATTTGGGCGCAGCTATTGGGTCCTACTTCGGACCAATAGGCAGCTTTATTGGTGGCTTTGTGGGTGATCTCCTCGGTGGACTCTTTGGCTCGTTATTTGGTGGCGACGACGCGCCAAACCCTTCAACATACGGGCAATTCAGCGTCAATTCCAGTTATAGCAGTCCGTATTCTTGGAAATTGGATTGGGTGATTGATAATGGCCCAGCAACGTATGCTAATTCCATCGGTAATGCGATTGTTTCAGATCTTAATACAATTCTCGCCGACGTTGGCGGTACCATCTCCAATGCGTCGATATTGAGCTCGAATTCGATTCAAGTGTATGCGAATTCAAATCAAATCGACATGTCAGGAGTAAATGGCGCTCGCTCTAATTTCAGCACATCCAACTCCTCTGGTGCTGTCGACTGGTTTGTATTCAATCAGTTATCAGGAATTCAATTTAGTGGCGGTGACGTTTACGTTCAACGTGCCATTGCGGCGACACTTAACGAGCGGACAGCCTTGGGCGATGCCGTTAATCTCGAGACGCTGGCAGGAAACATCGAAGTCGCTAAAGATTACGAAAAATATCTTGAAAACGAAGCCGTCATAAATGGATTGATTGCGGAGAATCCGACCAGTAATTTTTCCGCCGGCTGGATTCTTGAGCTGGAGGAGGCTGCAAGTCTCAATCTGGAGTACGGCTCGACGACGCCGACGTACTCATCGCCCCAAAATGTGCTGGAGATCAATGGCTGGACTCTTTACAATCAGACCGCAAGCGTGATCGAAGGTCGGATCGACGCAGCGACTAATAGTGGCACAAGCAAGGCCACGCTTTCCGGCACGGGACTTTCTTTGAGCCTCAAGACGGCCAATAGTCTGACGATGCGTGAGAATGGGGAAAGCAATCACGTCCTGGTCGGTGGGAACAATAATGTGATCACCATGAACGGCAATTATGACGTACTCTCTGAGAGTGGTGGCGGAAATACTGTTGTCGAGAATGGCGTTTCAGACTCGCTCTCGATGTACGGAGATAACAACGCAATGACCGTCAACGGTCAGTACGCGAACATCGTTATTTCAGGGCGCGGAGATTTGTTGACGAACGCTAACGGAAATGTAACCGTAGCGGATAACAGCGGCCTAATGATTGATGGCGTTGCCGAAAGTATCAATATGTGGAACGGCTCGTCGCTGTTGATCAATGGCGGAAACATGTATGTAGATATCGGCGGCGACAGTAACAGCGTTACTGCCAATGGTAACAACGAGCAGTTCACATTAGCGGGGAATGGCAATTCGGTGACGGGTAACGGCCAGGGAGATGCTGTTACCGTTGGGGGGACAAACGAAACGATTACGATGGGTGGCGGGTCAATCTACCTCGCAGATGGGATCAACGTCAACGTCAACGGTGAAAATCTGAATGTCGATGTCGGCAACCACGACGTAGTGACGCTAGGCGGCCAAAATGCTGGGATAAGCGTGAACGGTGCCGGTGATACCGTAACCCTTAATGGCACTTCGCTTGGAATTTCGGGAGTCGCCAACACTAGTGCCTTCACGCTCAACGGGTCCGGTGATTCCATTTCTGTTGCCGGCGCGAAGAATACGCTAATAGCCAATGGCACAGGTGACTACCTGACGGCATATGGCAATGATAACGTTCTGGTCGCGAACGGTCAGCAGTCCATCGCGACGGTCTCCGGCGGAGGGGAGAGTGTGACCATCTCCAATGGCGCGGCCGTATTCCAGAACAGCTCGACTGGAACAGTCAGCGGTACTGCTGACTCGATCAACGTGTATAACACGACGCAGTTGACGGTCGACGGCGGAAGCATGAACCTTGTCGCCGAGGGTGGTGAAGATTCCATTCTCCTGAACGGGGATGACGAAAAAGTAAGCGTTCAGGGATCTAGTAATGCCCTTACCGACAACGGCAGCGATAACACGGTGACCGTGAACGGGGATAGCGATAACGTCACCCAGAACGGGAGCAACGAGTGGGTCACCGTGAACGGCAGTTACGACGCGGTTCAAGGCTTCCTGGACGGCACAACAGTGACGATCAACGGTACTGGTGGCGCAATTACTGCCACAGGAAACAACGACCTTCTGATCGAAAATGGTACCAACGACTATCTGACCGTTAACGGGAACAACAACGATCTCGTCGCGAACGGTCAGCAGATCACGGCATCCTTGGCAGGGGCGAACAACGGGATATCGATCGGCGATGGCACAGTCTCGCTGGCGGACAACGGAGAGGTGACGGTCAACGGCGCTTCGGACCAGATCAACGTCCGCAATACGTCAAAGGTCACTGCTAACGGCGGTAGCATGTCGTTAGCCGTCAATGGTGGCCAGAATACATTGACGGTCAACGGCAACGTCGAAAGCTTTAACGTCGAGGGCTCGAGCAACCTGATTACCGGGAATGGGAGTGCCGATAGTTTCGCTGCTAATGGCGATTCCAACGACGTGAGGCTGAACGGTAATGGCGAGAAAGCCTACGTTAACGGAACGAACAACGTTCTGGCTGTAAGCGGGCAGGGTAACCAAGTGACCTTCGCCGGCACGAATAACACGTTGCGTGCCGGCGGTGCTGTCGCCTTTGTACTAGACAACAGCTCCGCGGACTTCGAAGGAGGCGGCGACAGCGTTACCGTCTACAACGATGACACCGTGACTGCCAACGGAAGTGGATTTGCCATCACCGAAACGGCGACTGGCAGCACCGTTACTGCCAATGGCGACTACAACACGGTCACATTGGGCGGCAACACCAACGCGATCACGCTAAACGGGAATGAAGGCAGTGTGAATGTAAGCGGATCGCTCAATTCAGTCACGGTATCCGGCCAGTACGCAACAGTGCAGGTCAGCGGTATTCAGCAGACGCTGGCGGTCAACCAAGGCGAGATGACGCTGACTGCGGGGAGCCAAGCTGGTCTCGTCGGCAATGGGGACGTAGTGACTCTCGGCGCCTCGGATTCGCTCACAGTGAATGGCTCGAACAATTGGGTCAACGCTGCAGCCGATAGCACGATCACGTTG
>JBCNPL010000439.1:0-3165 GCA_039593375.1 Paraburkholderia sp. | reverse complement strand
TGCTTGCGAGCAGTGCCGCCGACGGACGATGGCGAGATCTCTGACACTTTGATGATTGCCTGTGCAACGGTCCGTTGAGTATGCACGGACGAGCGTATTCGTCGTAGAGCATGGAAACGATCCGTCGTTCCGAGCGTCGCAATCGGTCTCGTGATCGTTTTCACGCGCCATAGTCGTACAGCGCTTCCCTCATGCGCTTTGTCATTCGGGACAAACGCCGACATAATGCTTCCACTGCCGAGCATTTTTTCGCCGGGCTCCAAAACGCATAGCACTACCGAGCATGAGACTGACGACCAAAGGGCTGTTGCTTATCGCGATTCCGACGGTATTCGAACTCGTGCTGCTCTCCGGGCTCGTCAAGGCGCAGGCCAATGCGGAGCAGGCGGAGCAATGGGCGCTTCATAGCAAGGACGTGCTGCGTCAGACGAGCGCGATTCTCGAGCCGGTGCTGATCGAGGCGGTGCGCATGCGCGGCGCCGTGCTCAGGAACGATCGCGATGCGTCGACGCCAGTTACGCTCTGGATCGACATCGATCGCAATATCGACAGACTGGTCGATCTGGTCGCCGACAATCCGGCGCAGGTCGAGCGCGCCGCGCAGATCCGCCAGACGGTACAGGCCTATCGGCAATGGTCCGACCGCGTACAGGACCTGATGCGCACCGGTCGCAGGGACGACGTGGTCGAACGCTTCCGCAAGCAGGCGGAGGTCGACGTGATCGACCGCTTCCGTCAGCAGGTGGCCGACTTCGGTGCCGAGGAACTGCGTATCGATACGATGCGATCCGACGACGCCGCCGCCGCGTTGCTCCATGAACAGCGGCTCACGGCCGCCGCTGTCGTGGGCTCGCTGTTGTTGACCGCCTTGGCGGTGTTCCTCTTCACGCGCGGGCTGCAGGGGCGGCTCGCGCGGCTCTCGGAGAATGCGTCGCGCCTCGGCAACAACGAGCCGCTCGTGCCGTCCGTGCCCGGTCATGACGAAGTCGCGCAGCTCGATGCAATCCTGCACGACACGAGCCGGCGTCTGCGCGAATCCGAGCGCTTGCAGGCGCGCTTTCGCGGCGATCTCGAGCGCCGCGCCGACGAACTCGCGCGTACGAACGAGACGCTGCATCAGCAGACGCAGGAGAACGAGATGTTCATCTATAGCGTCTCGCACGATCTGCGCGCGCCGCTCGTCAATCTGCAAGGCTTCTCGAAGGAACTCACGCACGCCTGCAACGACTTGCGCGAGGCGGTCGGCGGCTCGTCGCTCGAGCCGCGCGAGCGCGAGCATGTCGAGCGCGTCATCGAGGAGGATATCGGCGAGGCGTTGCGCTACTTGCAAAGCGCCGTGCTGCGCGCGGCGCACATCATCGATTCGCTGCTGCGCCTCTCGCGCGTCGGCCGCGTCGAGTACCGCCGCCAGGAGGTCGATGTCGGTATGCTCGTGCAGCACGTGCTCGATGCGATGCAGGCCTCGATACGCGCGCGCAACGTCGAGATCGTCGTCGACGGGCTGCCGCCCGTCTGGGGCGATCCGACCGCGCTCGAGCAGATCTTCGCGAATCTGATCGGCAATGCCGTGAACTATCTGGATCCGGAGCGACCGGGACGCGTCGAGGTCGGCGTGTTGCCGGCTCCGCCCGGCGTCCAGTCGCTGCGCATTTTCTATGTGCGCGACAATGGGCTCGGCATTCCCGCCGTGGCGATGCCGCGCCTGTTCAACGCTTTCCAGCGGCTTCACGGCAACGTGGCCGCGGGCGAGGGCATCGGGCTCGCGCTCGTGCGCCGCATGGTCGAGCGGCATGGGGGCCGTGTCTGGGCCGAATCGAAAGAGGGTGAGGGAACGACCTTTTATTTGACGCTTCCAGAGGCGACAGAGCAGATCGCCGCGTAGCGAAATGGCAGACCCGTGAGAGTTGAGAGGAACGATAATGCACACAGGACTGGGACCGGCAGGGGGGCAAACCGTCAGCATCATTCTCATCGAGGATGACGACGGCCATGCGACGCTGATCGAACGCAACTTGCGCCGAGCGGGGCTGACGAACGGTTTCATACGGCTCGCCGACGGCCAGCATGCGCTCGACTATTTCTTCGGGAACGATGCGCCGTTCGCGACCGATCCGCCGCCGGCGGCCGTCATCCTGCTCGATCTGAAGATGCCGCGCATCGACGGGTTCGAGGTCCTTCGGCGTCTCAAGGAGGACAAGCGCACGGCTTCGCTGCCCGTCATCGTGCTGACGACGACGGACGACCCGCGCGAGATCGAGCGCTGCTACGAGCTCGGCTGCAACGTCTATGTGACGAAGCCGGTCGAGTACGATGCTTTCATCGAGGCCGTGCGCCGGCTCGGCTTTTTCCTGCAGGTCGTCAAGCTGCCGACGGGAACAGGCGCGCCATGAACGCGCACGCGCTCTTCGTCGATGACGATGTGGGCTTGTTGCGGCTCGCGTCGCGCTCGCTCGCGAGAGCCGGCTATCGCGTCAGCGTCGCCGCGAATACCGCCGAGGCCCGCGCGGCGACGCAAGGAGACACGCCCTATGGCGCACCGGACGTGCTCGTCGTCGACTATGCGCTCGGCGGCCCCGAAACCGGCCTCGACTTCCTGCGGGCGCTGCGCGCGGACGGGCTTGCGTTGCCGGCGATCCTTTGCACGGGGTTTGCCGACGAGGCGCGCGTCATCGAGGCGATGCGTTCGGGCGTCGCGGACGTGGTCCCGAAAAGCGACGGCTATCTCGACTATCTGCCCGAGGCAATCGAACGCGTGCTGCGTGAGCGGCGCATCGAGCGCGAGCTCGCCGAGGCGATGCGCTCGCAAGAGCGCGAAGCGCATTTTCGCGCGCTTGCGGAAGAGCGCGAAGGGCTGCTGACTTCCGAGCGCGCGGCACGAGAGGAGGCCGAGCGCATCTCGAAGATGAAGGACGAATTCGTCGCGATGCTCTCGCATGAATTGCGCACGCCGCTCAACGCGATCGTCGGGTGGACGCAATTCCTTTTGCGCGATCCGAGCGCATCGGAGTCGATCCGCAAAGGGCTCGACGTCATCGACCGCAACGCGCGCGCCCAGGTGCGGATGGTCGACGAACTGCTCGACTTTTCGCGCATTCTCGCGGGTAAGCTGAGGCTCGAGGCCGAGCGCGTCGATCTCGTCGATATCGTCGAATACGTGATCCGCTC
>JBCNPL010000438.1:0-3178 GCA_039593375.1 Paraburkholderia sp. | reverse complement strand
TGAGAACGCGCACTGTCGAAGGCTCATCGAACGATGCAAGCGTGCGCTCGACATCGGCCTGCGCGTTGTACGCGGGCATCAGCACCGTCACGTCGGCGAGCGAATCTTGCGGGGTGGCGCGGGCCTCGAGCGTCGTCATCAGCGCAACTTGAAGCGAATGTAGTAAAGGTTCACGGTCGCGGCAGCGAGATAGCCCGCGGCGAGCCCCACGAGCGCACCGTACGAGCCGATGCGGGGAATGGCAACGAGGTTGACGGCGAATGCCACGGCGAGCGCGAGCACCCACTTCGCAAGCAGGACGTACTTCGCCTGGTACTTGAGCACGACGAGGTTGCCGATGGCCTCGATTCCGGCCGGCACCGATAGCCACACGCACCAGCGGAAGATCGATATCGCGCCTTCGTAGTCGGGCCCGAACACGCGCGTGATGATGAAGCTCGACAGCAGATCGAGCACGCACGCGCCCACGGTCATCAACGCGGCCGCGAATACGATGAGCCGGCCTATGTTGCGCAGCAGATGCCGCGGTTCCTGCACGCGATAGACAAAAGCCGGTGCGATGGTCTGGGCCAGCATGAGCCCGAGCGCGATCCAGTTTTCGTTGATTTGCTGAGCGGCCGAGTATCGGCCGAGATCGGCGAACGAGATCGCTCGTTCGAGCATGAGCCTGTCGAGTTTCAGAAACAGGTACATGCAGATCAGGCCGGCCCAGAAGACGGTGCCGGCACTCGCGAAGTGGCGCAGCAGCGGCCGTTCGACGCGCCAGCCGAGCGTGCCGCCGTGGCGGCGCATGTAGTAGAGCACGAGCACGCCACCGATCACGGCGGCTTCCGCCGCCCAGAGCCAGCCGAAACGTGCCGGCGCGACGGCAAGGCGGACGAACAGATAAACGACACCGGCCTTCAAGAGCGCCGTCGCGATGCTCGTCACCAACTGCGGCTTGCTGTAGGTCATGCTCTGCAGCCACGAGTTGATGACGCCGATGAACGGCTCGCGAAACAGCATGGTGACGGCGAGGCCGGCGAGCATCGCGCCGACGAGCGGGTCGGTGGCGCCCGCGGCGATGCCGATCCAGGTCGCGGCGAGCGCGAGTGTCGAGACGGTCATCCGCAAGACGAATGCGCTGCCGAGCACGGTGCCGAGTTCGGAAGCGGGGCGGTGCACGATCGTCGGGACGAGGATTTCCGCCCCGCATACCCAGGTGATCGGCGCGAGCACGAGCAGCAGCGTGTTCGCGTATTGCCATTTGCCGAAGACGTCGGGGCCGAAGTAGCGGGCCAGCAGGCCGCTGATGGCGATCGCGACGGCGATCTGCGTGAGCCGTTCGAGCCCGAGCCAGACGATGTTCGCGACGGCCTTCGCGACGTCCGGATTCGCAAGACGCTTCAGCATGCGGCGCGCGGCAGGAATCTTGCTCGTCGCTTCGACATGACGCCCACCGCGCCGAGCCCGGCCGGCGAGGCGCAGCGAGCCGGTAAGACGGCGTCGGCTAACGAATGTCCGGCGTTGAAACGTCTTGGCATTAAAATGAGCGCGTCGTGCGTCAGTCGAAAAACGGCAATTATAAGTGGGAAATCCCTGCGCACTTTCGTGCGGCGGCGGTGCGGCCGAAGCCGGTGGCCGGTGTGTCGGCCACCGTACCGTACACGGGCGTCTTTTATGTTTCTTTTTTCTGGACGACGCTTGCTGCGGGGCGAACCGCATTTTTTATCGAGTAGCCAAGAGAGCCTATCCATGATTTCGCAATCCATCTTCAAGGCGTATGACATCCGCGGCGTGGTCGGCAAGACGCTCGATGTCGATGTCGCCCGTCTGATCGGCCGGGCGTTCGGCAGCGAGATTCGCGCCCAGGGCGGCGATGCCGTCGTCATCGGGCGCGACGGGCGTCTATCGGGCCCGTCGTTGTCGGCCGCGCTGGCCGACGGCTTGCGCTCGGCCGGTGTCGATGTCGTCGACGTCGGCATGGTGCCGACGCCGGTCGGCTACTTCGCCGCCAGCGTGCCGCTCGCGCTTCCGAACGGTGAGCGCTCGGTCGATTCGTGCATCGTCGTCACGGGCAGCCACAACCCGCCCGACTACAACGGCTTCAAGATGGTGCTGCGCGGCGCGGCGATTTACGGCGACCAGATTCAGGCGCTCTACAAGCGCATCGCCGACGGCGACTTCAGCGCCGGCAACGGCGAGTATGTCGAGTACGACATCGCCGACAAGTACATCGAGCGTATCGTCGGCGACATCAAGCTCGCGCGGCCGATGAAGCTCGTCGTCGATACGGGCAACGGCGTGGCGGGCGGCTTGGCGCCGCGGCTTTTCAAGGCGCTGGGCTGCGAGCTCGTGGAGCTTTTCACGGAGATCGACGGCAGCTTTCCGAACCATCACCCGGATCCGGCGCATCCGGAGAATCTGCAGGACGTCATTCGCGCGCTGAAGGAAACGGACGCCGAGATCGGCTTCGCGTTCGACGGCGACGGCGATCGTCTCGGCGTGGTCACGAAAGACGGGCAGATCATCTATCCGGACCGTCAGCTCATGCTGTTCGCGAGCGAGATCCTCTCGCGCAATCGCGGTGCGAAGGTCATCTACGACGTGAAGTGCACGCGCAATCTCGCGAAGTGGGTCCGCGAGCAAGGCGGCGAGCCGTTGATGTGGAAGACGGGGCACTCGCTCGTCAAGGCGAAGCTGCGCGAAACAGGCGCGCCGATAGCGGGCGAAATGAGCGGCCACGTATTCTTCAAGGACCGCTGGTACGGCTTCGACGACGGGCTCTATACGGGCGCCCGGCTGCTCGAGCTGCTCTCGCGTGAGAAAGACCCGAGCAAGACGCTCAACGATCTGCCGAACTCGCTCTCGACGCCCGAGCTGCAATTGAAGCTCGAGGAAGGCGAGAACTTCGCACTGATCGCCAAGATGCAGAAGGAAGCGCGCTTCACGGGCGCCGACGACGTCATCACGATCGATGGCTTGCGCGTCGAGTATCCGGACGGCTTCGGGCTTGCGCGTTCGTCGAATACGACGCCTGTCGTCGTCATGCGCTTCGAGGCCGATAGCGCGGATGCGCTCAAGCGGATTCAGGAAGACTTCCGCCGCGTGATTCTCGCGGCGAAGCCTGACGCGAAGCTGCCTTTCTAACTAACGGTCCTGCCGAAGAGGCCGGTTACGGCGTAGTCGTAGCCGCGGC
>JBCNPL010000437.1:0-3180 GCA_039593375.1 Paraburkholderia sp. | reverse complement strand
CCTGGTCCGGACTCGTGCCCCACGTAACGAAAGGAGCGATATCGCGGGCATCGAACCGGTGTTCGGCGTCGAAGTGCGCGCCGGCGTCGGAGTAGAGGTCTCGCCAGTCCTCGAGCGCGGCTTGCCATGCCGTCACATCGAGCGAAGGCGTATGAGCGCGCACGTAGTCGAACGTGATCTCGTCAGGCGCAATGAGCGCGGCTCGCGCGCCGGCTTCGACCGTCATATTGCAAAGGGTCATGCGGGCTTCGGCGGACAGCGAATCGATCGTCGTTCCGCGAAACTCGACCGCGTAACCGCGCGCGCCTTGTGCACCGATCCGGCTGATGAGCCAGATGACCATATCCTTCGCCGAGGTCCCGTAAGGTAGCGCACCGTCGATCGTGATGCGCATCGTCCGCGCGAGCCGGTAGACAAGCGTTTGGGTCGCGAGCACATGCTCGACTTCCGACGTGCCGATGCCGAAGCCGAGCGCTCCAAGCGCACCATACGTCGTCGTGTGGCTGTCGCCGCACAGCACGACCATGCCGGGACGAATCAGTCCGAGCTCCGGTGCGACGATATGCTCGATGCCTTGCAGCGGATCGTTCGCGGCGAGCAGCCGGATGCCGGCGCGCTCGCAGTTGCGCGCGAGATTTTGCGCCTGCAGTAGCGAAGCCGCATCGCGAATGACGCGCGGCGATTCCGCGTGCGTGGGAATGATGTGACTCACGACCGCAAGCTGCTGACGAGGCCGCCGCACCGTGCGGCCGCGCGCATCGAGCGCGCTGAATGCCTGCGGACTCGTGTACTCGTTCATCAGATGCAGATCGACATAAAGCAGAACGTTCTCGTCGTCGATTCGCGAGACCACGTGCGAATCGACGAGCTTGTGATAGAGAGTTCGGTTGGACATGACGTTACTGGGTCAGAAAGGGCAACACGCAATCGAGCAACTGTTGCGGCGCTTCTTCGGGAATGTAGTGACCGCATGGCAGCGCGCCGCCCTGTACGTCGGGCGCATAGGCGCGCCATTCGGCGAGCGGATCGAAGCATTGCTCGATGACGCCTTGCGCACCCCACAATGCCATGAAGGGACAGGCGATCGTTTCTTTTGCGTCGAGCGTGGTTCGATCGTGTTCGAGATCGATCGTGATGCTCGCGCGGTAGTCCTCGCAGATGCCGTGCGCCGTGGAAGGATCGGACAAGCAGCGCAGATATTCCGCGTAGGCTGCCGCCGTGAACGGCGCGAGGCCCGCGCTGCGCGCGCCGATCGTCTGTTTCAAATAGAGGTCCGGGTCTGCGCGAATCAGCGTCTCCGGAAACGGCGCGGGCCGAACCAGCATGAACCAGTGCCAATAGGCACGCGCGAATGCGAACGATGTCTGCTCGTACATGGCGAGCGTCGGCGCGACATCGAGCGTGACGAGCCTCGTCACCGCGGCCGGATGGTCCAGCGCCATGCGCGCGGCGACGCGCCCGCCCCGATCGTGACCGATCACGGCAAACGAGGGATGGCCGAGGCTGGCCATCAACTCGACCTGGTCTTGCGCCATGCGTCGCTTCGAATAGTTCGAGTGGTCCGCGGCGCCCGCAGGCTTGCCGCTGTCGCCGTAGCCGCGCAAGTCGGCAGCGATCACGGTGAAGCGTTCCGCGAGCACCGGGGCCACCTTGTGCCAGATCGCGTGCGTCTGCGGATGCCCGTGCAGCAGCAGAAGCGCCGGACCGTGCCCGCCCTTGATCGCGCGAATATCGATGCCGTCGATGTGCGCCGACGCATCGCTGAAACCTTCGAACATGGTTGTCTCCCAACGTTGATTCGAGTCTAATTGATAACGCACGCGATTGGGTTTCCGCAAATGCAATCCGATCGTAACTTCCAGGAACGAATCGATGGACAGCTTTTCGGATCTCAATGTTTTTGCGCTCGTCGCGCGGCATCGCAGCCTGGCTGCCGCCGCTCGCGAACTGGGCGTGACGCCCCCCGCCGTCAGCAAGCGGGTCGCGCAGTTGGAGCGGCGCCTCGGTGTGCGCTTGATGAACCGCACCACGCGGCGTCTGAGCCTCACGCCGGAGGGCGAGCTGTATCTGTCGAGCGGCTCGCGAATCCTCGACGAACTGTCGGAACTCGAGCAACTCGTCGCGCGTAGCCGGGGTGAGCCCACCGGTCTGCTCCGTGTGAATGCGTCGTTCGGATTCGGGCGTGCGCGCATTGCGCCGGCAGTGTCGGCATTCGTCGCACGTTACCCCGCGATGAAGATCCAACTCCAGCTCACCGATCGGCCGATGAGCCTTCAGGAAGAAGGTTTCGATGTCGGCATTCGCTTCGGCGAAGTCCCCGATGCGCGCGTCAATGCCCGCTTGCTGCTGGAGAACCGGCGCATCGTCTGCGCATCACCGGCTTATCTTTCGCGACATGGCAAGCCTTCGGTGCCGCACGATTTAACCCGGCATGCGTGCATCGTCTTGCGCGAAAACGATTCGGCATACGGCAGCTGGCACTTTTCCCGCGGCAAACGCGCGGAGACGATCAAGGTGGACGGGGCGTTGGCGAGCAACGACGGCAGCGTCGTCCTGCAATGGGCGCTCGAGGGGCGCGGCATCGTCGTGCGCTCGCAGTGGGAGATCCACGGCCATCTCGAGCGTGGAAAGCTCGTGCCGTTGCTAGAGGATTGGGCGTTGCCAAATGCGAACATCCACGCGATCTATCTCGAGCGAAATCAGCTTTCGGTCAAGCTCAGGACCTTCGTCGATTTCCTCGGTGAGTATTTGCGAACGTCCGCCAAAGTGGAATGACACCGGCAAGGCGCCGCTGCCCGATCAGCGATATGCGCCATACGCGCCGTTCCCAAAACGATGTAAAAGTCAGCGCCGCGCCGGTCGCCAGCGCTCGCTAGCGGCTCAGATGCGCAAGCGCATCCCGCATGGAATGGCTCGAAATGATGAGCGATCCAGTAAGCGGCGTCTCCAGGTCGACGATCACATAGACGGCCGACGCAATCGATAGCGCGCCCAGCACGATGGTCACGAGCGCGAGTGCGTTGCGAGGTGCGACGAGCCCGAAGCTGAGAAAGATTACAGTGAGCCAAAACGTCAGCATCATGAAAAATGGAAGCGAAATCGCGTTCCGCGCTTCTTCGATCAATTTCCAGCGCTCATGGCCAAGGCGCGTGAACGACGCGAGAATATCGTCGACTAGCC